>NZ_JADEWV010000019.1 GCF_015207455.1 Microcoleus sp. LEGE 07076
CTCGATCGCCCGCCGCCCCTTCCAACAACTGAATTTGAAGTTGATCCAACCGCGGCCCGCACGCAGAAACAACCGTGAGTTCCACATTTTCGCCGCACCAAACTTCCCCAACAGCCGGCATTCTTTGCAACTGATAGCTCAAAAAACCTCCAATAGTTTGGTATTCGTCAGTTACTGGCAAATCCAAATTCAATATTTGATTGACATCATCTACATTTAGCTGCGCTTGTACTAAAAAAGTGCGATCGTCCAATACTTGCAAAGCAATTTCTTTGCTGTCGCCCGACTCGTAAGTGCGGCCGATAATTTCCGCTATCAAATCCCTCAGCGTCACTAACCCGGAAATGCCGCCAAATTCATCGACGACGATCGCAATTTCTTCCGACGAACGCTGCATCAAAGGCAGCAATTCTCCCAGCAGCATCATCTCCGGCACAAACCTCACTGCACTCATCCAAGTTACAATTTCTGTGTCGGGAGATAGCAAACCTTCAGCTAGAGGTTTTGCAAGTTGTTTGAAGCCAATAATGCCGATAATTTCGTCTAAAGAATCTCCCGTCACGGGATAGCGGGAATGGTTGGAAATTGCCATTTCGTCGAGCAAAGTTTGAAAGGTGGCCGTCTTGGGAAGTGCGACAATGCTGGGCCTCGGCACCATTACTTCTTCTACCCAAACTTCGCCAAATTGAAACACGTTGTTGAGCAATTCTCGCTCTTCTGCTTGCAAGCCGCTGGATTCGGTGGAAGTAGCTATAATTAATTGCAGTTCTTCGGGAGTAACCGGCCGATGGGTTGCGTCGTATTCGATACCCGCAAGCCGCAAGAGAGATCGAGTAGATTGATTTAGAAACGACACAAACGGATTGAACAAACGGGATATCAATAAAGTCGGAGGCCCGAAACTTCTGGCTAGCTGTTCGGAATAAAGTAAGGCTACAGATTTGGGAAAGAGTTCGCCGAGTACGATTTGCAGGTAAGCTAGCAGGAAAAAAGTTACTATTGATATTCCCAAAGAATGGGCCAGCGCCGATTTGATATAAATTGGCAGCGGCAAAGTGGCGATCGCAAATTTGACTAGCACGGCGATCGTATCTTCTCCAATCCAGCCGAGAGCTAAACTAGAAAGAGTGATTCCCAACTGCATTGTTGAGAGCAATCGCTCGATACTTTTCTGCAAAGATTGAACAGTTAGAGCTGCAATGTCGCCAGCTTCCACTAACTGATTGATGCGCGATCGGCGTACCGTCACCATCGAAAACTCAGCCGCCACAAAAAAAGCATTTATCGCAATCAGCAGCAGCACTGAGAGCAACCGCGACACCATCTCTGCCCAAGTCATCGCGGGTAAATCAGCTATCTCCTGCACTCTCGCCCCTAAAAGTGACACAGTTCTTCCTAGAACAACTTTCTCGATCGAACTTCAGAATCCCTGGAGCGTTTGCTCCTTTTGTCTTACTTCGCTACTGGAATGCCAGCTATTTGCAACTGCAATTTTTGACCTGGATAATCTGTCAGCGTCAGGGAAACTTCTTTAGCATTTTCCAGCAAAGCTGTGGGAATACTCACCGTACCGTAATACACCTGCCCGTTGGCGGGCAGTTCCGCCGGCAAATCCTCAGCAGTCGCCGAAAGGGCGCGGCTGCGGTCGTCGGTGACGTTCAAGAAACTGTAGAGAAACCTCACAGCTTGGGAGCCTTCGTTTTTCATGCTCACGTCTAGCAGCATCGAGTTGCCGCGCTGACTGGCCGCGCTCACTTCCAATGTTACTCCCCCGTCGCGACTGTTTAGGGGAAACTTGGCGCTGGCCTTTTGTGCTGCAGGTTTTTTGGCTGTGGCTGGTTTAGTGTTTGCTCGATCGGTTGTTTTTTCTGGCTCGCGACCTTCTACCCGCGCTTTGACGGTTTTCAGAATGTCTGTTTCTTTCAAAATGCTCACTTGGTCTTTGCTAGCCACAGTTCCTTGCTTGCCGGTGCCTGCATAGTTGTTGGGGCGAACATCGGGTTGAGTCGTTCCTTTCAAGGCTTCTCTACCTGTAGTAAATCCCAAAACAGAACTCGTCACACCTGCTCCAAACATTAGAACCAGCAGAATTAGAGTCAGCACTACTGTTGAATTCACTGCCATTGCCTATAATTTTATGCCGAGTCGTAGAAAATGCTTTGTCCGGTCGATCGATCTTACAGCGCAGAGGCGTTCGGGGCGATCGGGGACTCAACAAATCTCAAGATTTTGATTTTTGTTCTCTAGTTCTAGCACGAACTGGGAAATTATGTTATAATTAGTTTTTAGTTGCATCAAACAATGCAATTTTACGGCAGTTGGCCGAGCGGTTTAGGCAGCGAACTCATAATTCGCCCCAGGCAGGTTCAACTCCTGCACTGCCGATTTTTAATCCGATTTTTAATCAATCACAACGCTCCGCCGAGGTTCAAGACTCGGTTGGTGGGAAGATCTTAGTTTTGGACGGATCGGTTGCGAGAAACCGGGTTTCTGAGGTGAGGGTGCACTCGCCAACCAGACGCGCGATCGATCTTGGGGACGGTTAGCCACCCTGACTCAAAAAATTATGGTGCCGTCGCCAACGACAACCGTATCAACCCTTAATCAATTCCACTCCGTAGCGCCCGTCATATTCTTGAACGTAAACCTTAACTTGTTCTTCCTTTGCTGTCGGCAACTTTTTACCCGTAAAATCCGGCTGAATCGGTACTTCTCTGTGGCCTCGATCGACTAATACCGCCAACCAAATTTTCTCCGGCCGCCCGTAATCGTTTACCGCATTCAAAGCGGCTCGAATCGTTCTGCCTTTATATATAACGTCATCTACCAGCACAACGGTTTTGCCCGTCAAATCGAACGGAATTTCTGTTTTAGCCGGTGTCCGCATCGCCACTCGATCCAAGTCATCTCGGTAAAACGTAATATCCAAAGCGCCCACGGATACTTTGACTTGTTCGAGGACTTCAATTTGAGCTGCCAACATTTGAGCTAATGGCACTCCTCTAGTATAAATCCCCAACAACACTAACTCCGAGGGTTCCCGAGATTTTTCGACAATCTGGGAAGCAACGCGGGTGAGAGTGCGCCTCACTTCATCCGGCGATAAAATTTTGATAATTTTAGTCATTGTTTTGCTGCGAGTTAATTGTTGGCTGTTGGCCGATCGAACAATTTTAGATTTGAGATTTGAGATTTTAGATTGACTTGACAGATGAGTCTGGGGGTTTGAACTACTCACGTCAAAACTTTTTTTGCTATCCCAGAATCCTGTCGCAGGTATGTCTCTGTCCGCAGGTGAGGCCAGCAGTTAGCGGACAAAACACCATGAACTATAAAAAACTAATGATAGTCCCAACCAAATCACAAAGCAATACCGAGTTAATTGCAAAGCTTGACAAATCTGTTCCGGGGCGATCGGGTGAATCGGCTCGCCTAAGAGCGGTTTGTGTTTGATAACTCCCCGATAGGAATTTGTACCTCCTAGTTGTACTCCCAAGATAGCCGCGTAGGCGCACTCGCTCCAACCGGAATTGGGACTGGCATCTTTCACAGCATCTCTCTGACAAATCTGCCAAATGTACATTGGTTTGCCAGATATCAGGGCTAAAGTAATCACTGTTAGCCGGCAAGGAATCCATGTCAGCACGTCTTCTAGTTTGGCGCTAAACCATCCTAAATCAGTGTATGGCTCTTCTTTGTAGCCGACGGTAGAATCTAATGTGCTGGCTGCTTTGTAAGCGATCGCCAAGGAAACGATCGCGCTTGCTGCTATCGAGTCAGGAGCGATCGGCACATTGGTAAAACTTAATAATAGATGCGGCAGAGCGAACCCAACTAAGGCATAAAATAGCGGGGCAATCACGCCATCGACTGCATTCTCTGTTACTGTTTCTAACAGAGCTCGCAGAATTTCTGGCTCGGATAAGTTTTCGGTATCCCGGCCGACGTAAAGACTCAACCGTTCCCGCGCCTTGACTAAATCTCCAACAGTTAAAGGTGCTAGCACATCCTCCGCAGCCGCCCTCAAACTGCGACCGGCAAAACAGCTTGCGAGCAAAATGGTCTGCAGGGCAATACTTAAAAGTGGGTGCACCCAACTAGCAGCAAGGACGATCGACCAACTGACAGTATAACTGCCTAGAATCAGCCCGATCGCTAGTATTGTACCAGCACATCGCAGCAGCAGTTTGCGCCCGACCACAGCGGGACGATCGCCAGCGGGAGACATTTTACCTGCGGGATGATTCGATATATTAAACACGAGCCGAGTATAGCGGTCGATCGCCCAACCCATCGCCTGCACCGGATGCGGCCAACCCCAAGGATCGCCGATCGAATAATCCAATACCGCAGCTAAAATCAAAACAGTAAATTGAGCCGACATCATTATATATTGTGTCAAATTTGATAGTCCGTCCGTCGGTTCGTCGATCGGTCGAGCTGGTTTTAACCGCTGTTACCCAGAGCGGAGTTGGATTTTTGAAGTGTGATTTTAAATGCTGAGATTATTTTCATTGTCCGGCAAGTGTACGTTCTGCTCCCAATTAACACCGTCAAAGCGTAGGCTCCGAAAGTGCGAAACCGCATCAGAGTCAAGACAGCCGATGTTGACATCGAATCGATCGGGATGCGCGAGCGGACGATAGAACGAGTGAATCCCGCAAATCCGGCAGAAAGTATGTTGAGCGGTGCCTGTATTAAACGTATAGGTTGTCAAAACATCTTCGCCGCACAGCAACGTAAAAGGTTCCGGGCGCACAATTAGCTGCCAAAAATCCTTTCTTTTTACAGATAGAGCAGTTGCAATCAGATGCTTGGTGTTTGTTGGCGCCGGCTCGGAAGCCTACAGCACCGCAGCCTGTGGTGCCCGAGTAGGTAACAAGTGTTTCGTCCATATTTGCTAGAAGAGCGATCAAATAAATCAACTTACCATCTAAATGATAAAGCTAGTTTCTTCCCCCAGAGCCGCTTGCCAACTGCGGACATCATAGTATAAGTCTTCGAGGGAAATAGTGTACAGCGCTTCGGCAAGTTTTTTGTGCAATCGGTTCCACAAACTGAATGTAACCCAGTCCTCTGCTTGGGAAGCGTCGGGAGAATGTCGAGGTAAAGGTTCAATAGTTTCGCCTACCGCCTCTAAGATTTGTCCTAAAGAGATTTGAGCCGGCTCGCGGGCCAATTGATATCCTCCTTGGGAGCCCCGAACTGATTGGACTAAACCGGCTCGTCGCATTTCAATCAGCAATTTTTCGAGATACGGAGCCGGTAACTCCTGTCGGTTCGCGATCGATTTCACCGATGTCGGCCCGAACTGAGGTTGCAAACTTAGATCCAGTAATGCTTTGACACTGTAGTGTCCGCGTGTAGTTAACTTCATGGGATTTTAATATTGGGGCAAATATTTAGCTAACTGATAGCTGATAGCTGATGCTACTGAGTTTAGAGATTGTTCGCACCGACTGCTGCTACTCCTCAAGAAAGACTGCACCTTGTTAAAAATATTTAGACAATAGTGGTTAACAATTGAGCCGATAGGTGTAATATGGTTTTACGACCGGCTATAAAGCTAAAGTTTCTTGGTCTAACCCAAAACCAACCGAGAAAAATTCCGTACACCAGTTGAATATTTCAGGACTCAGTAGATGGCGAAAAAGAAAAATATCGAACCCCTCGAAGGCGAAGACCTGATCCAAAAGGTCAAAGACCTAGAGAACCTTACCAAGGAAGAAAAGGCTAGAGCCTGTGGCTACTATACCGTTACTAAGAACGGCGTAGAACGGGTTAACATGATGAAATTCCTGAATGCGCTGATTGATGCAGAAGGCATTCAGTTAGACGGGAAGCAAAATGGCAACGGACGCGGCGGACGCTCTGCCAGCTATCGGATTAGCGTTCAATCTAACGGCAACTTACTGATTGGAGCTGCCTATACCAAACAAATGGAACTCCAGCCAGGAGATGAATTTGAAATCTCTCTGGGACGCAAGCACATTCACCTGCGCCAAATCGATCGCGAAGAAGTATCCTAAGCCTGGACGATTTGCTTTGACTTTTTGCTGGAACTGGTGGGTTTGATTTCAAGCATTGAGTGCAAGCCGAGAGTTAGCTCTGAAATCTTTCTGTGTGCCTAAAACAGTATGGCTTCTATAGATGGCAATGGCTCGACAAAAGCCACTGCCACTACTTTATATTTTCTGAGAATACCTATTCTCGCCCCTCGCTATATCTGTTTGGAGAAGCGGGGGATTTTCCTCGTAACTACTGTTGAAGACAAGTTCGGTAAGCTGTGGCGGCATATAAATTATCGGTCAAAAAACAATTCCCCGAATGAGTGGGCGGTTCCTCTGAGCATCGCCCTGAACATACAATGTTTATTTGTCCGACAGCTTAGGATCGTGAATTAAATAATTTAGACGAGTTTGTGGGATGGGCGGGAGAACCCATCCCACAAGAACAGTAAAGATTGCAAGTTATTTAATTCTCATTCCTGAACGGATTGTGTAGCGGATGTAAGAGATGTAACGGATGGATGCTCAGCAGGGGATTTGATAATGCATTTAACGGATTTAACTCGCAGCTTGCAATATCTCAGATGTAACGGATGTCGGGAACAGGTTTGACGGAAGAAGTAGGTTGGGTTGAGCTAGGAAAGCGAACAAAGCCAGAAAAAGGCGGAGGAATGGTCAGCTAACAGTGCGTAATCCCATGAAAATAAGAATTTAAGTGCTTGGGGCCTGTTCCAAATCCATGCAGCATAATTCATTCCCAATTCTTCTATTTCTAAAATCTTTAATCTAAAATTGTATAAGTCCTGCGATCGCTCCTGATTTTGCTTGTGTGGGACTTGTTTTGACGGCAAGCAAACAGCTCCGATCGCCCGTAAGTAGAAATTAGGGGCTCGAACAGTTAAAGTATTAGAGAGCAATTAGTCACCAGCCTATGCCGTTGCCCCGATTCGCGAGCAAAACTTCCCAACAGCCAACAAAAATACCCCTGCGCCACGTTCTAGTTGCCTGTTTTGTACTGCAAATCGTCGCAGCAGTCGGGATTGTGGGATATTTTTCGTTTCGCAGCGCCGAAACAGCAGTCGAAGAAATCGCCCAGAAATCGATCGCCCAGACGGGGAACAGAGTTGAAGAACAACTGACTGCTGTTGTGGAAAATACGCAGTGGATAAATAAACTTAATGCTGAAGCGATCGACCGCGCTCAATTAAACTTACAGTTAGGACAGCCCCAGCCTCGGGGAGAGAAGTTTCTCTGGGAACAAATGCGATCGTTTAAAAGCATTCAGCGGATTTCTCTGGGTTCTGAATCAGGAGAATTTCTCGGCATTTGGCGCAACCCGAAGGACAACAGCTTGCAAATTGTCGCGGCTAACAAGTCTACTAACTATCAGAATATTTTCTACGCTACAGACGGCACAGGCGCTCGCACCGCCAAATTAAACACAGAACCGGGAACCTACGATGCCCGCCTGCGCCCCTGGTACAAAGAAGCTGTCGCAGCTAACAAACCGATTTGGACGAGCATTTATCGGGGGTTTAGTCCGGAGACAGTTTTTATTGCTGTCAGCCAACCGATTCGCGCTCGAAATGGTAAATTGCTGGGAGTTTGTGCAGTAAACTTTTCGCTCTGGGAACTTCAGCAATATCTCGCTCGCCTCAAGGTTAGCAACACTGGAGAAATTTTCGCGATCGAACGATCGGGCTTGCTGGTTGTAAGTTCGAGTCAAGAATCATCCTTCAGAAAGATCGCCCGAAAGCAGGAATTTGAGCGGCTGAATGTTTTAGACAGCCAAACTCCTGTGATTCGCACCGCAGCCAAGTATTTGTACGATCGCTTCGGGGGATGGGGCAACATTAAGCAGCGGCAGCAACTGAAATTGGGCCGAGACGGGCAGGAATATTTTGTGGAAGTGCTGCCGTTTTCCGGTAGTTACGGTTTGAACTTGCTGATCGTGCTGGCAGTTCCCAAATCCGATTTCATGGGGAAAATTAACAAAAATACCCGCACTACCATTTTAATTTGCGCGCTGGCGCTGCTAGTATCGACAATTGCCGGAGTGCTGGTGGCTAGATGGGTGACGCAGCCGCTGCTGCACCTCAACGAAGCTGCCAAAGATATCGCTAAAGGACAATTCGATCGCACTGTGGCGGTGAGTCGCGCTGATGAAGTAGGGGAATTAGCCCAATCTTTTAACGAGATGGTAGTGAAACTGAAAAATTCCTTTCAAGCTTTGGCCGCCAGCGAGGAAAAATTTATCAAGCTGGTAGAAAGCTTGCCGGTTGGGGTGATAGCCCTGACTCCGGCTGGTAGCGCGATTTTTATGAATTCGATGGGAGGAGAAATTACTGGTAAAGGGGCGGTGGAAAATACAACCCCTGAAGAACTTTCAGAAACTTATCAACTTTATGTAGCGGGAACAGATAAGCTGTACCCGATCGAAGATTCGCCCTTTGAACGCGCCGTGATGGGCCAAGAAATGTTCCTAGAAGATATGGATGTGCGTCGGGATGGGAAAGTTATTTCCTTGCAAGTGCGCTCGCAGCCAATATTTGATGCTGAGGGGAATGTGATTTACGTACTTATTGTGTTTCAAGATATCACGGCGCGCAAACAAGGAGAGCAAATATTGGCAGACTACAACCGTACCCTGGAAACGGAAGTAACCTCGCGGACGATCGAGCTAGCTCAAATCAATGCCCGTTTGGAACTCGAAATTGAGGAGCGCCAGCAAGCTGAAAAAATTATTCGCAAAGAGCGGGATTTTAACTTAAAAATTATCGAAAATTCTCCGATTTTTTTTGTGGCGATCGACTCGGAGGGTAAAATCCTGCTTGCCAATGATTGTATGCTGCAAGCTGTCGGTTATACTGCAGCAGAAGTTGCGGGCAAAGATTACTTAGCTACATTTGTACCCGAGAGCGATCGAGCCGGATTGCATTCGATTTTTGAGCGCGTCACAGGCCCGGAACAAACGGTTAACGAGCACCGGATTCTCACCAAGGGCGATTCCCTACGGGATAGCTACGCCTCGCGTACTTTGTTAGTCGAGTGGCACGGTACGCCTGTTTTGGATGAAAATGGCAATTTTGACTTTCTTTTTGGATTTGGGATTGATATTGGCGATCGCAAACAAGCACAAATAGCCTTGCAAAAAAGCGAAGCTCTGTTTCAGAAACTAGCAATCACTGTTCCCGGAGAACTTTACATATTCGTACAGCATCCTGACGGCTCTGTCAAGATGGAATATATCAGTCCGATGTGCCGAGAAATTCAAGAATTAGAGCCGGAGGAAATCCAGAACAACTCTGCTTTACTCTACGAACAAATGCACCCGGACGATCGTCCCAGCCACTTCGAGGCGATTGTCAACAGTGCCGCAAATCTCGAACCATTTGTCCACGAGTGGCGGATTGTCACAGCATCGGGAAAGCTCAAATGGCTGCAAGGTCATTCTCGACCGGAATTGCGCGAAAATGGAGATATTGTCTGGCACGGCGTAATACTTGATATTAGCGATCGCAAACAAGCAGAACAAGAACTAAAACAAGCCGCAGAAGCCGCAGAAGCTGCCAACAAAACTAAAAGCATTTTTCTCGCCAACATGACCCACGAATTGCGAACCCCCCTCAACGCCATTCTCGGCTTCGCTCAATTAATCGAACCCAGCGCTAATTTAAGTTTGCCGGAAAAAGAAAATATCAAAATTATTCGCCGCAGCGGAGAACACCTGCTTCAACTGATCGATCGAATCTTAGACTTATCTAAAATTGAAGGTGGACGCATGAAACTCCACCCCAGATACTTTGACTTGTACCGCTTGCTGGGCGACGTGCAAAATATGTTCCAAATTCCCGCAAAAAATAAAAAAATCAAATTAATCATTGACTATTCCTCCGATGTCCCTCAATACCTGCAAACTGATGATGTCAAGTTGCGACAAGTGCTAATTCATCTATTAGAAAATGCACTTAAATTTACCGATACAGGATCGGTAGCAGTCACCGTCAGAGCGAACCAAGAAGGAAACACCAAGCCTGTAGAAGGAGAAAATTTAAATTTACAGGAAAATTCCCAAAAAGTTTTGATCAACTTTGAAATTGCCGATACAGGAGTTGGCATTTACCCAGAAGAATTAGATAGTATATTTGAATTATTCGTGCAAAGTTCATCGGGAAAAAAAGTTCAAAAAGGTACGGGCTTAGGATTAAATATCAGCCGCGAGTTCATAAAATTAATGGGCGGCGAAATTACCGCCGAGAGCGAAGTGGGACGAGGTACAGTATTTAAGTTTGACATTCAAGCTGTGACAGCAGTCGCTCCAGTTGAAGCCACAGATTTTTCTGAAAGTTCAACTACCGTCAAACAAGAAGTATTCGACAGTG
The DNA here is from genome assembly GCF_015207455.1 of Microcoleus sp. LEGE 07076. Lineage (GTDB taxonomy): Bacteria > Cyanobacteriota > Cyanobacteriia > Cyanobacteriales > Microcoleaceae > Microcoleus. The sequence goes on from NZ_JADEWV010000019.1 coordinate 10,391, forward strand.
GTGAAATATTTACGCTTGAGTCGAAGCCGAAAGTTTCTCCTGAATGGACGAGCAATCTCAAACAAGCACTGCGCGACGCAGACTTCGACTTAATTGCTACAACTATTGAGGAAATCCGAAGCGAGAATGAAGTTTTTGCCGGAGTTTTGATGAATCATTTAGATAATTTTGATTATCAAAAAATACTTGATTTAATTACAGAAATTGAGCTGTAGGTGCGTCAGCCACAGCCAATGAATGATGACTTGGGCAGTTGCTAGTTGGCAGTTGGCAGTTGGCAGTTGGTAGTTGGCATTAGCTAATAACAACTAATACCAAATCCTGGTTTGGATTCCCTTTATGAACCTGTTGGCCTTGGGGCCGACATCGTTTGTGTAGACGCGGTTTCAACCGCCGCATGATAAAGGGGGTATGTTACCCTGATTTAGTATAACAACTAACAACTAACAACTAACAACTAACAACTAACAACTAACAACTAACAACTATAGCAATCCTAAATGATTTTCAATAACTGGTTCCCAGGCTCTACCTGGGAACCGATGTCAGCGAGGCTCTGCCTCGCCTGCGAAAATGGAGGCAGAGCCTCGCCTATCTGCGTTACCAGGCTCTTCCTGGTAACGAGTAACGAGTATAATCATTTAGGATTGCTATAACAACTCACAACTAACAACTAACAACTAACAACTAACTAATCTTTCTCTGGTTGAATTTGTTTGTGTTGCGAAAAGACTCGACAGTCATTAAGGTCAACAAATGACTGTTCTTCTTGATGCTTTTGTGACATATTCACTAGATTGTATTGAACATTTTTTTCATAAATAGTTAGAGCAATCTGACAAACTTCTAAAAAATTCACGAGCCACTGACATTCATCAGCCGATTTATCCTGATAGTATTCAATTAATCGAGCCAAACAAAGTTCTAAATAGGTTCGGGAATAGGCAGAAATCAAAATAATTTTGAGCATCAAAATTGCTAATGTTAAAGGATTTAGTTGAGCGGCGCACAGTAGAAATAAGGCTGTAGGTTCCCCGGAAGGTTCCACAGTCAAGGATTTGATTAGATAATTGCAAGTTCTCAGATGCAGGCTACTGGTCAAAGTTTCTTCATCATTTTCGGGATGAAAATTTTGTAAAATATTAATTAACTGTTCGCGGTCAATCTCTGTAACATAGAAAGTTTGATCGTAATAAAATAAATACTTAATCAGAGATTCCTTAAACCGCTTGTAGGTAATATTTTGAATCTGATCGAGAAAAATATTGGCTAAGTTGCGATAGTTTAATGAGCCTCGCTTGACCAAAATTATTTTGATTAAACGCAGAGCTTCATCTCCTAAAAGTGTGGGATTATAAAAATCTTTTAATTGGGCTGTGCCAGACTGAGAGCGCGATGTATACATGGCTAAATCGAATTTGTACTTTTCTTTTAGCTGCTGCGACAATAGTTTGGCATTTTGGCGTTCTTCGATGGTGTTTTTAGGATCTAGATATTGAGTGGCTAGTAAATAAGGCTGATAGCGAAAAGTCCATTTCTTTTCTACTGGATGGTAGTCGTCGTACTTTAATACAGATAATTTAAGGTCTTCGTAGTGTTGGGTTTTGATAAAGTTTGCCACCCACACTCTCAGTATTTTGAGACAATTGTCCGGGTGGAGTTCGGTGAGGGTTATCTCGCTAATAATTTGAATTAAGTCGCGAGCAAGTTGGTATTTTCTCTGACTTGTCCAGTTATTTATTAAGATGTAGCAGCAGCGTTTAAATAAGTTGTTGAATTGTTGTTGACTGTCTAATTCAATGATTGTGTGGAGGGCTTGAATTACTTTGGGGTTGACTGGAGCAGTTTGTTCGATAAATATTTTTTTAAATTCTTGAAAAACTACTTCTGATGCTGAGTAGTCCATCTGATTTATAAAAAATTTGTAAATTATATCTTGAGCTGCGGAAACGGTTAGCTCTGATTTTTTTAATTGAGCTTTTGGTTGAGGCTCACACTCATCCGGAAATATATTGTTTGTGAGAGCAGGGAGAACTTTTGACTCTTGTGTGTCGGATTGAGATAAAAACTCCTGAGATGGCATAACGTCCTCGCTCAGTTGATTAAAAGACTATTATAATTATCATCGTTGATTTGCTGCTAATAATTTAATTTTTTACTTGAGTTGTGTGAGCCTACAGTTAACCCCCCCGATCGCCCTTTTGGTAAGGGGAATCGAGAGGGTTATTTATTATACCATTTTCGATGTCTTGGAATTGAAGATTTTTGTCGATGGCAGAATTGGGTATGAGTGATGAGTACGAGAGTTTGGATCTTCCTGAGAGTTGGATTATTTGGGAAAAGTGGTGTTATTTGTCAAGTATCTGAGGGTATCAAACAGGGTTGGCTTGAGCTCGTCTTTGTAGCAGGCGGGCAATTTCAGCTTTTTCTACAAGTCCGACGAGGACACCGTTTTCGCGAATGACGGGGAGTTCTTGTACTTTAAGTTGTTCCAGGAGGGTGACGACTTCGAGGAGGGATAATTCTGGTTTGACGGTTGTGGAAAATTCGATCGGCTTGAGGAGTTCTTTCACCAAAACTTGGGGCCAGCTTCCGGTAGGAATGGTTTTAAGCTCGTCAATCTCGATCGCCCCTACGAGTTGTCCGGCATCATCTGTTACCAAATACCGGCGCCAGTTTTGAGCATTACCGATCACGTAGTTGTTGGCAAATTCTCTGAGCGACAAGTTTTCTGGGACGATCGGGCTTTCGGCGGTAACAGCATCTGCGGCTGTCAGCCCTGCTAGTTCGTTTTGAACAGTACCGTATTGTGCGGATTGACCTGCATTTTGCAGCAAGAACCAACCAATGACTAGATTCCAAATATTACCGAATATGCCTGTAGCAATGGCAATCCAACCAACGATTTGACCGACGCGACTAGCAAAAATTATGCCTTTGTAAGGGTTGCCGGTAATCTTCCAGACAATGGCTTTGAGGATGTTGCCGCCGTCGAGGGGCAAACCGGGAATTAAGTTAAATAAAGCCAGAACTAAATTGATGGAAGCTAAAAGTCCGACGATGGCGGCTGCCGGGCCTGTGAGGCCTGCACCGATGCCGATCGCAGTTAACGAACCGGACAAAAATAAGCTGACTAACGGGCCTGCAATGGCGACCCAAAATGCTTCGGCTGGGGTTTTGGATTCTCTTTCTAAATTAGCCAGTCCGCCAAACAGAAATAGCGAAATTGATTTCACGCCAATTCCCTGTTTGATGGCTACCCAACTGTGTCCTAATTCGTGGGCTAAGACGGAAGCAAATAACAGCAGAGCTGTGAACAATCCCAGCATCCAGGGCGCTACGGGGCCTAATGCGGGAAACAGAAAGGCTAATTGGCCACCGTACTGCCAAGTTACTAAACCCAGAACTAGAAACCAAGATGCGTTGACAAAGAAGGGAATTCCAAACAGGTTGCCGACGCGAAATGTACCGTTCATAATTGGCTACCTCTTATATTATGGGCGAGAGTTTTTTTTCTCCGTGTTCCTATGGTAACGAAATGTAACTAAGATGTTAATGTTTGAATTAGGGTGTTATCCGTCTGGGCAGGTTCGGTTTTACGATTTGAGATTTGAGATTGGGAATGATTGATGAGGTAAGGGCTCAGGTTCGTAGTGACGACTGAGCGTCCGCATTTATAAAGAACTTGGATTCTGATGCTGCAAACGCAAATTAAGTTAATTGTCGATCGCATCTCCTCCCAGCGGCCGGCTGTAGCGCTTCAATTCATCAATCAATCGAGTATCGTTAGAAGCTGTTCTCGCGCCGGCTTCGGCCGCCCACCGCTTCAAATCTTCAATTTGCGATCGGGCGATCGCAGCTAATGGTACTGTATCCTCGATCGACCTCAAAATATCATCCGTCGTCAAATCCCGGCGCTGTCCGTTTACAAAAGTGCCAAAAGCCCGGTACAATCCATCAATCACAACTTGCTCAATTTCCGCACCGCTAAAATCCTTAGCGCATTTCGCCAAAACATCCAAATCAAAGTCGCGCAATCTAGTCGGGCGCAAACGCTGCAAATGCACCTTAAAAATATCTTGTCGTTCCGATTCCGACGGCAAATTTAGAAAGAAAATCTCATCAAATCTGCCTTTTCTCAACAACTCTGCCGGCAAAATTCGCACGTTATTTGCAGTTGCTACGATAAACACCGGGCTGGTTTTTTCCTGCATCCAAGTAATCAAACTGCCGAATACGCGGCGCGAAGTTCCCGAATCGCCGTCGCCGCCGCTGATAATGTTGCCGAAGGCTTTATCTATTTCATCGATCCACAAAACGCAAGGTGCGATCGCCTCTGCCAATTGTATCATTTGTCTGACGCGACTTTCGCTTTCCCCGACCACGCCCCCGAACAATCTCCCAGTATCCAAACGCAGCAGCGGCAAACGCCATTCCGAGGCGATTGTTTTCGCAGACAAAGATTTGCCAGTACCTTGAATTCCTACTAACAAAACGCCTTTAGGATTGGGTATACCGTAGCGGCGCGCTTCGTCAGTAAAAGCATCTTGCCGTATCTTTACCCACTGCTTCAAATTCTCCAATCCGCCCACACTTTTTAGGGATTCTCGCGAGTTGAAAAACTCCAAAATCCCGGTTTTGCGAATTGCTTGCTGTTTTTCTTCCAAAACTCCCTCAATATCTGAGTCGTTAATTAGCTGTTTGGCTGCCAAAGCTTTAGCTAAAACCCGCCTAATTCGAGCGCGGCTCAAACCTTGACAAGCTTTAACTAATTGTTCCTTTGCTAAACCGCTAATTTGCAACTGTTCAGGCTTTTCCACAATATGGGAAATTAAACTGTCGATTTCTTGGACATTGGGCAATGGAAAATCAATTACTGTTACTTCTTCTTTCAATTCTTCGGGCAATTCTAGGGAGTGAGAAGTAAGAATTATTGTTTTTTTGCTGCGCTTCAATTCCCGCGTTAAATTGCGTAATTCCCGCACTACCGGAGCATTTTTTTCGGTGTACGGAGCTCTCAAAATTGGGTGCAAATCCCGCAGGACAAATATGGTATATTCTTCGACAGCAGTTTTGCCGATGCGATCGAGCGCCGCCATTACCGAACCTTTTGCAGAACCGTTGTCTTCCCAGCCGCGCACGATATCCCAGAACAACACTCGGCGCGCGGGAGTTACTTGCAGCGCTACTTGGGCAATTACAACTTCGACGGGTTCCTCCTCAGCGCCGACAATGTACAGCAGCGAGTAGCGGGCGCGAATCATCAAATCCAGTCGCTTGATTAGGGCATCGAAAGGGTTATTTTTAGTGGCATTTGTGCCATCTTTTTCTCGGACTTGGGGGTGTTTTTCAGTCATATTATTTAAGATTTTAGATATCAATTTAACTAAGTTAAATATTTTGTTGGTAGTAAGGACTTTAGTTTTTAAACAAATAAACGAACTAAAGGTTTGTAGTACGGACTTTAGTCCGTATCAAGGATTTAAACAAACTAAAGTCCGTACTACGAACGCACCTTGAAATTATAACAGAATAGGGATAATTTCGCTAGTTAGCAACTTTTCGGGCTTGTTTCACCATCTCAATGAGGGTGTGATGAGCATCTTCGGCGTCTGTTAAAGTGCGATCGAAATTTACTCTTACAGGCACTGTTTCGTCATTGACTTGAGCGGTTAAATCCATGCCGTTGGCATCAATCGCGAGCATTTGAGCGGATGTCGCCTCTGGTTTGCCGCCATAGGCTTGAGCGTACAAAACTACGGCGCTAGCGTGATCGTCGTTCATGTGAGTGCAGATGCGATCGCTAATCTCAGTGGAAAACTGTTCTGACATGGGGATTCCTCATATGCAATATTGCGATCGATTGTACTGCGATTTGTCGTAACAGAGAGTATAAATGATAATATTGTTTTTAATAACGAACAATCACATGAACAACTCTAGCGCTTATATCGAACTACTCAAAACATTTCCTCCCCGACCCATAACTGGTGAGGAGGAGTTAATGGCAACTCAAGAAGCGATCGACTCTCTGTTGGATAAAGGCGAACTGACTCCAGACGAACGCGACTATCTAAACGTACTAGGAACCCTGGTTTATGAGTATGAGCAAACTTTAGAACCCATACCTGACATTTACGGCATAGAACTATTAAAGGCTTTGATCGAAGAATTTGAACTAAGACAAAAAGACCTAGTTCCTATTTTTAAAACCGAGTCTATTGTCTCTGATATCCTCCATGAAAAGCGTCAACTTACCACCGAACATATACAAAAACTTGCAGATTTTTTCAGCGTCTCGCCGGCTGTTTTCTTTCCACTGCATAAAGTTGTTTGTAGTAAGAAATTTCGTCTTTATTGACTAAAAGCTTTCATATAGGACGATCGTTCTCACTACAAACTACACAACCTAACTAAAATATTTGTCGTCAAATGGCAATTCATCAAACAGCGAATCAATCTCAGTCTCATGGAAAGTCTCATATCGTTTCCGCTGGTATCGGAATGATTTAACCACAGAGAACACAGAGTACACAGAGGGAGAGAATATATATCTGAAGCATTCCGATGAAGAGAGGATTTGATATCAGGCTTCGCTACTTGTTGCTTGGTTGCTTGAATGCAGTTTAGCTACTGGTAAATCAGGAAAATTTTCTACAGCAACAGGCTGCGATTTTTCCAACTTAACTATCGGCAATTCCCCGCCATTCTCGCCATTTTTGCCCGTTTGATTCCACATCATCATTCCCAGCAAACCGTCAACCAAACCGCCGCCGCTACCATTCCCGCTAACCGCAACATCCGGCACAACTCGCACGTTGCGATCGCCTATAATTTGCATTAACTGCAAAGCTGTATAACCAGAACCGCCCAAAGCCACAACACCCGCTCGATAAGCTTCAGCTTGAGCATTTCCCTTCACCCGAATCGACTCAGCTTCGCCTTGAGCTTGTTTCACCTGGGAATTCGCTTTTAACTCAGAAATCTTCACGCCTTGCTCGGATTTTACCATCTCTTGCTGGATCTCAGCTAAAGCTGTTTCTCGCACTAATTGTTGGCGCTGAGTTTGCGCTAATTGCTGCACTTCATAAGTCTTGCATTGTTCTTCTGCAATTTTGCGATCGGTTTGAGTTTGCATCAACTCTGCGGGCGGCAAAATATCCCCGATCAAAGTATCAATTGCTTGCACGTCGTAGGTACGCAAAGCTGCTTTGATATACTCGGCGGCTTCCGCTTGTCTGCCGCTTCTTGCCGATAGAAAATCTAATACAGAATAAGCTTGAGCAGAGTTGCGGAAATAATTGCCGATTGTCGGCTGCAAAACGTGGTCTACTAAATTCTGCATCGAACCGACGCGAGAGATGACTTTCGGAGCATCCAAAGCTCCAACGTGAATAATTTGAGCTACTTCTAAATCGAAGGCAAAACCGTCTCTAGAACGCACGGTTAAAGATGAAAGTTGAGAATCGTAACTGTGCCGTTCTGTTTTACTAGACCAATTCAATACTATATTAGTAGTCGGCACTAATTCTACTTTCAAAATGCGAGTATTCAGCGGATGTTTGCCCGGATAAAGAGGTGTTACCCAAACGCCTTTGTTGCCGACATTTACTAAATTTCCGTGGGTGAAAGCAGCGCCGCTGACATCTTCCGAGGTTTTGCCGACATAGGAAATCACCGCGCCGACATAGCCGATCGGGATTTCGGTCATTGCGACTTGCTCGATCCCGACAAACCAAGGATTCAAGTTCCACGAACCGGAAAGCAAAACCTGTTCCTGCAAGCCGCGCCGCCCGCCGCCGGTGATAAATTTTTGCGCGTTTTGGAAGTTGTCGTGGTTCGGAATAATCGGGCCGGCAATTTCGCCATCTTGAATCGGAACGCCGTCAAAAGTTGTGACAATTCCCACTTTATCTGGGGCAATTTTGTACAGCTTTAAGTGTTCGGCTGTCATTCCGTGTTTGGGAGCATTTGCTGCTGTAATTACGGTAAACAATGCCGTGTTGATTCGATAGCTGCCGCCTGTTAAAATACCTAATTGTCTGCCTTTTTCCCCGCCTTCTTTCAGGAATTTGCGAGCATCTTGAAAGTTGTCGCATTCTGTGTATTTGCCGAGGATTCGTTGTGGTGGAATTGATGCGCCGCCTGCTGCGATAATCAGGGCAATTTCGCCTTGGGGAACCACAGTCAGAGATTCTTTGCGGACGCTGTACTGTATGGGCCAATAACCCCAGTGCCAGCCGGGGGGCAAAGTGTCAGCTTGATATCCCGCTTCTGAGTTTAAGGCAATTAAATCTCCTGGTGGCAAAGACTTGCCGCCGAAGCTAAACTTTTTACTGACAATTCCCACTTCGCGATCGCCAATTACGACTAATCCGCCAAAAAATAAAGGCAGCACTAGAATAATTATCATACTGCCGATCGCGATCGGGATAAATCCACCTCCATCGAGCTGCATTGTCTGCACGGGAACAGTGGTACGCAACTGCCCTAGCTGCAAGCTAGAATCGGGTTTTGCTGCTAGCTGAGTCGAGGTTTGACTTGGGGGAGGGATATCGCTAGCTGCTAATATCGGCGAGGGTTTCAAAGTGGTAATTGCACTGAGGGCTAAAGAAGCCGAAACAGCGGCTGCTAATTGTTTTAAAACCCGAACTTTGAGTTGAGATTTAGGCAAAAGTGAATAAAGCATTTTTTTCTTACAAGCTATAGAGTGTTATTACATCTAGCTTAAGCTTGATTCCCAGTGCCTACATAAAACTTATTGAAACTCTGCGGTTATTTTTGAGCTAAAACAGGTTTTCCAGTCAATACAACCTGTTCAATAATATCAGCAGCGTGCTTAGTTCCGCCCGATCGCGCAATTGCCTCTTGGAGGGCGATCGCCCTTTGTTTATACGACTCTTGGGCCAGCACTTTTACAATTGCCGATCGCAGTTTGGCAACGCTCAATTCCTTCAATGTAACAACTTCGCCAACACCCGTGTAAGCAATACGTGCAGCGACTCCAGGCTGGTCGTTCGCCACAGGAATTGCCACTAATGGTACTCCATTACTCAACGATTCCAAAGTTGTATTCATCCCAGCGTGCGTAATCGTGAGAGTGGCTTTTTGCAGCAGTTCTAATTGCGGTGCATAGCCAACAACTATTGGATTTCCCGGCAATTTTGGTAAGGATTCTGGAGTCGCACCTCCGCCGAGATCGATCGCCAATTGAGCGTCTAACCCTTCACAAGCAGAGGCGATCGTTTGAAATACCTCCAACAAGCGATTTTGAATAGTTCCCATAGAGGCATAAATTAATGGTTTCCCAGTTAATCGTTCAAAAGGAAAAGGTACTGATTGGCGCAGTGCAGGATTGTGAAAATGACCGACGAAATGGAAATGCGGCGGTAAATTTTGCCGAGGAAAATCAAATTCAGGCGGTTGCTGGCTGATTTGAGCGAGTTTAGAGTAATAATCATTCGGGTGAGAGTAGAGAGGTAATTTCCACTCTTCGCGATATTGGGCGATCGTCTTGCGAATTGGTTTTGCAAGCTGTTCGACTAACCGAAAGCCGATTTTATTGCGTAAGCGCCCTTTCCAAGTTGGATTGTATTGCCAAGTAGTGCAAATGGGAGGAATGTTTGGTTCTCGATTCAAAATTAAGGCACCGCAAACAGTGATAAAAGGAAGGTTGAGAAAATCTGCAATTGTTCCTCCTTCAATTGAAACTTGGTCTACGAGTAGAGCTTCTATACCAGCTTGTTTAATAGTTTTTGGCGCATCTCTGACGATAACAGCTAATCTTTTCTGCACTGCTTGAAGAGTATGTTTCAAAGCATCCAGTCCGCTAAGTTTTCCTCGTTGGGCAAACTCTTCTACGTTTGAGCCTAGGGGAAATTCATCTTCAGCTAATGACTGAAATTCTAATCCGCTAGCTAAGGCTTTCGGTCTAGCATCGAGGAAGCCCACTACTGTGACTCGATGGCCTCGGCGCAACAGTTCGTTTCCTAAAGGCATCATGACGTTGAGGTGGCCGGTGTCGGCGGGACAGATAATGCCGAAATGGGTCATTAGTAAAGGCTCCCCATGAATTTAATTTAACTTATAAAGCAAGTTAATTTTTTTTATATTAACCTTTTTTTGCAGTTGCCCTAAACTTTTTAGTATCGGTATATAGGTGTACATGATTTCTTGACTTATGGGCGATCGCTCTTTTTTTTTAGGATCTCGCTCATCAGAAACAACAAAGGGATCTCGCTCTTGATGCGCGATCGGGCGATCTGTCTGCTATCTAGTTTCCTGTTCCAATAAGTTAAGGATTTTCTCGCAGTATTTAAGTATGTCTGAAGCACTCATTCACCGCTACCAAGGCAACCCCCTATGGTTAAAAAGCGTGGCGACTCTGATTCAAGAATTGGGAGGAGGCGTGAATCAGTTATTACCAAATGATACCATATTGTTGCCGTCAGATTTGAAAGATGTTTTACAGATGCAGTTCGATCGCCTTTCGGAACTAGAAAAACAAGTAATCTCTTTGTTGGCGAAAGAAAGTCAGCCAGTCAACCGCACAAAATTGCTCGAAAATGATACAATCGGGCTGTCAGATTTGGTAAATGCGCTGCAATCTCTATCGCGACGCTGCTTGATAGAGCAACAAGAAAGTAGTTACACTCTGCCACCTGTGTTGAGGCAGTATATCATTGGAATGATTTAACCGCAGAGAGCGCAGAGGACACAGAGGAAGAGAACAGAGAGATAATAATTCCGATATCAACGGATTTGATATGATATCATTTCCGGCCATAAAACCATCACTACAAACAGTATCGATCGAGAAACCGGGTTTTTTACCTAATCTGCCGACTGCGACGACATATCTGGGCAAAAAACCCGGTTTCTACGGCTTCAATCGTAAGTCATATTTAAACAAACTGGCCAGTGGGACTTGTTCGCACGCGGCGAATTCCAATCACCGAGGGCATCGGCGATCGGCGCGAATCATTCGAGATATTGCTCGGCCACAAACTCCCGCGCGAAACAGCCCGAGTTTGATTGAAAACAGCACCGCTCAAATCCAACATTTCAATTTGCCGACTCAGTACAGTACCATCATCGATCGGACAATCTTCCCCAGGATGCTGCACCGAAATCACCAGCGTATCTCCCACAAAAGTCGGCCCTGTCATTTCGCAGCGGTTCGGGCCTTGAGCAAACGGAATTACACTACCTGCATTCGGCCCGGAAGTCGGAATGTAAAACAGCCAATTGTTGCCGAAAACACCCGTAAAATCCGAGATATTTCCAGTCTTTTTGTGGTCGATCGCATTTGGCTTCCCAGCAGCACCAACATCAAAACCGTTGTGCGTGCTCGTAGACATATCAGTGACACCCCAAATATTACCTTGAGTGTCAAAAGCCAAATTGTCTACACTAGCAAATCCCGCGCCAGCTACCGCACCCGCTTCTCCACCTTGAACAAAACGCTGCCAGCGGAATGTCGAACCCGCACCGTCGGAACTATCTTCAATTATTTTGTAAATTCCTCCCGACTGCTGAGTGCTATTGAGGGCCGCAGTGTATTTAGCAACAGTAAAAATGCGGGAATCTGGATAACCGTCGCTACCGGGTGCGCCGTCCGTATAAGCAATGAAAACTTCCTTAGTAGTAGGATTCACTTCCAAATCTTCAGGCCGTGCCGTTGGAGTACCGCCGATTAAATTAGCAGCTAAAAAGGCATCAACTAAAATCGCACCTTGGCTGGCATAGAAATTAGCAAGAGTTTTATTTCTGTAGCCGGGAAGTGCTGTTGCTTCATTAGTTGTATCTACTACAAAAGAACCGCCGTCTTCTGTTTGAGCTGCAATTCCGCTGCGTTTGGGCAAGCGAGTATTAGCATCTCTTTGAGCTTTGCCAAAACTTGCTAATTCCGCTTCGCCAACTTTAGAAGGACTGACTGGATTCGTCGGGCTATTGATTGCTAGCGGCAGCCATCTTCCTGCACCGTTGCGGTTGTATTGGGCGACGTACAAAATGCCATCTTCCAATAAGCGGCTGTTGCTTTTATCTGCGGGATTTGTGACAGTACCGTTGCTGACAAATTTCCAGGTGTGTCCGCCGCGCCGATCGTCCCCCATGTACACTACTAACCTGCGGCCTGCTTCAGCGCGCATCGCCACATTTTCGTGGCGGAAACGGCCTAAAGCGGTGTGTTTGCGGGGGCGGAAATTCGGATCTTGGGGATCGACTTCTACCATCCAGCCGTATTTTTCGCCGACTAAGCCGAATTCTTCGCCCGTAGTGCCCTTGGCGTAGCTGGTTTGGCCGCCGTTGGGTTTGACGCTTTCCTGGACTCCCACGAAAAATGCTTCGCTACCTTGGAAGTTTTCTTCGGCGGAGAGGATTGTTCCCCACGGGGTTGTGCCGCCGGAACAGTTGTAGGCTGTACCGATGATGCGGTTTCCGAGCCCGTCGCTGTTGACGGTAGCGAAGACTTGGGTGGCTGCGGGGCCCGTACCTGTGAGATATTTGTCGTCGCCTTGTCTGGTTCCCCAGGAGGTGACATCTTTGTATTTGTCGCTGCGCTGGCTGTTGATTCCGAGGCCGGAAAGTCCGTGAATGCGTCGGTTGAGGGGATCGCGGGCGATCGCCCTAAATTTTCCGTCAGCTTGTTTGGTGATGCGGACGATCGAACCACCGAGATTGTACAGAAATTCGCCGAGGGTAGCTTGATTTTTTACGGATAAGTCTATACCGAGGACGGCGCGATCGGCTGCGGGGAACGAGGCCACATCTGACGGCGTATCCGGCGCGATTTTCGACATCGGGAAAGATACGTACTCGTGGTTTACCCAGAGATAGCCGTCGTCATTACTGCCGCGAATCCCTACAAAACCGGTATAGTCGTTGTTGTAGCCGAAATAGTCAGCCAGATTCGGGAAAACTCGATCGCCCCAGCGGAGAATCACATATCGTTCGTATTCTGGGGGTACAACCACATCGTCAACCACGCTGTAACTGGTTAATCTCGTATTCTGCGATGCCGCCATTACCGTCCCCTGTCCGTTTGGGGCGATCGGCATAAAGCTCGGCAATTCTTGATAAACTGGCAGTGGATGAGGTAGTCTTAACGGAGTCAAAGATATGGGACTTACAACAGCTTCGGCCGAAGTGGAATTGATGCCTAATAATCTTTGAGTTAGTTGAGGTGCAAGCACAGTGGTAGCTGCACTGCTACCGAAGAAAATTAACAGTTGTCGGCGAGTTATTTTAGACATAAATTCCTGTTCAACCCAACATCCCTAATCGTGATTTACCTAAAAATTTATCACTGTTAAATTAAGGATAGTTAACCTCAAGGTTAATTAAAGTAGGGGAATCTTTTGGTTAACAATTGGTTATTGGTTCTATCATGTCCGGTCAATTACCAGCAATCTAGATGTTTGTAATGAAGACTTTAGTCCTCTAAAAATCTGAGGACTAAAGTCCTCACTACAAACCAATTTTATTGTGGTCGCTCCACCACCACAGAAGATATTATTAGTTATTGCTTGTTTGTTACCAATCCCCAATCCCCAATCCCCAATGACCAATCCCCAATGACCAATTCCCAATTCCCAATTTCTCAATCATCTCGAAAACCCGGATCGTTTTGTCGGGATGCCGATCGACTCGGTGCAGGTACATTAATGGTTTGCGAAGGCCTGGAATTTGCGGGGGAAACATTGCTGTCTCTGAATCCCAGCAGCAATTTAGCATCCGCAAAATATCGAGTCCACTGTTCGATTCTCGAATCTTTTTGCCACTGGCTGCGGGATACTCTCGATCGCAAAACCGGAACTCTTTGCCGGCTGCGAGTGGCTGTAACGATCGCCGTAACTTCTGTTAATTCGGGATTATTTTGGAATTCTTGGGCGATCGACTCTTTCGCCAAATCTTCCGCCTGCTGAACTAAACCCGTGAAAGATTGACTATCGTCCGAATTTAAGGTAAGATACGTTTCCTTAGCTTCTGCTAAACCGAGCGATACATTTGCTGTAAAATTGATAGTTACTAAAATAACGGCAGACAAGAGGCGACGGTGAAAACTCATTATATTTGTAAATTGAATATTGACATTTATTAATGATAATCAATAAAGATTAACCGTAAATTAAGCTAAAATTAAGATAATAAAACTTTTCCCGCGTCACTCAGAAAGTAACCAATAACTAATAACCAATAACTAATAACCAATAACTAATAATCAATGAAATCAACAAAATGCGCCATCGCCCTCGGCAGCAACCTAGGCGACTCCCTAGCCACGCTCAAAAGCGCGATCGCCACTCTCAACAACACCCCAGAAATCACAGTAAAATCCCATTCTAGCTGGTATCAAACCGCCCCAGTCGGGCCTCCCCAACCCGATTACATCAACGCCTGTGCCATCCTAGAAGTTGCCCTAGAACCACAACAATTGCTAGCAGCTTTATTAGCAATAGAAATAAAATTTAATCGGATTCGCCGCGAAAAATGGGGGCCGAGAACCCTAGACCTCGATTTGCTGCTATATGATAATTTAATCCTAGAAACTCCGACGCTGACTTTACCTCATCCCCGGATGCTCGAAAGAGCTTTTGTATTAGTACCTTTAGCAGAAATTGCGCCGGATTGGGTGCATCCAGTGACGAAAAGTGCGATCGACCAACTCGTGCAAAAGGTAAACTGTTCAGGAGTTGCAAAAATGAAAATGTAGAAATTGAGCAAAATCCAGGACTGCGATCGCCTATGATGTCTTAAATCGGTGCAATCAAACATTATTCGCTTCTCGCTTATGCCATTAGGAAAAGAACTGCCCCAACTCCTCAAACAGCGCCTGTTTTACCAAGGACGCAAATTCAACTTCGACGTAGCCAGCCTCCGCCTTCCCAACGGTTCCGAAGGCGACTGGGAATGTATTCGCCACCCCGGCGGAGCACTTGCAGTTCCCGTCACCCCCGAAGGTAAACTCGTCTTGGTGCGGCAATACCGGTTCGCCGCCAAAGGGCGGATTTTAGAATTTCCCGCCGGGACGATCGAACTGAATGAAGAGCCCGCCGAAACTATCAAACGCGAAATCGAAGAAGAAACCGGATATCGCGCCGGAAAATGGCACGAATTAGGCAAATTTTTTCTCGCCCCGGGCTACTCCGACGAAATCATTTATGCTTTTTTAGCCCAAGATTTGGTCAAGCTGGAAAAGCCGCCAGAACAAGACGATGATGAAGACATGGAAACAGTTTTATTCACTCCAGAGGAATTAGAAAAAGCTATCTTAGCAGGCGAACCAATTGATGCAAAATCAATTTCTAGCTTTTTCCTAGCGCGCCCTTTTTTGATGTAAAATAGTATCGCGGTACGGTGCGTCGCTCACATACAGTCATAAACAACTAGAATTGTGGCCGCGACGCACCATACAAAAATCTCAAACCTCAAATCAAATGTCAGACTTAATTTTATTTTGGCACCGTCGAGATTTACGTATTTCTGACAACATCGGATTGGCTGCCGCGCGCCAGCAAAGCCCGAAAGTAGTCGGAATTTTTTGTCTCGATACCCATATACTAGATCGCGATGACGTAGCGCCCGCCCGTGTCACATACATGATAGGTTGTTTGGAAAAACTCTCCTCACGTTACAGCGAAGCAGGCAGCCAATTACTAATAATTCAAGATGACCCGCGTCTGGGAATACCGAAATTAGCAACGGCACTCAATGCTAAAGCAGTATTTTGGAACCGGGATATTGAACCCTATGCAAAAGAGCGAGATATAAGCGTATCAAAAGCTCTCGAACAAGCAGTAATTAAAGTTGAAATTTTCTGGGATCAAATCCTGCACGCCCCAGATGAAATTCGCAGCGGTGCAGGACAACCCTACACAGTTTATACACCATTTTGGAAAAATTGGAACAGCAAACCCAAAGCTGAACCAGTAGAGACACTGCCGATAACTTATCTGAAATTAGTGACCGGATTAACCGCCCAAGAACAAGAAATCGCCAACCAAGCAGGTGCAATAGAAACACTGCCAACGGCATCTAGTTTGGGATTTACTTGGGAAAATCAGTTAGTAATAGAACCCGGAGAAGATGCAGCGCGAGCAAAGTTGGAAGAATTTTGCGAAATCGCAATTTACCAATATCAAGAACAGCGCAATTTTCCCGCAATTAATGGCACATCGCAACTCAGCGCAGCCCTCAAATTCGGTGCAATTGGTATCCGCACAGTTTGGCAAGCTACCCAGAGAGTAATGGACACTTGTCGCAGCGAAGAAGCGCGCACAAGCATTAGCACTTGGCAACAGGAAATAGCGTGGCGGGAATTTTACCAACACGCCATGTATAACTTCCCTGAATTAGCAGATGGGCCCTACCGTGAAGCATTCAAAAACTTTCCTTGGGATAACGATGAAAAACTATTTCAAGTTTGGTGCAGGGGCAAAACTGGTTATCCGATTATCGATGCGGCAATGCGGCAGTTAAATCAGACTGGTTGGATGCACAATCGCTGTCGGATGATAGTCGCTAGTTTCCTCACAAAAGATTTAATTATTAACTGGCAGTGGGGTGAAAAATACTTCATGCAAAATTTGATTGACGGCGACCTTTCTGCTAACAATGGGGGCTGGCAGTGGAGCGCATCGAGCGGTATGGATCCGAAACCTTTGCGAATATTTAATCCCGCCAGTCAAGCTCAGAAATTTGACCCGGAAGGAGAATATATCCGGCACTGGGTTCCAGAATTGCGCCGAGTTGATACAAAACTTTTGCTAACAGGAAATATTTCACCTATAGAACGCCGACTGCTTCATTATCCCGATCCGATTGTAGACCACAAGGAGCAGCAGCGCAAGTTTAAGGAACTTTTTAAGCAGCAAAAAACAGATTTCTTGGAAAAGTCATTTTAATCAAATTTTGGGACGTTGCTCTGAGCAACGTCCTAACTATTTTGCAAGAAGTCTAATATAGATTATTTGTGGTTTGTAGTGAGGACTTTAGTTTTTCTTTATCCAAACATATAGGACTGAATTTCTTGTGGTTTGTAGTCAGGACTTTAGTTTTTCTTTATCCAAACATATAAAACTGAATTTCTTGTGGTTTGTATTGAGGACTTTAGCCCTTCTTTGTCCAAAACGGAGAGGACTGAAGTCCCAACGATCGAACCTGGGAGGACTGAAGTCCGAACGATCGAATCGCAAAATTTAAAATATTCCACAAGTTATAATAAAGTCATATAAATCGGAGGTTGAAATGGTAACGCTGCAATTAAGACAAATCAGTGTACCGCCCGGACATAGACTGCTGTTGAACGATGTCAACTGGCAGGAATTTGAAGCTATTCTAGAGGAGTTGGGAGAACACCGCGCCTCTAGAATAGCTTACAGTCAAGGAATTTTGGAGATTAGGATGCCGCTACCAGAACATGAGAAGGCTAAAATTATTATTGGCTATTTAGTGAAAATTTTGTTTGAGGAACTTGAAATAGACTTTGAACCATTTGGTTCAACTACTTTTAAGCGAAAAAGTATGTTGCAAGGAATTGAACCGGATGAATGTTTTTACATCCAGAATTACGCTTTAATGATTGGCAAAAAGCGCATTGACTTAAGTATCGATCCGCCGCCGGATTTAGCAATTGAAGTGGATTTAACTTCCAAGACTCAACTGGATGCTTACGAGGCGCTGGGAGTACCGGAAATTTGGCGCTATGAAAATAACCAACTTCAAATTAATGTGCTTGAAGATGGGAAATATGTTGAATCGGCAATTAGTCCAACATTTCCCAATTTGCCAATTATTGAAGCTATTTCTGAATATTGCGAACAAAGTCAAACAGCGGGCACGAGTCAAACTCTCCGATTGTTTCGCAAGTGGGTGAGAGAACAAATCCTATCAATTCCGGTTGCACCGTCAGGTGATTGTTGACTGTTGACTGTTGACGGGCGGGTCGAAAAACTGAATGGTTGAGTGTTAACTGTTGACTCGATTTTATGATTGGGATGCAACCGGAAACGAGATCACGCTTTGAGGACTAAAGTCCTTACTACTAACCAACTTGCTACAATCTAATTGCTTTTTTAGTTGCGCTGTTGAGTGATAGAGAGAGAGTAAGGGTGTTGACCTTGCGATCGATCGCCCACGAAAATTACATAAGTTCCCTTGTCCCCATAACCGGAAAATTCTACATTCCCCGCAGCAGCATTCGCCGGTAGGACGCAGAAACTACCCCTGGGCCCCTGAATCATCAAACTCGGCGCTCCCGCTGTTTGTACTGCAATTTTCCAGTAAGGTAAATCCTGCGTTACTTCGATGACGTGGTTCGGCCCGGCGGCTACGAAACCGCACTCGCCGCTATTGTTCGGGCCGCCGGAGATTCCTGAAACACTCAGCGGTTCGCGAAATCCTGGAGCAATTTGTAGCGGTTGGCTGCGAAGGGCCCCCGGTGCAGTTAAAATCATTCCTAGGGCTAGGATTGCGATCGAGCCAAGGCGCTGTCTGGGGCGATCGCACGGATAGCATATCTTCATTTTTATCCTTATTTATCCGAACACAATGGCGGAAGGTTCCACTTGTTTGACGGTAGAGGATAATTAGCGGTTCCGAACGGGCTAATGTGACTCTTATTAATCTGACCGCCCTAAAACGATCGGCTTACAGCTAAACTAACTCCCAAATTTTTTTATGAATCCTCAAAATAACTTCAATTGGCAGCAAGCGATCGCACAACTAAAAGCTAAACTAGAGCGATCGCCCCTCATCCAACAAAATTCAGATACCTATCAAGCGCTCGGAACTTTCTACAATCAATTTCTCGATAAGTTTCAAAAACTCCCCAAACCCGGGCAAGTGGCAGTCTTTGCTGTCGGGGCGATCGTTGTCCTGACAGTGTTCAATAGCATCGTACAGCTAATTTCCGCACTGGTGACTCTTGGCGTTCTCGGAGTGCTAATCTACATAGCATATAAATTGACAATTTCTCCTGATTCCTCCAACACTAACGACTAACAATAGGAAATTATAAATATGGCTAGCCCAACCGCACCCGGTGGCATTAATCAACCCGATCCGTCTCCCTCTTGGCAAGCACAATCCCAGCAAATGCCACTGTTGGTTCGCAGGTGCGGCGCTTGGGCCGTTGAAATTTCCTTAATTGCGGCCAGCGCCCTCGTTCCTTTCAGTATCGGGTCATTAGTCAACAAGGATGCTCAAACTGTACCGCTGAATTCCTCAGTAGCAGCAGTATCGGAAACTGTAGCCCGTATTTTGGGCATCCCCGTGCGCGATCGCAACCCCAGAGTCGCACCTCTAACTAATCTATTCTGGTCCGGGGCGCTGCTGGCACCTGCTGTTTTAGCCGCGTGGCAATTGTTTTTGCTCGCCAGAACCGGTCAAACTCTCCCGAAACGCTGGTTTGCGGTTAAAGTCGTCACAGCCTCGGGTACTCGTCCGGGTTTTGGACGAGTGCTGCTCCGCGAAAGTTTGGGGCGCTGGGGAGTGCCTCTGGGCATCGCCTACGGCATTTGGCGCTTGTCCGGTGCGTTTCCTGATTTAATCATTTTAGGGGGGCTGAGCGGCTTGGCAGTGCTGGCAGATGGCGCTTTGGCATTCCGCTACAAACGGCAATCCGGGCACGATCGCCTCGCGAATACTTTGGGGGTAAATGCTCGTGAAGCGAAGCTATCCCGTAGGGAATCGGACCAAATGTCGCCCAATCCTGTCGAGAGTCAAGATTGGACTGAAGAAGACGCGCAAATTGCAGCTTTGGTTGTGACTCCAGAAACCAATGTCAAAGAAGAACCCAGTTTGTGGAATTGGATGCGCCAACATCCAGGCACAACTTTAGTGATAGTTACGATTGGCAGTGCGGGATTGATTTTAAGTTTGTTTGTTGGCACTCTGATCTACACTCAAAGTCAAGCTAATTTGCGGGATTCTCGGCAGCGAAATGACGAGTTATTTGTAGCTTTAGTTAGCAAATTGTCTCCGGCTTCGGCTAGCGGAACATCGGGGAGGCGATCGGCAATTTTGGCTTTGGGGGCAGTGGAAGACTCCCGCGCCGTACCCCTGCTAGCGGATTTGCTAGCCCAAGAAGACAGCCGCCCAATGCTGGACGCGATCCAGCAAGCTTTAGTCAGTACCGGCCCGAAAGCTTTACCTGACTTGCGGCGGTTAAACCAAGCACTCAGCAATGACCTCGAATCCTTGCGTTTCGGGGGGAAAGCCCCCGAACGCGAGTTAGCCGCGGCCCGCCAGCGAACAGTCCAAAGGGCGATCGGCAAAATTCTCACAGTGTATAGCAGCCAGCTCAACGGCGCGGATCTCAGCCGCACAGATTTAAGTCAAAGTCCTGCCGGCCCGGCTCAGTTTCTTTTAGTATTAGACAAAGTTGACTTATCAGGAATTAAACTGAGAAACACTAATTTAACCAATGCCAGCTTGCAGGGAACTCGCTTTTACGGCACCGGCGAAGACAGGCGTCCGGGTACATTTGACGATTGGATTTCTGACTTGAGCGCCGCTAATTTTGAAGGAGCAAATTTAACCGGAGCATCTTTGAACAGTGCTGTAATGAACCGGACTACTTTTGTCCGCGCTGTCATGAACAAAGCTAATTTGTCAAACGGAATCTTGAATGGAGCTAATTTGAGCAGTGCTCTTTTAATTGGGGCAAACTTGCAGCAAGCAATGTTAAAAGATGCCAGTTTTACCGGTGCAGATATCGGCAGCGCGAATTTTTCGGAAGCAAATTTGTCAGGCGCGCGTTTGGGAAAAGTCAAGGCTCAAGGCACTCAGTTATCCTTGACAAATTTGTCAAAATCGGAATGGCAAGGTGCTGATTTGTCCGGTGCAGATTTGAACGGTGCGAACTTACAAAATGCCGATTTAAGTTCGGCTAAACTCGCCAACGCGAATTTTAAAGATGCTCGGTTGCAAGATGCTAATTTGCAGAATGCGGATTTGAGTTCCGTTGATTTTAGGGGCGCGAATTTAGCGGGAGCCAATTTTAAAGGGGCTGTGTTTCTCTCAAAGGCGGGTTCGGATCAATTTATTCAAAGTCCGGTAGGTAGTAAATCAGGTCGATTCCAAGGAGTTGATTTTGCCGACGCTAAAAATTTAGATCGAAGTCAAATTGCTTACATTTGTTTGCAGGGGGGGTTCCATCCCAAGTGCCCGCCCAAGAATTAAAGGTTGCTGATTATCGGTTTGTAGTGAGGACTCAAGGGGAGCATTTCATTTTTGTAAAAAGCATTTTTTGTTTGAGCGATGTCCTCGCTCGCTTGGTGATAAAAGCCCGTGCGAGCGAGGACAGCACTACAAAAGCTAGCGCGCTTGATGCTCCTTCTTCCTTCTTCCTGATGACGTTGGACGGAAAGCAGTTGCCAGTTGTCAGTTGTTATTTGTCAGTTGCCAGTTGTTACAAATAACAAATAACAAATAACAAATAACAAATAACAAATAACAAATAACAAATAACAAATAACAAATAACAAATAACCAATAACAAATGACTTCTTAAGCAATAGCATCAGCACCGACAAGAGTCTCGAATTGCGCCAACAGCATTCCATCAGCATTGTTAGCAACTCCAAAAATTCTAGGCAACTGACCTGTTTCAACGAGAACTTGTCTGACTTCTCCGTTAGATACATCAGCTAGAGTTTTGTTGTTTAGAATAGCATTAATGGCAGCGATACCGACACCTTGACCAACTGCGGCGTTGAATTCAACAATTCTGCCCACAGAACAGGCAAACCCTTCAAATCCAGAACACGGACTGACAACTGCCAGGTTAGGAATGTTTTTCATCAATGCGTGGCGGATGCCAATATTGAAGGTAGGCTGTTTAAAACTCAGACTGTTAAACCACCCTAAACTGTTTGCTTTCTCCCCCATACCAGCGATGCCTCCGCGCACATCAAAATGATAGCTAAATGTTGCCAGTGCCTGATTTGCCGGTACGCCACCTAACAGCATTTGTGCGCCCGTTAAAGGTTCTACAACTCCCGTCACATTGCCTGCGTGTCTGATATACAGTTCTGAGGCATAATTAACAGAAGTAGCCCCCAAACTCCTCAGCCAAGTTGCTACAAATAACATCTCTTTTTGCATATTAGCTGTCGGTTTGCTACCGCTTCTGGCTAAGGCTTCTGCTTCGCTGCCAGTGACTGCAAATAACAAGGCATTCCAGGAAAGTCTGCTATCTGGAAGTATGGCTATATTTCCCTCATCTAAAATTATGCCTGTTTCAGGAAAAGATAGCTTTCTTCCTCTAAAGGAGTGGTAAGCTACAGACAGCGCAGGCGATCGCACATCGATGTAATCGTTACCAGCCCACAGAGTTTTGAGATTTCCTTTGGTGTCGCTCATTTCCTGCCGGAGTTCTTCTGCTAGTTTGACATCCTTGCCTGCAGCGTACAGCAAAAACTTTTGACTTTCAGAATCGGCGAGGTTTGTGAAGCGTTTTAGATAAATGTAATCGAGTTCTTTCAGTCTTCTTGCACTGAGTCCTTGGGTTTCAAAAATAAGGGTGACGGGAAGTTCTGAGTTAGACAGACCAAAGGTTTCAAATCCATTCAGCTTGCTCGCCCCGGCAGCTTGAGCTAATTCGGCATTGACAGTGGCATCAATAAATTGCTTACCTGCATAAACAATGCCTCTAGATGTGGTTATGCTGGCAATTTTTTGGCGTTGTTTGTTGACTGATTGAATTTCTACTTGGCTGAGGATATCTACCCCGGCTTGTAACAGCATTTCTTTCAGCGCTGCGCTGGCTTTGCGGGGGTCAAGTGCGATCGCGCTGACACCGGATTTTTGCAGAAACTCTTGATAGATTGTCGCCGGTGAACCAAAGGTATCTAAATTTAAAGATTGTCGCAGTTCTTTACCGATCTGACTTCTATCTAAATAAGCCAGACCCCCTCTTACCAAATGCCCGCCAATCCCTTCTTGCAAGTTTCCTTTAGACATCAGCAAAACTCGCGGATAGCGCTTTGTCCGGCGGCGGTATTCTCGGGCTGCTGAGATAACGGCTAGAACTCCAGGAACTTCATCCCCAAAGCCTATGACATCGTAAAAACGCAGATCCATCACCATTATTTAATAACCTCTCCAGATTTTTATTTGTTCTAGCTGCTTGTCAATGTTTGCTGTCAAATTATCTGTCTGTTTCAAATCTACGCGCACCCTTTCCGATCTTTTTTGATAAATATTCATACATTCCTGGACGCAGAAACGGGGTTGTTACGGAAAATTCTCCGTTGAGGACGATCGACAATCGCTTGAAAAACCCCGTTTCAGAAAGTCAACAGTGCGTCAGTATTGCACTCTTGACTGCAATCAGCTCAGATTATCTGGATCTACCCCCAACTCCCGCAATCGCTGAGCTAATTGTTCGGCGCGTTCTGCTAATTGCTCAGCACGCTGCGATTCCTGTTGGGCACGCTGCGATTCCTGTTGGGCGCGTTGCGATTCCTGTTGGGCACGCTGCGATTCCTGTTGGGCGCGTTGCGATTCCTGTTGGGCACGCTGCGATTCCTGTTGGGCGCGTTGCGATTCCTGTTGGGCGCGTTCTGCTGATTGTTTTACCTGTTCTTCAGGTGTCAGATAGCGTTTGCCATCGGCATCATACCAATACAACCACTCCCTTGCTACCCCAGAATAGTTTCCCCTTTCACAACCAATTCCCAAACCTATTTCTGGCATCCAAATTGGATTCCCTGACTGTAACTCGTACTTTCCATTGACTAACTTGTGTACTTCCAAATGAGGTTTTCGACGGCGGCGGGAAGAATAAATGACGTAATAAAGTACGCCTAAATCTTGATAAATGTCTAGTTTTGCGCTGTATTCCTTGCGATAAGTTGGGGAAACAACTTCTAGCACAAAAAGTGGCATGACATTTTCATCCCACAGCACGTAACTGGGACGCAATTCTTCGTCATAAAACCGTTCTACTCCTAAACTTAAAAAAGCATCGGGGACAATGGCAGGTTCATCTGGGTGATGGTAAATACCCATATCTATGCCAAAAAACCAGTCCATGCGTTCTGACCAAAGTATCAGCAAGATTGCTTTTAGTAACCCTGGTATTAGTTCTTGCAGTTCGTTATCCACAGGTGTTTCATCCGAATCTGGTAGTTCGTCGGCTGAGGGCAAGTTCCTGGGCAATTTGTACTTTAACATTGCGGCTTTCCTCAAAACTTATTAAAATTATAACATTTACTGGTTTGATGATAATATTGAACGAACCGCGAAGACGCGAAGGACACGAAGGAAGAGAAGCAAGAAGATAGCTGATTTTGATTTACTTAATCTGAAATAATTTTTGTAAAATATCGGTTGAGAGTTGCGCGATCGACTATACTCAATTTAACAACTCGGTTCTAATGGGGAGCAGCCATTAGATGAAACGGGGAAAGTTTGGTGCAAGTCCAACGCTGTCCCGCAACTGTAAAGAGGTTTGATCGTTCGGACTTCAGTCCTCTACCTCTCAAGTCAGAATGCCCGCCGATGTGTTGGTTTAAATGGTCTCATCTGCGAGGTACTTGATGAAGGCGCGAAATCGGAAGTTAGTTAGCCTGGGATTGATGGCTGGCTTGAGTTGTTATCTTGTCCTGGCTTCGGCAACACCGGCCGCTGCTATGCACATTTCAGAAGGTTTTTTGCCTGTACAATGGGCTGCATTTTGGTGGATGGTGGCTTTGCCTTTTTTTGTGGTAGGTTTGCGTGCGATCGCCCGAATTACCAAAAAACACCCGGAACTTAAACTGTTATTAGCTTTAGCAGGTGCATTTACTTTTGTACTTTCTGCTTTGAAAATTCCTTCGGTAACTGGAAGTTCTTCTCACCCGACGGGTACTGGTTTGGGTGCAATTTTGTTTGGCCCTTCGGTGATGGCGGTACTCGGTGCTTTAGTGCTGTTATTTCAATCGGTTTTGTTGGCCCACGGCGGGCTGACAACCCTGGGAGCAAATATGTTTTCGATGGCGATTGTCGGGCCGTTTGCTGCGTATTTTATCTATCTATTGCTGATGCGAACTGGCAGCCAGCGGGGGGCAATTTTTTGTGCTGCTGCGATCGCAAATTTGCTGACTTATGTGACAACTTCGATGCAGTTGGCGTTAGCTTTCCCGGCTGCGATTGGCGGTTTTATGGCTTCATTCCTCAAGTTTCTTAGCATTTTTGCGATTACTCAATTACCGCTGGCGATTAGTGAGGGATTGCTGACTGTACTGGTTTGGAATTGGCTGCATTCTTACGGGCAACCAGAGTTGGAAATTCTGAAATTATTGAAACAGGAGTCCTAAGTCATGAGTGAAAAAAATACAAGCAATCAGCAAGCTACTTCACAACAAAATTGGCTGTTGGTAATTGGAGTTGTCGCCCTTGCCGTTATTCCCCTAGCTTTCGTGCGCGGTGAATATGGCGGATCGGACGACCAAGCCCAAATGGCGATTACCAAAATTCAACCAGATTATAAACCTTGGTTCAATCATTTGTTTGAGCCGGCGAGTGGAGAAATCGAAAGTCTGTTATTTGCGACTCAGGCGGCGCTGGGGGCGGGTGCGATTGGATATGCGATCGGGGTTTATAAAGGTCGATCGCAATCTCAGCAATCTGATCATAAATCGCCGTTGGAATGAATCATCAGATCGATAGTCTGGCTTATACCAATCGTTTGCGCGGATTGCCACCAACTCACAAATTATCCTTTGCGATCGCCCTTTTGATTCTGTCTCTGGTTTCTGGGGCAGTCGTCCAATTGTCGATCGCCCTTTGGTTGACAGTTTGGATCGTTATTTATGCACGCATTCCAGCAAAATTTTACCTGCGGTTGCTATCATTGCCGTTGATGTTTTTGCTGACAAGTTTGCCTGCATTTGTCATGGGTGGAATTCAATTAAATCAAATCCAAGCAATACAGGCGGATATTTGGCAAGGTTGGGGAATTAGCATCGGCAAATTTTATCTGTATGTGAGTCGCACTGGCTTATACCAAGCGAGTCTATTATTCCCCCGCACCTTGGCCTCGACAAGCTGTATGTATTTTATTCTGTTGACGGTGCCATTTACTGAAACATTGCAAGTTCTGAGACAGCGGGGGTGTCCGGTATTAATCGCAGAACTTTTGTTGTTGATGTATCGGTTTATTTTTAGTTTGTTGGCTATTGCCGATGAACTTTGGATAGCGCAAAACTCGCGCTGCGGCTACCGCACTTGGAAACTGGGAATGCACAGTTTAAGCATTTTAATCGGGCAATTGTTGCAGCGAACCTTGGAAAATTACCGTCAAGTTTCGCTGAGTTTGGTATCGCGCGGCTTCAATGGAGAATTGCGTGTTTGGCATTCTCACCCTTACAAACCTTCGCGAAGATATACATTTGAAGCCCTATTTGGATGCACGGTTTTAACTTTGTTAAGCGCATTATTTAAACCCTAAATTCATGAATCTCTAGTCGTTACCAGGCTCTTCCTGGTAACGCAGATCCGGAGCCTCTGCCTCAAATTCTCGATCTCTAAGAGTGAGGAAGAGCCTTTAGAAATCGTTTCCCAAGCTCTTCCTGGGAACCAGTCATATCAAATGCGGGTTTTGGATACCCTTTATCAGACAATTGGGTTGACAACCCAATTGTCTGATAAATCGATAACCCTAAGTAGGAGATAGCCTATTCAACTCACCGAGGCGCTTCAAAATACTCAGTACGGTGTACAAATCGTTCCCCGGATTGAACATAGAAAACCAGCGCGAAAAAGCGTACTGCGGTGCTTCCCCTTTAACTAACTTGACAAACAGAAAACTAGATCCATTGGTTAACAATCCGTAAGTTGGTCGATCGCCCGTTACGCTAGCTAACATATAAGCCAGCAACTGCGGAATCCCCACTTCCAGAGAAAACGCCGCTTTCTTAGATTCGATAACCACTACCCAAAACTCCTGAAACAAAGCTAAAACATCCAACTGTCCCCTGACAATTACTCCTTCATCTTCGTCAACAATTTCTACAGACTTTTCGGAAGTAACATGAAAAGGAGCAAGATCAAAATCGGCTAAGTCCAAAAACGGAGATAGCACTACCATTTTGACTGTATTTTCGAGTAGGGGGGGACGTTTGAGCAAATTCCTGTAACTTGCTTTCACTCTGTCTAATCGCTGTTTTTCATAATCGCTGATTTCCGGCAGATCGTCTTGCCACTCGCGAAAAAATTGGTCGTCTTCAACCCACTTTATTTTGAATTGATTTTCCAAATCGTTCAGCGCTCCATTTCTCGCTTGAATTGTTTGTACCATAAGCTCAAGGATTCTATTAAATTTGCTTTTAATTTATGATAGCAAAAGTTGCTAAATTTGGATTAAAATACTTGAAGTTTTGAGTCTTTGAGAACAGGAAATTAGTGAAGAGCGATCGAGTATTTTCGCAAAAACCCGGTTTTCGATCGCCCGTGCAGCTTCCCCGTGCCGGCATTGCCTTTGGTCTAATCAATCAGCTTAAGGTAGTTCCCGCACTCCGGCACCGGTTTAAACCCCTGGGGGACTTTCGGGCTAAGCCGACACCTCCAAACACATCCCCCTCTCCCCGCACCGGCCCGAGTTCCCAAAATATTGTAACGAGTTGTAAACTATAATGAGACGAAAGCGAACACAGAGGCCAAGTAGTATCAAATGCGAGTTGCGATCGCCGGAGCAGGCTTAGCAGGACTTTCCTGCGCTAAATATCTTACCGACGCGGGCCACACCCCCATCCTCCTAGAAAGTCGGGACGTACTCGGCGGCAAAGTCGCCGCCTGGAAAGATGCAGACGGTGACTGGTACGAAACCGGGCTGCACATCTTCTTCGGCGCATACCCGAATATGCTGCAACTGTTCAAAGAGCTCGACATCGAAGACAGGCTGCAATGGAAACAGCACTCGATGATTTTCAATCAGCCGGAAACACCCGGAACCTATTCGCGCTTTGACTTTCCGAATATTCCGGCTCCCTTCAACGGCCTTGTGGCTATCCTCAGAAACAACGATATGCTCACTTGGGCCGAAAAAATCAGTTTCGGCATCGGTTTGGTTCCGGCGATACTTCAGGGCCAGAAATACGTTGAAGAAATGGACAAATACTCCTTTTCCGACTGGCTCAAAAAGCAAAATGTCCCCCCCAGAGTCGAAAAAGAAGTATTCATCGCCATGTCCAAGGCGCTGAATTTCATCGACCCCCACGAAATATCTGCAACCATTCTGCTGACAGCCCTCAACCGCTTCTTGCAAGAGACAAAAGGCTCGAAAATGGCTTTTTTAGACGGTTCCCCTACGGAGAGGTTGTGTCAGCCGATGGTAGACTACATAACTGAGCGCGGTGGCGAAGTCCGGCTGAATGCACCCATCGGGGAGTTTTTGCTCAATGATGACAACACGGTGCGCGGTTTCCAGATTCGGGGTGTCAAGGGGGCAGAGTCAGAAGTTCTGACAGCCGATATTTACGTTTCGGCGATGCCGGTTGACCCGCTGAAGCTGATGCTGCCGAAACCTTGGGGCGAAATGGATTATTTCAAAAAGCTCGAAGGTTTGGAGGGAGTACCCGTTATTAACGTACACTTGTGGTTCGATCGCAAATTAACAGATATCGACCATTTGCTGTTCTCGCGATCGCCCCTGCTGAGCGTTTACGCCGACATGAGCAACACCTGCCGCGAATATGCCAACCCAGACAAATCCATGCTGGAACTGGTACTCGCACCGGCAAAAGATTGGATCGGCAAATCTGACGAAGATATCGTCGCAGCCACAATGGTCGAGTTAGAAAAGCTCTTTCCCGACCAAATTCCAGAACCCGCCAAACTGCTCAAATATCACGTAGTCAAAACCCCCCGTTCCGTTTACAAAGCAACTCCTGGCCGCCAAGAGTGCCGTCCCTCGCAAACAACTCCGATTAGCAATTTCTATCTAACGGGGGACTATACAATGCAGCGTTATCTTGCGAGCATGGAAGGTGCTGTGCTTTCTGGTAAGCTGACAGCGCAGGCTATTTCAACTTCGGCCAATAAAAAATGAAAAATTAAGAATTTTTCATAAAGACTAGGATTTGCGCGCGGGCGACCATTAGTTTGGTTTTTAACCAAAATATTTGCTTAAAACCCTCAATTTCGGTTCAAAAACCCCGGTTTCTTTATTCAAGCGCGTAATTCCTAAAGACGTAAAAAATCTCCCGTTGTCTAAACGGGGGAATGTCAGTTCTAATCTTTAAATTTCTTATTCTCGGATGCTGCAACTGTCAAAACTCCAGTGCATGAGAACTCTGGCTTCTTTGGATGAATCCTACGAACTGTGCCGCCAAGTCACAGCGAGTTATGCCAAAAATTTTTATTTAGGCACTCAACTTATGCCCGAAGCCAAGCGTCGGGCAATCTGGGCAATTTATGTCTGGTGCCGCCGCACCGACGAACTTGTAGACGGGCCAGGTTCTGAGGCCACAACCCCTGAAACCCTAAATTTGTGGGAAAAACGCCTAGAATCTGTGTTTGCCGGCCATCCTCACGACGATTACGACGTGGCTTTGGTGGATACGCTGTCTCGTTTCCCGATCGACATTCAACCGTTTAGAGAGATGATTGCGGGCCAGCAAATGGACTTGTACCGCAGCCGCTACGAAACTTTTGAAGAGCTCAATCTTTACTGTTATCGAGTAGCCGGTACCGTCGGGCTGATGTCGATGTCTGTGATGGGTGTGGACAAATCAAACTCCGCTGCTAACTGGAACTGGCACTGGGACAGTCAAATTCCCAAAGAAGAAGCAATTTCCCTGGGTATAGCCAAGCAGTTGACGAATATTCTGCGCGATGTCGGAGAAGACGCCCGGCGCGGCCGCATTTACCTTCCGTTAGAAGACTTAGCCCTGTTTAACTATACCGAGGCAGATTTATTCAACGGTGTAATTGACAACCGCTGGCGGGAATTGATGAAGTTTCAAATTCAGCGAGCTCGCAAATTGTACGCCAGCGCCGAACCGGGAATCAAAGTTTTGAGTCCCGATATCCGCTGGACAGTGTGGGCTGCTACGATGCTGTACAGCAGAATCTTAAATGCGATCGAACGCAATCAGTACGATGTGTTTCAGAAGCGGGCTTATGTTCGCAATTCTCAGAAACTGCTGTGTCTTCCCGCCGCATGGCTAAAGTCAAAGGTGCTTTAGCCGAAAGATCGTGCTGATATCTTAGTCCCACTCTGCTGGGACTTTGTTTGCACAGCCCCGAATTCTATTGAGCGGGTTCAAATTCTGTTTTCACTGATCTGTTTTCAATTGGGCGATCGTACTTTTGAGCAATTGCTTTTCCTGCTGGAGTTGGGCTTCTAAATTTTGAATTTGTTCCCGGCGGGCTTCAACTTCGAGCGATCGGCGAGACAATTTTTGACTCTCCAAAGTAAGAGATTGGCGCCACTCTTCTGCTTTCTGGGATTCTTGCTGCAAAAATTCTGGTGTAATACCAGTTGTTAGATACTTCTCAACTAATTCTAGCACCCAGTTTGTAGCTGTTTGAATATGCAAAACCAGGTTTTTTTCGCCAATATCCGCTAATACCAGCATCCCTTCATTTAAAACATTTTGGGAATTATTTGGCGGTAGCACCAACACATTTTCTGCCAAAACTATCGCCCAAGTATCATCAGAGTTTTGACAAGCTAGCAATTGCAGACATATATTGCCTGAAACGTCCTGTTTGTGTACTTGGGCTAAATATAACATCAGGGGAATTGGCAAAACAGGGAATTGGGAATTGGCACTAACAAATATAACAGTTCTGAGTATTTAATACCAAATCCGGGTTGGGGATCCCCTTGATAAACCAGTGGCCTTGGGGCCGACATCAATTGTGTAAACCTGGTTTCAACCGCCGAATCATAAAGGGAGTATGTTACTTCGCGCTCTTTGGATCTTCGCGGTTCATTCAATCTTACCACCTATTAGTTATCATTCCAATACAACCGGATTGGAGATGACTCATGTCCGCTGTTACACGGGCTTGTTAGCCCGTGCAACAGATCGGTTCAAAAAAGTGCGATCGCCCATTTCAATTACTAACTAGGAATCACCTTGCTCAACCGGTGAGCCTGAGAACCCTCAAGACGCGGCCCCTGAACCTGCACCACCATTGAAGCCAAAAAATTGCCCCAGCGAGCCGCTTGTGCAGAAGTGTAACCATTAGTAATTCCAAACAAAACACCGCCAGCAAAAGCATCCCCAGCACCAACAGTATCGATCGCGTGTACCGGATAGCCCGGTACTTCAACAATCTGTTTGTTCTCCACCACCATGCAGCCTTTCGCCCCATTAGTGATAAAAGCCAAATCCGCAATATCGCTCATTTTGCGAGCGCACTCTGACAAAGATTCCTCCTTAAAAAAGCTCCGCACCTCATCAGCATTGCACAAGATTACATCGCAATATTCCGAAACAACCTTGTGAAAATCATCAGCAAATCGATCGACCAAAAAACCATCAGAGAAAGTAAAAGCCACCTTCACGCCCAGACGCTTAGACTGTTCCATCGTCTCAATACTAGCCTTTCGCGGCTCGGCAGCATCCCACAGATAGCCCTCAACATAACTGTACTTGCAATGAGACAGGCGATCGACATCAATATCTGTCGCAGCCAAAGTAGTAGAAACCCCCAAATGAGTACACATCGTGCGTTCCGCATCAGGCGTAGTCAGCACTACACAAGTACCCGTTGGCCCATTAGACTCAGTTGCAGGATGTACGTCAAAACTAATCCCCGCCGCCAGCAAATCTTGTCGGTAAAATTCGCCGTTAGTATCCTTAGCAACCTTCCCCGAATAATAAGCTTTACCGCCACTTTGGGCCAAGCCAATCATCGTATTTGCAGCCGAACCACCCGATCGCATTTGCAGCAAATTCCCATCCAAATCGTGCAAAATCCCCCCCTGAGTTTCCGAATCCATCAGCGTCATCCCGCCGCGATTCAGTCCGTGGCCCCGTACAAATTCATCTTCCACCAATGCTAAGATGTCTACCAGAGCATTACCTACCCCAAACACATCCACCGAACGGGAATCTTGATTATTTTCTGTCATCACTAATTTTTGGTTTACACTAATTATCAACTTTATAATAAATCTACTTCAACTCAACATCTATTTTCTTCAAGTTATCTCGCTCTAAATCCCCCAGCCCAAATCGATCTCATCCAAAATCGATATGACTGATACTTATCTCCCGCCTCTAATTGAGCAAATGTTACACCCAGGGTTCTACCCCCACAGCGTCACAGAACCCGTGCAACTAATTCAGACTCACGCTTCCTTTGTGTTCCTGACAGGAGAATATGTTTACAAAATCAAAAAACCAGTCAATTTTGGCTTTATGGACTATTCAACATTGCCGAAAAGGCAGCATTTTTGTACCCAAGAATTGCTGATGAACCGACGCACGGCACCGGAAATTTATCTCGAAGTTTTGCCAATTGTTCAAAACGGCGATTTGTTTCAATTTGGCAGCGATTCAGCCGAGACAACTCCGGCAGAAAATCCTGTAGAATACGCGCTAAAAATGCGGGAATTTTCTCAAGATTCGCTGTTTCTCAGTTTATTGGAACGCGGACTGTTGACCGAGCAACTTATGGTGCGATTAGGGGCAGAAGTTGCCAAGTTTCACGGCACTGCCGTTAGTAATAGCTACATTCGCACATTTGGCGAAGTCAGTCAAATTCGCACAGCAATAGACAACAATTACTTGATTTCGCAAAAATATATCGGCGGGCCGCAGAGTCAGACACAATATCAGGAAACAAAAAAATATACTGATGCGTTTTTTCTCAAAAACAAAGAGTTATTTAACCAGCGGATTGCCGACAATAAAATTCGCGAATGTCACGGAGATTTGCACCTGCGGAATATCGCATTGTGGCACGATAAAATATTGCTGTTTGATTGCATTGAATTTAATGAGTATTTTCGCTTTGTTGATGTGATGTACGATGTAGCTTTTACCTTAATGGATTTGGAATCGCGGGGGCGCAGAGACTTAGGCAATGCTTTTATCAATACTTACATCGAACAAACAGGGGATTGGGAAGGGCTACAATTGCTGCCACTTTATTTGAGCCGTCAAGCTTATGTTAGAGCAAAAGTGACTTCGTTAATGTTGGACGATGCGGCTATTTCAACTACGGAAAAAGCAGAAATTTCACAGACAGCAGCTAATTACTATAAACAGGCTTGGCAATACACGCAACCGCGCCGGGGAAAGTTAACTTTGATGTCGGGTTTGTCTGGTTCTGGTAAGAGTACAGCAGCTCGATATTTGGCTCGCCGCACAGGTGCAATCCAGATTCGTTCCGATGCTGTTCGCAAACATTTAGGCGGAATTTCTTTAAATCAACGGGGCGGGCAAGATTTGTATTCGGATGAAATGACGGCGCAGACTTATGATAGATTGTTAGAGTTGGGGATAATTATGGCCCAGGGAGGTTGGAATGTGATTTTAGATGCTAAGTTCGATCGCCAAAACTTGAGAACCGATGTGATAGATAGAGCTCAATCCCGCGGCTTGTCCTCGCAAATTGTTTACTGCACCGCACCAATTGAAGTATTGCGAGAACGACTGCAACAGCGGCGGGGCGATATTGCCGACGCGACAGCAGAACTATTGAGCTCGCAGCAAGCAGCTTTTGAACCTTTTACAGAATTTGAGCAAATTTCTGTAAACATTATAGATACCGCGCAAGATTTAGAGGTACAATTAAACTTGATTTGTGGGCAGTAGTTGCAGTGCGATCGCCCTGGTCAATCTTACTTGTCTGCTAATATTGTCAATATCTTTCTGTATTATTACAAAAACAACTTGCAGATCATGGCAAAATTTAACGGAGACTCGAAGGGGTTTAGCCCCGCGCTGATATGGTTTGTGTTGTTTACCGTTGGGTTTCGCTTCATAGGATGTACGCTGCCCATCAGTATCGGCTTTGGTGTCGTCGGCGGCGTAGCAGCAGGTTTAATAGTCGCTTGGTGGCACAACGAACTACTACTCAACCCGAACAAACGTTCAAAGGATAACACCTCGGATGCTATCCTTAACAAACAAGTAGTGGAAACCGACGGTAAAAGATATAGTACAAGCTCCAGGCGTGAAGCTACTTCGCTGTTTGACTGGCTGTCGAAAACTGAAGACCGCCGCTAGCAGATAAAAAAGTTTTTAATATTGAGTTTTGAGCTTTAAGTTAAAGAGTTAAAATCGAAGAACTCAATAATAAAAATTAAACATTTCGAGCAACAAAATTACTAATTACCGATAATTAATCACCCATTTCTTCAGATTAGTAATTTGAATTACCAGCCCAAAAACGAATAGAACTCCCAGACTTAAGTCGCGCAGACAGCCGAAATTTAGACTTTCGTTCAAGCACGCTGATTTAATGCTGCAAGTAAATCTCAAATTTCAAATCGACTGACTTGCTGAATGTTTGTATTTTTGTCGAAACTGCTGCCGCTGTTGATTTATCCTTTGGGGTTGAGTTGCCTGTTAATGATGGCGGCTTTAATCACACTTTGGCGGCGTCCAAAATGGGTAGCAGCGCCCATTGCTGCGGCTCTAATTATTTTAATGCTCGGAAGTAGCGGTTCGGTGTCAAAATCCTTAGTTCGATCGCTCGAATGGCAAAATTTGCCAACCGCCGAACTCCCCCAAGCATCCGCGATTATCGTCTTGGGCGGCGGTGTCAAAGCAGCTTTGCCGCCCCGCCCTTGGGTGGAATTGGGGGAAGCGGGCGATCGAATAATCTACGCTTCCCGACTTTACCGTCAAGGCAAAGCTCCCCTGCTAGTGCTCAGCGGCGGTAGAGTAGATTGGAAAGGTGGGGGTTCTCCAGAATCGGCAGACATGGCAGAAATTGCCCAAACAATCGGCGTACCGGCAGCAGCAATTTTGCAAGAACCCGATTCACACAACACTTATCAAAATGCCGTCAACGTGCGGAAAATCTTAGAGGATAAAGGCATAAAAGGGTCAGTTTTGCTAGTGACATCGGCGATGCACATGACACGATCGCTCTTAATTTTCCACCATCAAGGAATTCAAGCAATTGCCGCACCAACAGACTTTCAGATAACGCAGCAGGATATCGCAGCATCTCAAAACAACTGGCAAGCATTCGCACTGGATTTGTTGCCGGATACCTATTATCTACATCAGTCAACAAAAGCTCTGAAAGAATACATCGGCTTAATCGTGTATCGGCTGCGCGGGTGGCTTTAGCAGAATTTTAGATTGGGGATTTTGGATTGAAGAATTCAAGTAGTCTCAACCGTGAAGTCACTTCCAAAATCCAAAAGAGATTCAGTGTGTTAGCTTAAAGTGATTACAGCCAATATTAGCCACAGTCGCCCCCAAACAATCATGCTGCCCCACGAGTTGCAAAACATTGCCCCAGAACCGACTCCCGCGGCCGAAATTTTTCAGAGACACCAAATTGTCCGCGAGTTTTACGACGAAATTAAGTACCGTCAAGAACTAGAACTTCACTGCCAGTGGTATTACGCTACAGCCAAGCAGCACCAGCAGGAATTGCAGAAAATGCAGGGAGATTTGAATATCTTTAGTTGGTTCTGCCGCCGACGGCAAAAAAATTAAGAATTAAACAAATTACGAATATTAACTTAATCCCACTTCAAAAAACAGAATACTAAGATACCCGACTTCTTTAAGAAGTCGGGTATCAAACAGCTAGACTTCAGAAGAGATCGATTCAACCTCATCCTCTTTGAAATGAGCTTTAAATTTTTTGTCAAACTGAACTAAAACAGGCCAATTGGCACTGACAGGTCTGCCGTGCCATTCGTGAACGATCGCCACGACTTCTCCTTCCATGCCCTTAATATCAAATGGTTGACTGCGATTTTGAGGGTGGTGGTAGACAACAACAGAGTTTTTAACGCAAACGCGATCGCCAACTTTCATAAATTTAAACTTAGTGTTCTTTCTTCCAAACTCTACAAAGCGTGCAAGTGCAGAACACCTGTACGCTTTGGGGACAGTCTCTTTATCTTCCCACATAAGTAGAGCGAAAAATTAAACAAAATTGGCGGTTCGATCGTCAGTAGTTCGATCGCACTCCGCCGCAAAGCCGATCGATTCTCGGTTAATAAGCCGCGCGATGGGAGTTTAAATCCCGATCGGGCGGCTTCTATGACGGGGGAAATCAATTCCCGACTAATTGGCAAGCGATCGACTTAACTGGTTCAACCAACACTCAACATCAACGGCCAGAGTTTGACCCAACTCCAGCAACTGCCGGAGCGAAGACAACTCCCAGTCGCCCTCTGAACGCGCGACATCCAAAGCAACCGGGTCAACCTTATTTTCGCCTGCCACCTCCGCTTGCCGTTGCAGCCAGCCCAAACACAGAGGCACAATTTGACTGTACAGAGAATTGAAATACAGTTCCTGCGATTTGTCCAAACACAAACCCAGACTCAGCCGATCGCCCACAGCTATCAAACGCTCGATCGCAGCGATATCAGATTCTAACTCAACAGGCGAGCGTTGCCGATCGCCCGCAGCAGATTGCAGCAGCGCGTCCAGAGAGCGCCAAACCATATTTTCCAAAATTTGCTTAACTTCAGGAACCTTCAATTGACAGCGCAGGTGGCCGGTTTCAGTAGCGATCGCCTCAATTTCCGCCATCCGCGACTCCCCCTCCCCCGTTTCCAGTTCCAGAGCCTTCGCAGCCGTCAAACAGCGGTGTCCCAAAGCCACCTCAGCAGCCACCTGCAACTCCACAGGCACCGGCAACTCATCCCGGTGGAAAGCCATCATCACCCCGTAATTTTCCCGATAAACCTGAGTGTAAAGCTGATCCAACCGAGTCAAATTTTCCTGACTCAGCAACTGTACGATCCGGTGGCGTTCGTCAGCGAACAAATCCCGCAAGCTAAACGACTGATCTCCAAACAGCCGCACCATTTCCAAAATCGCGTGGGCCGCCGAAGCTTCTTGCAGAACTCCAAACAACCGTTCCTTAAGCATCATGTAAGACCGGCGGCTGCCAAAAGGCTGAATGCAGCAGTGGAAGTCCCAGCCTCCGAGGTGGAATGCAGCAAACACAAACACCTCTGTTTCCCGCGTAATTTCCGAAGTTAACTGCAATTGACCCACAGCCAGAGTCATCGACCCCATCCGCTGAACTTGGAAATCTTGCTGCTGGGCTTGATAGCAGTAAACTCGCTGTTGGCGGGGATATTTGGCAAACAAAGAACTAATCGCGTAGTGGGCGGCTACTTGTCTGAGGCTAATTTGGGCTGTCACCACCAGTTGGCGGTAAACTTCTGCACCTGTTTTGAAAGAGTCAACGTTGCTGGGAACCAGGCCCAGCCGATCGATAAAATCCTGTTCTAGCTGAACGCCCGTAACTTCCCCCGCCAATTCCAGCGCCCGGGCCGCGT
Organism: Microcoleus sp. LEGE 07076; assembly: GCF_015207455.1. Taxonomy (GTDB): domain Bacteria; phylum Cyanobacteriota; class Cyanobacteriia; order Cyanobacteriales; family Microcoleaceae; genus Microcoleus. The sequence goes on from NZ_JADEWV010000019.1 coordinate 47,832, forward strand.
AGCGCAAAATTTGCACGCCTTCAGGGCGAGATATTTCCTCAAAAAACCAGCCGCAGCTAGTGAACATCAACAAAGCGTGGCGCTGCATTTCCAGCAACCGCAGCGCGTCCACCTGTTCGGCTGCATCGAGTTGGCGAACTTGATGGCGTTGTAGGAAACTGTCAACATTAGCGGGCGACCGATCGCGGATCACATCAATATATTCATCTCTAGCTTTCCAGGGATCGCCCAACAGTTGCCGTCCCGCTTCCTCGTAAATCGGAATCAGCCGATCGCGCAGCCAATTCAAAGTATCCCGCAAAGGCTTGCGCCACAGCAGATGCCACCCGCCGCCGCCACCGCAGCCGCAATCATCTTGCCAGCGATCGACCCCGTGAGAGCAACTCCAAGCCGTCACGGGTTTGAGTTCTACTTCCCAACTGCTAGGATTTTGGCTTAAATAGTGAGCAAAATTCGTCACCGTCCAGCCCCGCTGGGGAAACTCTTCTGTAAACGCGTAGGCGAGGCATTTTTCGGTACTGTGTTTGTGGTGGCCGAAAGTTTCGCCATCCGTCGCCACAGAGATTAATTGGGCCCGTCGGTGGTCTCCCCGCACAGCTTGACCCAAGCGCCCCACCAAATGCTGGCTGCTGCTGAGAACGTCATTGAATCCCATATCCCGCGAGATCGGGCCGTCGTAGAAAAAGATATCGATGTAGGGAGTGTTGGCCGTTGGGGCTGGGGAATCCTCGCCCTGTCCGCGGCCCAAGTAATAAGAACTCAGCGGCGAAAGTTGGTGGTCAGCCATCAACCTCAATTCCGGTTTCAAATAGCAGCGGTACGGGCGAGTCGGATCGATTTGGCCGCCACCGACTTCGTGCCACTGGCAATCTGTTTCTTCGTTTTCTTCTTGGTTTTGCCCGATTAGCGGGCGGCAGCGTTCGGCTTGGGAGGGGGCCAAGACAATGAAGCGGATGCCTTCAGCGACCAAAACTTCTAGGGTGGCGTAGTCTACGGCGGTTTCTGCCAGCCACATTCCTTCGGGATCGCGATCGAATCTCGATCGAAAATCTGCGATCCCCCAGCGAATTTGGGTGTATTTGTCTCGCTCGTTCGCCAGCGGCATGATGATGTGATTGTATACTTGGGCGATCGCGTTCCCGTTACCGTTGAGGCGCTGACAGCTTTTGCGATCGGCTTCCAAAATCCGCTGGTAAACTTCCAGATCGTAGCGTTCCAGCCAACTCATCAACGTCGGGCCGATGTTGAAGCTCATATACTCGTAGTTGTTGACGATCCCCGTGACTTCGCCGCGATCGTTGAGTATGCGCGCAAAGGCGTTCGGGCGGTAGCACTCGATGTCGATGCGTTCGTTCCAGTCGTGGGCGGGAGAGGCGCTGGCTTGGCGTTCGATCGCGTCCAAGTAAGGGTTTTCTCGGGGCGGCTGGTAGAAGTGACCGTGAATCGTCACGCACACTCCCGTTGCAGTAGCCGTGCTGCTTTGAGTTGGGGCCGTTACGCTGGGCGCAGACACGGGGAGCAAATCGGGCCCAGTTTTAGAAATCGAAACCATGCGATCGAATCCTCAAGTAGTTAATGACAATAAAATCAGCCTCATTAGCAACCGAAACCTTACGCAGCAGGGGTTTTGACCAAGCATCTGTTAGTGCTAAATTTTGGCAAACAATTTTTGATACATTTGTAGTATTGCGACTCAAGCATTCATTCCAAGATGCCTAGCGTCGATGCCCTGGGTTTTTCTGCTAAGGCTTTGCTCTTCAAACAGCTAAAAAAAGTAATTTTTGCAGCTTTTTCCCACTTCCACCCATTTCGGGTTAGTGCTTGCAGGGGCTGCTTGTTGAGAGTTGGATTTACATTGCTGGATTTTAAAGTCTTATTCATTAAATAGCAACTTTTCCCCGAAAAAATATTATCTGGGGCGATCGAGCCAGCGATGGCAATTTTGC
>NZ_JADEWV010000220.1 GCF_015207455.1 Microcoleus sp. LEGE 07076
CTTGAGGACGCTCAACCGCAAGCCGACTCTGACGACAACAACCAAGCTGCCGCCAGCAAAAAAAATCGCACTCTATTTGATACAATCCCTCAAGTTTCAGAAGCTAGAACTTACTTTGAAGAACGCTGGAAGCCCACCGAAAAAATGGAACAAACCTTAGAATACAGCCTGCAAATCGATGAAAACGGCTCAATTCAAACTATCGTACCGATGGGAAAAGCAGCAGCAGATTATATCGAACAAGTTAATATGCCTTTAGCCGGCGAGCCGTTTGTTTCTGCCGTTTCCAATGGAAAAAACCCAAAAATTCGAGTAGTTTTGAGACCGAACGGTCGAGTACAAACATTTTTAGAAGAAAGCAATTGAACCCTCTCAAAAACATTGTCTAGATTGAAAATTCAACTAGATGGCCAATGTTATAGCCCTCCTAAATCAAATGTGTAAATATGTAGGGTAGTGCCCCGTGCCTACCCCCTTAACCTCAAAAACATTGTCTAGATTGAAAATTCAACTAGATTGCCAATGTTATAGCGCTCCTAAATCAAATGTGTAAATATGTAGGGTACTGCCCCCGTGCCTACCCCCGCCCCAATATCGGGATATTCACTTTCAATATCAATTCCCCCTTTTTTTATCCCAAACTTCTCCAATCCAATAAAAAACTAAAATCCCGCCTAAACTAAATAAAAAATCTTCAATACTAGCAGTACGATTGGGTAAAATAGCTTGCAGCATTTCTTCCCCAGCAGTGAACATAGTAAACAGTGCTGGCCCGAAAGGAATTGGATAATTCAACACCATCATCATTTTTTTGCCAGTTGCTCTATGACACAAAAAAGATGCAATTCCGTACAAAACAAAATGTCCAACTTTGTCATAAGGCGGATGAGCCAGTGAAAAGTTGACTAACAACCCCATATCTGCTACAAGCATGATACTGAGAATCATCAAAAAGTACAAAACACAGGCCACAATCCAAAATTTATTTGATAACTTCATCTGTTTTTTTTGCTAATCGCAACATTAGCCCTAGGGTGCGGATACACCAACAATCCTGAAAAAAGAGAGAAACTCTTATAGATTCGTACTTAATAGATTGTTGCGGGCTGCGGAAACAAATCTAATATTTTTCTGGTAGCAACTTTTTTGATAACTAATATTATTTATTGTCGCAATTGTGTTTGATTTGTCATTTTTTTTACCGCAGAGAACACAGAGGACACAGAGAAAGAGAGGGAACAAATGCTGCCTATTTTTAGCTTTTTAGCTTTTTAGCGTTTCCACTGCTGCAAGATGTATTTGTAAAACTTTTCGGTGTCTACTTTATCCATTGCTTGAATTTTTCGACCTCCCGTTTTAACTTTTGTACGTCCTTGGCTGACACCTTCGGTAACTATTTCGGTTTCCCATTCTCGGAGTTCGTAAAATTCTGGATGTGCCAAATAAGCCGTTGCCAAAATATCCCAAAAATAGTAATCTTGAGATATTGCTAAAGCATAACACTGTCCTGCTAAATCGGAAATTGGATATTTGCGCTGTCTTGATAAAATATTAGAAAATTCCACAGTCAGCGGTACATTGTTGGTAATATCTAAAGGACACATCACAATCTGAATTTGTGTTTGCCAAACTCTCTCGATCGCGATCGGATCCCAGTAAGCATTCCATTCCGCCGACATATCTTGTCCGGGTTCCATATCTTTGCTAACATTACCTATAACGTTGAGCGCCCCTCCCATCCACACAATTTCTTTGATTTTGCTTTCAATTTCTGGGGCGATATCTAAGGCTTGTGCTACAGTTGTTAGCGGCCCTGTTACCATTAATGTGACCGGTTCCTTTGCATCCCGCAATACTCCCACCATAAAGTTTTGTCCGGGTTCTGATATTGACGGCGTGTTAATGGTTGCTTTTTCGTTTAGAATGGGAAGTCGATCGACTGCAAAAGAATCTCGCCTAAACAACATCGGAAATGGATTCAATCCCCGCACCGTACTCGCCACCACCGGAACGTTCCAACGCCCCATCAAATCGAGGATTTTGCGTGTGGCGCTGACAGCCGGCTGAATGTAACAGTCCGCTGGAGTTACAATTACTCCCAGAGTTTCCACTTCCTCCATTGTCATCAGCAACACCACTGAGAGATAATCATCAACTGCACCGTCATGATCCATTAATACCAGTTTTTTGGACATTCTGCTTCCCCGTGGCTGAATTAGTGTAAAGTACAAATATAAATTTATTGGTTCTAAAAACACAACTGATTCAACTATAGCCGTTCTCAAGTGATATCTTCATCAATTCCGAATTCCCAATCAGTTTCTCACTCACTCACTAAATAATTTATTACTATGAACACAGTATCACCTTACGGATCGTGGAAATCTCCCATTACCTCCGATTTAATTGTTTCGGGAACAGTCGGACTCGGACAAATTGCTATTGATGGCGATGATATTTACTGGGTAGAAGGAAGACCATCGGAAGCGGGGAGAAGCGTCATCGTGCGCCGTACTCCCGACGGTAAAATAACTGACGTAACACCGCCTCCGTTCAACGTTCGCACTCGCGTTCACGAATACGGTGGCGCTGCTTTTGCTGTTAGCGGCGGTGTGGTGTATTTCTCTCATTTTGCCGACCAAAGAATTTATTGTCAAAGATTAGATTCTCCGCCAGAACCCTTGACACCTACTGCTAAATGTTGCTACGCAGATGCGATTTTTGACAAACCCAGAAATCGCCTGATTTGTGTGCGCGAAGACAATTCAGGGGAAGGCGAATCTGCGAATACAATTGTTAGTATTAATTTTGATAACGGCGAAGATATTCAAATCTTAACTCAAGGTAACGATTTTTATGCTTCCCCTCGTTTGAGTCCCGACGGTTCTCAACTGTCTTGGATTTGTTGGAACCACCCAAATATGCCCTGGGACGGGACAGAATTGTGGGTTGCAGAAATTAATCCTGATGGTTCTTTAGAGGGAAAACAGTTAGTTGCCGGCGGGGTTGATGAGTCGATTTTTCAGCCGGAATGGTCGCCGGATGGAGTTTTGTATTTTGTTTCTGACAAGTCGAACTGGTGGAATTTTTACAGAACTGTTAATTCCAGGCAGGAAAAACCAGAAATTGAACCTCTGTGCGAGATGGCGGCTGAATTCGGCCTTCCTCAGTGGGTTTTTGGAATGTCTACCTATGCGGTTGTTTCCGAAAATAAAATTATTTGTACTTACACTCAGCAGGGTAAGTGGTATTTAGCGAATCTCGATTTAGCCAGCAAGCAGTTGACAAATATTGAGACAGGTTACACTAATATTTCGTCGGTGAAAGCGCGGGGAGAAACTGTAGTTTTCCTGGCAGGTTCTCCCACGGAATCTACTGCTATTGTACAGCTAAATGTAGCGACAAGTCAATGGGGAATTTTGCGAAAGTCGAGCGATTTAAGCATCGAATCTGGTTATCTTTCTGTACCGGAACCGCTCGAATTTCCCACGGAAAACGGTTTGACTGCTTTCGGCTTTTTCTATCCCCCGAAAAATCAAGATTTTGCTGCACCTGCGGGTGAAAAACCGCCGCTGGTTGTCAAAAGTCACGGTGGCCCGACTGCTGCTACTTCTAGCAGCATGAATTTGAAAATTCAATATTGGACGAGTCGCGGTTTTGCGGTGCTTGATGTCAACTACGGTGGTAGCACCGGTTACGGTAGAGAATACAGAAGAAGATTGCAAAATAGTTGGGGAATTGTTGATGTTGATGATTGCGCTAACGGTGCTAAATATTTAGCTGAAAAAAATTTGGTTGATGGCGAAAAAATGGCGATCGCCGGAGGCAGTGCAGGGGGCTACACGACTCTGTGCGCTCTGACTTTCCGCGATGTTTTTCAGGCCGGTGCGAGCTATTACGGTGTTAGCGATTTGGAGGCTTTGGCAACGGATACTCACAAGTTTGAGTCGCGCTATCTGGATGGATTGATCGGGGCTTATCCCGAACGAAAAGATTTGTATGTAGAACGTTCTCCGATTCATTCAGCCGAACGTTTATCTTGTCCTATTATCTTTTTTCAAGGATTGGAAGATAAAGTGGTGCCGCCCAATCAAGCGGAAATGATGGTAGAGATTTTGAAAGCTAAAGGTTTGCCGGTTGCTTATGTTGCTTATGAGGGGGAACAGCACGGTTTTCGCCGCGCTGAAAATATTAAAAGAACTCTTGATGGCGAATTCTATTTTTATTCTCGCGTGTTTAAGTTTGAGTTGGCTGAACCTGTGGAGGAAGTGCCGATTTACAATCTTTAAAATAAGTTAAGTTGGCAGTTGCTTGCATTGGCGCTCCTATGCAAAAAGTAGTAGGATTCGCAGATATTGAATGTGACTTAGTTCACAGAGTTTGCTGTTTTATATCACAATTATTGGCTTTTGCTGTCACTTATTTTAAGGAAATACAGGTATAAACTATGAAAGTACGATCGCTCTTTGTTACCGCTCAAAAAAGCGATCGCCCAATCCTCGAATTGAGAGTCAATCGCTATGCAAACTCCTGTCAACCTGATTCCATCTGCTTTGGGCGAGCTGTTCGCCGAGGTCAATTATAATGGTTACATTACTTTAGCCGATCGCTACGGTTTGATGGCCGCTATTTTTGACGAGACTTTGACTGAGGAAGATAAACGCTCGATCGATCGACTTTTGCGATCGGTGTGCCGGGGCAAGATAAAATTAGTTAAGGAACTGTCTGCAATCAGATAAGCACTGACAACACCTTCACAAGACTCAACCTCTCGTCTCTCTTTAAGAGACTAAGGAATTAACAAATAAAGGAAGTATTGAAGCCGGATTTATTATTACTAATATTATCTAGGGCGCGCCTTACCTGCAGGAGCATCTTAGTTTGTAATTTTCAGCATTTTGGTTAGCGCGCGAACATGAATTAATACAACAGCAACTCCCAAAACCAGCTATTGGGCACGCAAGATGCCTGATATCAATTCCGGTTGCACTCCTCCGGAATTGTTGACTGTTGGCTGTTGACTGTTGGCTGTTGACTGTTGGATGTTAAGAGGGCGGGCACTCTTGGCACCGCCCCTACAGGCTGTTGGCTGTTGACTGTTGACTAATAACCAATAACCAATAACCAATAACCAATAACCAATAACTTCTTCAAATCAGAAACCGAATAGTTACATAAACAGCAGCCACCACCAATTGCACCGCCATCACCGGAAGCCCGTAACGCAGAAAAGTTTGAAAAGAAATTCGCCGTCCGTACTGCTCCGAAATTCCCGCTGCCACTACATTAGAAGAAGCTCCGATCAAAGTGCCGTTTCCGCCTAAATTTGCCCCGTACATCATCGCATAAAATAGCGGCAGCACTTCGACTGGAAACTGTCCTGCAAAATCTGGATTCAGCACTTCTGTCGGTGCGAGGCCGACATTCACAACATACTGTTTTAAGAGCGGCACCATCGCCACCACTAGCGGAATGTTTGGCACTACGCTCGACATCAAACCCACAAAAAACAACAAAGCTAAAGAACCCAGAAAAATATTTTTACCTAAAATAACTGCTAAAAATCCTGACATACTGCCGATAACTCCGGTTTTTTCCAAACCGCCAATTAGCACAAAAAATGACATAAAAAATAACAGCGTGCTCCAATCTAAATCCCGCAAAATGTTGTTAACAGAATCTATCTTGGACTGGTGCGCTAAAAGCATTGCCAAACCAGCCCCCAACAAAGCAACCGCCGCCGGTGAAATTGGCACGGGCAGAGACTCTCCCACTACAAAAAATAACAGCACGAAAGCTATGATTAATCCCCCCACTGCTAAAACTCGCGGGTGATTGATTGTTGGCTGCTGCAAATTATCCAAATTGTCTAATTTTTTCTGCCAAATTTCGGGAAACAGCCAAGGTAGTATAGCCACTAAAGCTGCTACTGAGATTGCCCCGCCCAAACTTAATTGAGTTAGGTAATCTGCAAAGCTCATGTTGATAGCATCGCCCACAATAAATGTCGCCGGATCTCCCACGATTGTCAGCAATCCAGAACTGTTAGCTACAAATACCATTAAAATCAGTAATGGCACAAAATCTACCCCGACTTCTTGAGCTATTGGCGGAATTAACGGCGCTAGCAGCATGACTGTCGTGGCATTGGGCAAAATTGCACAAATTGGGGTAGTTATCGCCACAATACCCAGCAACAAATTTTTGCCTTTACCTTTAGCCAACATCACCATTTTAGTTGATAAAAAATTAAATAATTTTGTCGGCTCAAATGCTCTTACCATTACCATGACACCGAAAAATAAGCCCAGCGTTCCGTGACTGCGACCGATATATTCGATCGCATTATTTAAAGTCATAACGTGGGTAAAAACTAGGACAAGCGATCCCAAAAAAGCTGCAACAGTTAGGTGTATCCACTCGGTCATTACTAACAAAATTACACCGATAAAAGTTGTCGTGGCGATCGCAGCTTGCACGTTTTCCATTTAATTTCCTGACCAAATTAAAACTTAACAATTAACAAGTCTAGGTTTGAGCGCCAATTATACTACTTTATTGCTATTATGTCAATAGGTTTAAGTATTCCTTTTGGCAGGAGCAAGCTGGGATCTAGTGAGGGATCGATCGGTAGCACGGGGGAAAAATAACCTCAAAACTACTTCTTTTAGCGCTGTCGCGATCGCCCGAAGTTTGGTATGGCGATCGGGCGATCGCTCAACTACAATAGAGCATGGGCAACATCTGCCAAAATCAACCCCCACGCAGACATCATGGACTACAGCCAACTGCTCACCGACAAAACCGATATTATCCTCAAAAACTGGATTGAAGCAGTTCGTCAGGATCGGAAAATTGAAAGTGCTGACACTTTACCGCATTCAGCGATCGAAAATCACATACCTCACCTGTTGGCGGCGATGGCTGCATCGCTTTCCCGATATCAAAAGACCAAAATCAAAGTAATAATTGAAGCCAGTTTAGATCACGGATTTCTCAGAGCAGAACAAGGCTACGACGCCACAGAAGTTGCCCGGGAATACCATTTATTGCGTCAAGTAATATTCTTAGAATTAGAACCAGAATTGTTAGCAGGAACCACCGCCGAAGTATTCAGAGCTTTTCGCCTCATTGATGCCGTAGTAGACGAAGCAATTGCCCAATGTTTCAATAGCTACGTAGCTCAGCGGCTGCAAGAACTTCAACAAATCCAAACTCAGTTACAACTCACAAATCAAGAACTCAATCGCCTCGTCAGCGCCAACCAAGAAAATCTCTCTTATTTGGCTCATGAACTCAAAACACCCCTCAACTCAATCATCGGTTATTCTGAACTGTTTTTGCGTCAAGGAAAAAAGCAACCCGAAATCAAAGATACCCTCCCCGGCATCGAACACATCGAGCGAGTATTGCGTAACGGCAGACAGTTGCTGCGCCTGATTAACGACGCACTAGAACTTGCTCGCGCCGATGCCGGAAAAATTCAACTTAACCTGCGCCAAACTAATGTACAATCTCTAATTAACCCCGTAGTAGAAATGATGCAGCCAATTGCTGATGCTAAGGGATTAAAGCTTGCAGTTACCAGCGACTCCGCCCCCAAACAAGTAGTCGCCGACGGACAGCGGCTGCAACAAATTGTCACCAACTTGCTGAGCAATGCCATTCGCTATACAGAATCTGGTAGCATTGAATTAAGTTGCCGCCCTGTCGGAGAAGCAAATTGGGCGATCGTAATTACAGATACCGGCATTGGCATCGCCCCCGAAGATACAAACCGCATCTTTGACCCCTTCTTTCAAGCAGGAGAAGTCGGCAAACATCACTTTCTCCCCGACAGCACCGGCCTGGGATTAGCCATAGTATCGCGGCTAGTTACACTTTTGCAAGGCAAAATAGAGGTACTATCAGAAATTGGAGTCGGCTCAACTTTTACCGTGATACTCCCCCTAGAAGTTAAAATACTTCAAGCAGTAAGTTAAACATTAAGTTCAAATTATTAGACCCGAAAATCACAAAATCCTATGCCCGCAGCCAACCTTAGCTTTTCCACAACCGCCTTTCCCCTCACCGCCGTAGTCGGGCAAGCAGCAATCAAATTAGCCCTGCTACTAGCAGCAGTAGATCCCGGATTGGGAGGAGTTGCCATCTCCGGTCGCCGCGGCACAGCCAAATCAGTAATGGCCCGCGCACTCCACTCCTTACTGCCACCAATTGAAATTGTTAAAAACTCTTTTTGCAACGCCGAACCTGATGAATTTTCGGGAGGAGAAGCATCAGACTTGTTGCCAGAAAATGGCAGTAAAAATGCCAGCAGCACCAATACAAATTCCCTAAATACTCAAAGAATTTCCGCACCATTCATTCAAATTCCATTAGGCGTCACCGAAGACAGACTATTAGGTTCCGTCGATGTCGAACAGTCAGTAAAATTTGGCGAAACTGTATTTCAACCCGGACTCTTAGCCCAAGCAAATCGAGGCGTACTTTATGTAGACGAAATCAACCTCCTCGACGACAATATTTCCAACCAATTGCTCACAGTATTAACCGAAGGGCGGAACCAAATAGAGCGCGAAGGTATCAGCTTCCAACACCCCTGCCAACCCCTCTTCATCGCCACCTACAACCCCGAAGAAGGCCCCCTCAGAGAACATTTGCTCGATCGCATCGCGATCGTACTTTCCGCCGACGCAGCACTCGAACTAGAAGAAAGAGTCTATGCAGTAGAACAAGTTTTATCCTACTCCAGCTCCCCCCAACAATTTCTCAACCAATACAGCGAAGACACCGACAACCTCAAAACCCAAATCATCCTCGCCAGAGAATGGCTCAAAGATGTCAGCATTAAACGCGAACAAATAGCCTACCTAGTAGAAGAAGCCATCCGCGGCGGAGTCCAAGGACACCGCGCCGAAATCTTCTCCGTCCGCGTCGCCAAAGCCGCAGCCGCCATCGAGGGACGCACAGAAGTTAACGCCGAAGATTTGCGCCGCGCCGTAGAACTCGTCATCGTCCCCCGCGCCACCATCGTC
>NZ_JADEWV010000474.1 GCF_015207455.1 Microcoleus sp. LEGE 07076
CAGGGTAAGAGCATCTCAATCATGCTTGACAAAAGCACTTGAGAATTTGCATCATATAGTCATTATTCATCGCAGCCCGTTTTCTTTTTTGTCGCAAGCTACGTTTGAGAGTTGTTTCTTGATTGACAGCATTAAGTGCCATCCGTCTTACTAGAGCAAAATTCTGAGGGCTGTTTAACGAACGAATACGACATTTATCTTCATTAAAGGTAACATCTAAACTCCCAGGCATTTGGTTCTCAATGCTCCAATGTTGACGAATAACACGACCATTAATCTGTGCATCTACTGGTAACGAACTTAAGTAAAAATGCACTTTACAAGTGGTTTTATTCCAAAGATGACGGATTCTTTTAACCATCACAATAGTCTGAAGACCTGCCCATTGTTCTTGCTTATAAAGTCCTCCTAAAGATGCAACTCATACTCCCTCCGCTTCGCTCCAGACTTTTCTGGTTTCGATGCGATGATGTTCCTTTTCTGTTCGGGAATCATAGCTCGCTTCAATTCCCATGAATTCCTGAGTTATTGCGATCTTACACCAGTCTTTTACTTGATTATAAAGAGTAGGATGATTGCTTTTTAAGGCCAGGACATAATCCGCTTTTTTCTGACGGATAAGTCGCACAATTTCGGTGTGAGTTCCCATCGCATCAATAGTGATAATCGCTCCCGTAATGTCGATTAATTCTAGCAAGGCAGGGATAGCTGTGATTTCATGATTAATGGTCTTCCACTTTGACTTGTCCGAGTACCAAACGCTGTTCACTCGCCCAAGCTGTCACTAAATGTAGGTTTTTTAAATTTTTTTCAGGCGTCATAAGAGCCTCGTAAACTTTTTCCATCTATCGGGATAATTTCTGATGAAACTGAACCCATAATTTTTTGAAGCCATTGGGATAACTTCTCTTCTAATATTTTAGGGTCTAACTTTTCAAATACAAGGGCGAAATGTGTCATCGCTCGGAATTCCATTGGGTAATTCTCAAAATTCCTGTAACCATTCTTGCTTACTGAGTCCGTAATTTTCTATGTCTTCCCATCCATCGGCTCCGGCGATTACAGCTAATATGGTGATGATGAGAATGTCTTTAAGTAAGTGTTGTTTAGTTCTGTCTACTCTGGGAGCTTGTATGTTATCAAAATAAGTTGATAAGCTCCCTTGTAAATGTTCGATGGATATTGGTTGAGTCCGATTATTCTGCTTCTGGGATTTTTGGGTTGGCGAAACAGGAGCAAATCCTTTTTTCATT
>NZ_JADEWV010000221.1 GCF_015207455.1 Microcoleus sp. LEGE 07076
GCATTCATCTCTCTATTGTCTTCCTCTGTGTTCTCTGCGCTCTCTGCGGTTAAATCATTCCGATGCAACCACAACCGATAACCCACATCAACCTGAAATTTGCCTCGAATCCGAAAATGTAGGTTTGTATTTATTGGTAGGTGGGGGCGGGTTTGCGAGATTGTCTGTTGCAGTCATAAATTATCTGTAAAACCCGTGCCGACGGAATTACGATCAATTCACCAAACACGATGTAACAAATAACAAATAACAAATAACCAATAACCAATAACCAATAACCAATAACCAATAACCAATAACCAATAACCAATTGTTTGTTTAAAGATTAACAGGTAAGCGGATGGTAAAAGTAGAACCCACACCTTCCTGGCTTTTTACTGAAATATTGCCGCCCATCATTAAGCAAAAACGCTGGCTGATTGCTAGTCCCAAACCGGTGCCGCCGTACTTGCGGGTGGTAGAAGCGTCTGCTTGGGTAAATGGTTGAAAAATGTGCTGCACTTGGTCTGGATTCATGCCAATTCCTGTATCTGTACAATTGAAAACTAAAAATTCTTTACAAAGATTTGATGGTGGAGAATTTTCAGGAGGTTCTGAATTGTTTTCTGGTATTGCTTCGCTGATGTCGTCAGCGTTTTCTCGGCTGGCGGTGAGGGTAATTGTACCGTTTTGAGTGAATTTGGCGGCGTTGCTGAGCAAGTTTAATAAAATCTGTCGGACTTTGGTAATGTCACCGTGCATTGTGCCGATATTGCTGATTTGGTGCAGGTTGAGAGTGTTGCTGTTTTTTTCAATTAGTGGGGTGGCGGTGTCGGCGACTTCTTGAATCAAGGCGGTGATGTCGAAGGTTTCTAGGTAAAGATCCATGCGGCCGGCTTCGATTTTAGAGATGTCGAGAATGTCGTTGATTAGCGATAGCAAGTGTCGGCCGGATGTGCGGATTTTGTCTAAGTCTGGGGTGAGTTCGTCGTAGCCCAATTCTTCGGTTTCTTCTTGGAGCATTTCGCTGTAGCCGATGATGGCATTGAGGGGTGTTCGCAGTTCGTGGCTCATGTTTGCTAAAAATGCGCTTTTTGCGGTGGAAGCGGCTTCGGCTGCTTCTAGGGCGAGTTGCAAGGCGGATTCAAAGACTTTGCGATCGCTAATATCTTCGATGCTGCCTTCATAGTAGAGTACCTCGCCGTCGGTGTTGCACACTGCACGGGCGCTTTCGGAAACCCAAATTACGCTGCCGTCAACGCGGTAGACTTTTGACTCAAAGCCGGAAATTTGTCCGAATTCTTTCATCACTCGCATAAACTTTTCGCGCTGCTGGGGATTGACGTAAGCTTGTTGTCTGATGTTTGTGAGATTTGAGATTAATTCTTCGGGACTTGCGTAGCCGTAGATGCGGGCTAAAGCTGGATTTACGCTCAAGAAGCGGCCTTCTGGGGTTGTTTGAAAAATGCCTTCGACTGCGTTTTCAAAGATGCTGCGGTATTTTTGTTCTGCTTGACGCAGTGCGGTTTGTGTCCGATCGCGATCGCTAGCTTCGATCGCCAATGATACCAAATCTGCGAGGGAAGCAGCAAAATTTTGTTCTTCTACTGTCCAGTGGCGAGGAGTTTCCACCTGTTCGATACAAATGACTCCCACTGTTTGTCCTCCCAGCCGCACCGGCGCATCTAAGGTTGATGTGATGTTACTTTCTGCAAAGTAAGATGTCACAAATTCTCTGGTTCTAGTATCTGACAGAGCGTCGTCGGCTGCGATCGTCCGGTATTCCTCCAAAGCTTTAAAATAAGCTGGATAGTCTGCCGCGGCGATTTGGATGCCTTGGAAATGCTGGTTGTTGCTGCGCCTAAATTGGTCGAGACATTCGAGTTTCGATCGGCTTTCGTCGTACAACCACGCTGCGGCTGCTTCTGTGTCTAAGGTACGAACAGCGGCTTCGGTGATTTGCCTCAAAGCTACTTGCAAATCGCCTCGATATAGCACTTTATTTCTTGCCAATTCTACCAAAACCGTATTTTGTTTGAGCAATTGTTTTTGCCTCATCCGCTGCTGGGATTCGGCTCGCTTTTTTTCGGTAATGTCGCGGGCCACCCAAATTACGGATGTTTCTGAGAGCGGTGAAATACTGGCGGCAAAACAAACTTCGCAGCTGTCAATAGTTAAATCGTACTCGACGCTGACTGTTTGTTGAGTATCTAAAGCTGCTCGGATGCGGTTTAAAAAATAGTCGGCTGTAGCTTGTGGAAACACTTCTCCGATTGTTTTGCCTACTAATTCTTCGCATGGTTTGTAGAGCAGAGACATATTTGTGGGGGCGATTTTTAAGTAGCGTCCGGTGGCATCCACAACTATAATTAATTCGTTCATGGCTGCAAACAAAGCCCGCAATTCTGCTTCGGTGGCTTCGAGTTCGGCAGTGCGTTCTGTTACTCGCTGTTCTAAACTGGAGTTGGTTTTTTCGAGGGCGAGAAAAGACGATCGCAATTGTCTGGCCATCTGGTTAAAAGACTGAGCGAGGAGTCCGAGTTCGTTAACGCCTTTGACTTCGACTTCGCCCCCTAATTCCGAGGATGTGAAGTCGGAGGATTCGGACATTTTTGTTAATGCTTTGGATGCTTCCAGCAGTCGGGTAATCGGTTGGACAACCCAGCGAGATGTGAAGATTCCGAGGGCGATCGCCACTATGAAGGCAAAAAAGCACAATAAGATAGTGGTGCGAGTGCTGGCGTTAATTTGCTCCATAAAGTCGGCTTCCGGGATGACCACTACAATCAGCCAATCGAGGCCGCGGCCATCTTGCAGGGGAGCAACTGTAACGAACTGACGTTCGCCGTCTAGATCGAAGGTAAACTGTCCTTGGCTGTTAATTTGTGTGAAACTGCCAAATTGTTTTTGCAAGTATGTCGATGCCGATCGAACTAGCAAATTTTTGCTTTGTGTTGCCAACAGCCGTTTTTGTCCGTCTTTGCTGTTGACAAAGGGCAGTTCGTCTGTGGAACTGGCGACTATTTCCCCGCTGCGCTCGATCGCAAAAACTTGTCCCGACGGGCTAATTTTGATGCTTTTGAGAAAATCGCTGATTTGAGAAAGAGTCAAGTCAATTGCCAGAACTCCCTGGATGCTGCCCGTTTTGCTGTAGATGGGCATCACCGGCGTAATCCCCAGAACTGGCGATGCGTTGAACACGTAAATTGGAGACCAAGTCGCTTTTCCTGACTCTTTGGCCGCCTTGTACCAAGGTCTAGTACGGGGGTCGTAGGGGGCGGTTTTGATTAACTCAGTGCGATTTCCCTGGCTGTCGAGGCGATAAATTTGGCGGTCGGGAGCAGTTGATTCGTCTCTGATGTATACTAACTTTTCTGCTTCGCGTTTGAGCAACAGGAATTTACCTTGTTCGTCGCCGTAGTAAATGGTTGTAGTTCGATCGCTCAGCTTGGTCTGGTTCCACAAATAGCGCTCTAAGTTGGGGAAGTCATCAGGGTCTAGGTTTCCCGAGGCGATTGCAGCAGTATTCATTTGTAGGAACAGGTGAGACACATCCCCAAAACTGCGGAAATTTTCTTTAGTCCGGGCTGCGACTTCAAAGCTCAACCTGGTAGCCAGGTTGTTGACGGCTTTCTGGCTGTTGCGAAACGACAGCCATCCTGTCACCCCGACTGCTACGGAGATTTGCACCACCAGGGGGATCAACAAAACCAGGCTCAGTGACATCTTTGGCGAGCTTTTCATCAGACTGCTGCTCAAACTTTTCAATAACATCAATTTTGTTGCGCTTACCCGGTTTTGGTATCGTTTGTCGTTTAAAAGATGCCCGAGATATTATATACAAAGTTGCACGCCAATAGTGAAGTGCCGCCATCGGCGGTTCAAAACTGGGCTAAGGTTTCAAGCGCTACTTTTAAAAATTATAATATTATTCTGCTGCTACTTGTGTGAAGGCCGTGGTCGCGATCGGGCACTGCGGGCAAAAAACTGACATCGGTCAAAAACAATAGAACTACAGCCAAGCCCCGAAGCACCCTTAACTTATCCGTGAGTCCGAGTTATTTAATCTCAAATCGAATCTTCTCAAATTCTCTCACTTTTTCCGGATGCCGATCGCCAGCCTTACCGATGCTCAATAAAAATTTAAAATTAGATTTTTCTACAAAACTATGACAAATGTAAGTTATTTGACAATCATCTATTAAAAAATTTGCTATTAATAAAATCAGCGGGCAAAATCCAAATCGCACAAAAAGATTGTAATAAAACCATCTGCAGTCGTTCGTGGGCAGCAAAGTCAAGTGTATTTGGCTGTCTCCGGACGATCGACCTTTGAGCAAAACAATACTTCTGGAGGATGACATGAACTATACATTTGAAATCCTAGGCGTATCACCAACCTTATCATTTTTCAACCAGCAGCAGCAATTGCTGCAACAACAGCAGCCGTCCGGTGTAGAATATTTGGGAAACCGCAAGTGTACCCTCGATTCGTTTGTGGCATCCGTGGAAATAATTTCTCCCTATCGCGGCTGGGATGTCGATCGAGTAGTAAACACGGTGATAAATTTCTGGATGAACAACTCCGAGAGCATCCAGTATTGGAAGCACAGGTTGCAGGATGCCGGCAGCGAAAACTTGTTAGTCGCCAGAGTAGGCGATATCAAGTCTTTGCAAGCCGCATTTGAATCGCTGCTAGGCGAATAGGAAAATCGGTAATGGGTAAGAAGTTATTAGTTAGTTGTTATTAGTTAGTTGTTAGTTGTTGGTTGTTGTTGGTTGTTGGTTATTAGTGCTGCCCCTCGATCGAACGTCCAACTTTATCAAAAAGAAGGATAAGATTCTGCTCAATTACCAATTTCTAATAACAAATAACAACTAACAAATAACAACTAACAACTAACAACTAACAACTAACAACTAACAAATAACACAACTAACAACCAAATCTTATGTCTCGTTCCAAAGCCCTGCAATCTTATATCTTTCTCCGCTTGCTCCTAGCACCGCTAATGTTGTGGACAATCACCACAGCAGT
Source organism: Microcoleus sp. LEGE 07076 (assembly GCF_015207455.1). Classification (GTDB taxonomy): domain Bacteria; phylum Cyanobacteriota; class Cyanobacteriia; order Cyanobacteriales; family Microcoleaceae; genus Microcoleus. Next base: position 5,018 of record NZ_JADEWV010000221.1, read on the forward strand.
ATTTTTGTTGCTGCGGGCCACTCCAGGCGACCCCATAGACGCGATTCTCGGCTCGCGAGCTCCCGCAGCCGCCAAAGCAGCAATGCGAACCCAACTCGGCCTCGACGCACCCCTGTCGGAGCAATATTTCAACTACATGAAAGACTTATTCAGTCTGGACTTGGGAACCTCCATCACCACTCGCGGACAAACCGTCTGGCAAATTATCGGAGACTATTTCCCCGCTACAGTCGAATTAGCAGTTTGTAGCATGGCCGTAGCTTTAATTGTCGGCATCACTATCGGTTCCCTCGCAGCATCACGCCCCAACACTATTTTCGATGCAGCAGGCCGTTTGTTTGGCATTATCACTTACTCGCTACCAGCTTTTTGGGCCGGCATGGTATTGCAGTTGATTTTTGCAGTGCAGTTGGGCTGGTTTCCCTTGGGAACCCGCTTTCCGGTGACATTTCCAGCCCCCCAAGGTTACACGGGACTGTACACAATTGACAGTTTGTTGAGCGCTAACCCAGGTCAGTTTCTCACAAGTTTGCATTATTTGGCACTCCCGAGTTTGACGCTGGGAATTCTTTTGAGCGGCATTTTTGAGCGCATTGTCAGGGTGAATCTGAAGCAAACTTTGCAAGCAGATTATGTCGAAGCAGCCCGAGCTCGCGGCATTCCTGAATTGCAGATTTTATGGGCTCACGCTCTGAAAAATGCGCTGATTCCGGTGATTACTGTCTTGGGATTAACTTTTGCGGCACTGTTGGGCGGTGCTATTTTAACGGAGGTTACTTTTTCTTGGCCGGGGCTAGCAAATCGTCTTTACGAAGCGATTAGTTTGCGGGATTATCCAACTGTTCAAGGTATTGTGGTATTTTTTGCAGGGATTGTGGTAATTGCTAGCATTGCAATTGATGTTTTAAACGCTTACGTTGACCCGCGCATTCGGTATTAAATAGTCAGTTGTTAGTTGTTAGTTGGCAGTTGTTAGTTGTTAGTTGTTAGTTGTTAGTTGTTAGTTGTTAGTTGTTAGTTGTTAGTTGTTATAGCCTTTCAAGCGAAAGATGAGGTATGCCGAAGTATGCTGCAACCTTTAGAGTGTAAAGCTTTTCATGGCAAAACTGGTACCTCACCTTTTAGAGAAAGGCTATAGTTGTTAACAGTCAACAGTCAACAGTTAACAGTCAACAGCCAACAGTCAACAGCCAACAGTCAGTTTTTGGGTGCTAGATATCAACCAACGCCAACTTCACGTATTTCGAGAGTCCTCAGAGGACGGGTACGGGAGTCAAATGATTTTGTTAGAGGATGCAACTGCGGGACTCTCAGCTTTTTCTACCTGTACTTTCTGCGCGCGCCAAATGTTGCAGCCAGGATTAGCCACCTCAGAAGCGATCGAAAAAATCGGCTTTTAGGCTCAGGACATTTTGCAGTTTATCGGCAATACTGGAGCAAATAAAATGCAAAATTTGAGGAAACACTGATGAAATTATTGCCAATAACAGTCGCTCTATCGGCTGCTTTGACCCCGCTAATGGCTGAAGCTGCCTTTAGCGGTCCGATGCTGGGAGCAGCCGACTTTCCCAGAGCCTCAAACCCGCGAGTAAACGTGCCGGTTTGCTTCATCGAAACCCCAAGCGGTACAACTTTTGATTTAGTGAGCTTGTGCGGCACCAACGTCGCTCCCCAAAACACTAATCCGGCTTTCGGGAACCCCGCCAATGCTCCTGCAAATAACCCCAATGCAGGCAATCCGGCGGCCGCCCCAAACCCCAACAGCATCACCAGAGATGGTGCCGGCACTCCGATAACTACCCCTGCGGGGACTGCAAATCCCAACAATCCGAACACTCCGAACAATCCGAACAATCCGAACAATCTGAATCCGGGAACTTCGCCGAATACTACTCCGAACAATCTGAATCCGGGAACTTCGCCGAATACTACTCCGAACAATCTGAATCCGGGAACTTCGCCGAATACTACTCCTAATAGCCCTCTGTCTCCCACAGGTGGAAATGCTGGCGACAGCAACGGCGGTTTAGTTCCCAATCCCAATCTCAATCTTCCGAGAGTGCCGCCGAGTTCCTTTGGCCCGGGAGGTGTTGCACCGACTAGAGATGCGATTGACGGCCCCCGTCAGTAAGCCAAGCGCCACGGCCACAGAAACTGGGTTTCTCTGAAATGTGTTCTTTTTTGGGCGATAGTTTACTTTAGAGAAACCCAACATATTTATCTGGCTGTGTAATATTGATGTCAGGTGCGATCGCGATATTCTGTAGCAGAGCAGCGAAATAAAAGTTAAGCTAAGAACTTGTAGGCGCTATCAGCAAAGCATTTTTTCAAAACAGGGGAACCAGTTATTGGCGAGACCAAATTAACCAGATTACTCGGAGGCTCTCCACGAGCAAAATATTTGTGTTAGATTCTCACAAAACTCCTCTAGACCCGATCGCACTTCAGGAGACAATATAGTGTCAAACTTAGTTCAACGACTAGAAATAACCGCTCATCGCCAACTAGAAAAATCCCTCGGCTATCGAGGAGACAGCCGCTGGGTAGCTTGGGGGTGGGAACCCGAGATCGACCACATTATTTGCAGCGATGGCAAAATAGTCGGCACTGGTAATAATATGGCTTGGCTGGTGTTTTTGCAGCACGATTTAGTTCAGCCTGCTGTAGGAGAATACAACTTCGGCGAGGGCGATCGCTACTGGCTGCTTTTAGACAGACAAACTAGAAATCTCTACGCAGGCGAAGCCAAATCAGTCCAAAGTCTGCTAGAACAACCGGAAAGTTTAGCTTTGTTAGCTTGTCTCGACGGCGGCAAGGGCGATCGGCAAACCAGTCAAAATTGGCAGCAAACCCTATCTCAACTAACAGCAACACCAGTTGTTCGCCAACTAACAAATGCCATTCCTTTCGGAATCGCCGCCGCTTTGATAGGTGCTTTAGGAGTCGGAACCGGATTGTGGGTATTGCCGGCAGTGCAGCAAAAACTAGCCGAAAAAACAGCTTTTACTTCCCCAATTAGTTTGGGCGCTAACTGCGGAATTGGCGGTTCCGACGATTTTTCCACTTATGCCGCTTCCTCAAGCAAAAATAAAGAACTTCACTTAATCGGCGTTTACGAAGCTAATGCCGAACACGGGAACCGAGATTTGTCAAAAAGTGCGTTAGCGAAGCCCTCGAAGAGGATCGAAATTAAAGTAGAACCCCGAAACAAGCCAATAATTCTCGCACTTTCGGCCTACGAACCGGTGCAGTGGAACATTACCGCAGAACCGGGTGCAGTCATCGAAAAAATCATCCTTAACGGATACCACAACCAAACCGTTTCCGGCGTTTCAGGAATTCCAATTGAAGACCACAGCTACGAAAAAACCGGAGAGTCTCTCGGCGACTTTATCTACAAGTGGAGTGCTACCCCAGAAAGTAGCGATCCTCGCTCGCTGGTGACTAAATTGGAACAGATAAACCGCACCAGTTTAACTTCTTTTCAAGGATGCTACAGAGGCAAGAACTTTAGGATTAAGTAACAATAATTAATGATTTTATGGCAGGAAACAGCAACAGCATTGCCGTCTCCTAAATAGCCATGTTGTCAATCGTTAGATCAAGAGAAGACTCGTGAGGGTAATTTCAGCATCCAATCCAGTTGATTTTACCCATTACCAGAAATCAGGAAACGGCACTGCCGTGTCCTCTGTTCCCTTGCCTTCTCCGTTTTTTCAGCAATCCGTTGATATTAATTGAATTGTGTATATTTTGTACTGTTATATCGTTTCAGGCTGCATCGGTATTGTTTAAACAGTCAACAGTCAACATCATTCCAGTACAACCGAAATTGATTTTATTTGACAAGCTTATCACATGACTGTATCATAAACTATTAACTTTAATTTTTGATTCTCCACAATCACAATGCTAACAAAATTAAGATGAAATACTGGTACGAAACCCTCGCTGTAGCGCAGAGAATTTTAAGAGAATTGGGAAGGCGAAGACGGAG
>NZ_JADEWV010000222.1 GCF_015207455.1 Microcoleus sp. LEGE 07076
GATGCGACTCATCCGTTTGCGGCGCAGATTTCTGCTAATGCTGCTGTTGCTGCTGCTGAGTGTAATGTGCCTCATTTGATGCTGGTGCGTCCAGCTTGGGAGATGGTGGAGGGCGATCGCTGGATCGAAGTTGCCAACCACTCGGAAGCTGCAAGGGCTTTGTCAGGCGGTTCTAGACGGGTGTTTCTCACGATTGGTCGGCAGGAATTGGCGGAGTTTGCTGGTTTGGATGCTATTTGGTTTTTGATGCGGGCGATCGATCCTCCGGCACCAAATACTCTTGTTCCTGACGGTAAATTGTTATTAGCAAAGGGGCCTTTTTTATTAGAAGATGAGCTGAAATTGCTGTCCGAATATGACATTGATACAATTGTGAGCAAAAATAGTGGCGGCGCTGCTACTTATGCAAAAATTGTGGCTGCTAGGAAACTGGGAATTCCAGTTGTGATGGTGCAGCGGCCGCCGATTCCCGATGTTGAGCGGGTTGCTGATGTGGAAGGGGCAATTTCTTGGCTGATGGGGCAGTTGAATTGAAATTAACCACGAAGGCACCAGAGGTTATAATTGGTTCGTAGTCAGCACTTTAGTGCTCAATACAAACATAATTTATTTGTTTTTGGTGTCGCTACTCAAAGAATTAAGATGATTGTTCATGTTTTGCAAATATCCAGATAAAACAGGATACTGCGAAGTTGCTAGCAGCGAGTCTTTTTTCTTGGTTACTGTTTGTTGTAATGGCAAAACCCGATATTTTAGTCGATTGTTTAGAGTATAGCGGTGTACCCAAGTTGGAATGGTTTTGATGCTGGTGATTTCTGTGGTTTTTTCGGGAAGTCTTTTACGGATATTTACTTGCAAAATCACGCCTAAATCTGTATACTTTTGGGTTTGACCGGAGATGAAGTTTCCCATTGAATAAATTGCTACAGCTTTTCTGGTTTTCCCGTTTTTTCTGGGAAATTTAAAGATTTTGTAAGGTTGGACGACGTGGGGGTGGCTGCCGAGAATGATGTCTGCGCCGGCTTTTAATAGGTTTTCAACTAATTGTTTTTGTTGGGTGTTTGGTTGTCGCTCATATTCATTGCCAAAATGCAGGGAAATTGCGATAATGTCTGCTCCTTGTTTGCGGGCTTTGGCTATATCTTTGACTATTTTTTTTTCGTCGATTAGGGAAACTAAGTAATCTTTGCCTTTGGGTATGGGGATGCCGTTTGTGCTGTAGGTGTAGGCGAGCATGGCTAGTGAAATATTGTTTTTGGTGATGATTAAAGTGATCTCGCCCTGGGCTTTCGATGCGGCGGTTCCTGTAGATGCTATTTGCCGATCGCCCAAATTGGCGATCGTCCTAATTACCCCTGTTTCTCCCCTATCCAAAGCATGATTGTTAGCAGTTGTCAAGATATTAAATCCGGCTTTTTTCGCCGCATCTAGTAATTGAGCCGGTGCGTTGAATAAGGGATATCCCGTATATCCGCCGGCATCTTTGCCCGCTAAGGGTGTTTCGAGATTTCCCGTTACCCAATCGCCTTGTGAGAGGATGCTTTTAACTGGTGCGAAGAAACTGTCAAAATTGTATGTTTGCTTTTTTGCGTCGTAGCCGGAGATTGTTTGGGTGCTGTGCATCATGATGTCGCCGACAGCAATTAGTTTTGCTTCTTTAATCTCAGACTTTGGTGCGGCCCGAATCGCGGCGGGAATTGGCGAGCGACTTTCTGCAGGCTGCGTGTTGGTTTTTGGGGTTTGGATGTTGCAGCCTGCGATCGAAAGCATGGCAATAACCGAGAGCGATCGACAATAATTCATAATTTTTAATACTGATACCTGTTCAAAAAAAACAATGCAAGTGCAGGCAATATCCCAACTATTAGACTTCTTGCAAAAATAGTTATGACGATGCTCAAAGCCATCGCACAAAAATATTTTTTTCTTGTGGGACGTTGCTTTGAGCATCGTCCCAAAATTTGATTAAAAGGACTTTTGCAAGAGGTCTATTATCGGGGTTATCAAGCTTGGTGAAGTATGCCCTATGCCGGCGCGGGCCTATGCCCGGTTGGGCCACTCCTAGCACATCATGTTACGCTATAAAGGCTATATTATGTCATCAATTATTCAATAATATAACCCAACACTTTGGGGTTGAAAATAAGGGGGAAGTTTAAACCAGGTTTTATAGAACCCATTTGATATCTATTCTTAAACCTGAGAAACCGGGTTTCTCTCTATATTTCTCGTCACCCAACCAAAAACTCCAAGAATACCCGGTTTCTCGCCCCTTGCGTAAATCTCAGAAAGGAGTTTCTCTCTATATTTCTCGTCACCCAACCCAAAAACTCAAAGATGTCAAATGGGCTCTGTACAAACTTGCACCCGCACCAGGAGGCTGAGCGAAGCCGAAAGTCCTGGTGCGGGTTGAATACCGGGCAGTTAAAATTACGTTATTGTCAGTTGGAGTTGCTAATCGCTCCAGACGATAATACCCCAACAATTGACAACCTCAAAAAACCGCCCCCAGTATCACGAAAAAATCGCTAAATTCCCTATTTCCGCCACCTCTCAAATTGGTCTTCCGAACAACCATTAATAAATTTATTGTTCACCCAACCGTTAAGGACTGTCAAAGTTTCATTAGGAGGATTACCCGAAAATCTCGCCGCAATTTTTACCCAATTACCTTGTCTGCTGAGGGCCCGAACTCCGTCTCCTCTTTTGAGTTTAGCTACAACCGGGTACTGATTGCCGGGGCCTTTGCGAATGTTAACAGCGCCGCCTTCACCTGTAATAAATGAGCACTGAGTTTGCTTTTTTAAAGCTTCTACTTTTTGCGGCGAGAGACTTTGCTCTTTACCGAAAACTGGAAAGCTGTAAAGTGAAAAACTTAAACTTGCAAAGGCGGCTGCAATGAAAAAGGCTTTTGATTGACTCAAACTCAACATTTATTTAATCTCCTTGGGTTGGAAGGACTGAAGTCCTTACTACGAACTGTTATTTTACCGAAGCAAACCATTCGGTAATGCCTTGGGCAATGGCAGAAGCTAACTTCTGCTGTTCTGTCGGATTTACAATCCATTCAAACTCTTCGGGATTAATCATAAATCCCAATTCCATTAAAACAGATGGAGCAACGGCAGGACGAGTCATGGCTAAATTGTTCCAGAATACACCATAGCTCGGACGGTTCAATTTTGCAACTAAATAATTGTGAAGAAACATTCCCAAACTGTGGGCTTGCGGGTGAAACCAGAAAGCGCCGACACCTTTAGTATTAATTGCGTCGCCGTTATCGGGCAAAGCATTGTAATGAATCGAAATTGCGATCGCAGGTTCTTCTTTTTGAATCATTTCTACCCTCGGCGGCAAATCCAAATCGACATCTTCCACCCGCGTCATTACCACATTTGCGCCCCGATTCACCAATTCTTCTCGCACCAATTTCGACACAATTAAAGCCACTGTTTTCTCGCGGTAGCCTGTGGGGCCGACACCCCCAGAATCCTCCGGCCCGCCGTGTCCGGGATCTAACAATATTTTAATTCCAGAAAGCGGCTTTTCTTGTGAAGCGGGCATCTTGCCCGATCTAACTGGGGGATGTTTTAAAGACAACACTAAAGTTGTGCCCTCGTATCTCAATTTGTAGCCCCACTGCTGGGCAGACTTGAGGTTGAAAGTATATTGTACTTGCAGCGGCGATATTTGTTGCCATACCAAACGCGAAATTACCGGGTCATCGTCGAGGCGAATAATGTCAGTTTGAGCGGTGGTATTGTACAGTGTTAAAGTGAAAGTGCGTTCTCCTTCTTGCACGGTGACTGGGACTGGTGTTTCTAAGGGAAATAAGATTTCTGTCCAGCCGGAAACTTGACGCGATCGCGCGCTGCGAATAATCGATCGCACTGGCAGTGTATCCTTGACAATTCGCACTTCTGATGCTTTAATCCAAGCACCGTAATCGAGCCGAATCCATTCTCCCTCGCGCCCGATAACTGTGGCGCGAGTTCCCTTGGGTAGCGGTGTCATCCGAGAGAAATCTGTACTCGCGCCGGTTCGGGCAACACCAGGATCTGCTGTGACTTCTGCTACTTCTAACTCGGCTGGGGAGAGAATAGAAATCTTGCCAGTACCTTGTTGGCTGATAGTTTTGTCGTTCATTGTCAGCTCAAATACAGGCAGTCCCAAATCTATTTTTTCTACCTTAGATTCGCTGGAGTTTTCCGGGGTTTTAGCGCAGCCTTGATACTGTTCGCTGCTGCCTTTTTGAATTGGGGAGTTTTCACCTAACAAGACAGATTTATTATCGGGGAGTTCGACTTGCGATCGCGCTTTTAAAGGAATAGTAACGCCAGCCAATTTTACTGCAACTAAAGCATTCGCAGGGGCGATCGCCCCAAAGCAAATATATTCCCCCGGTAAACTGGCTACATCAACTTTCGGTGTCAGGGAATCTTTGGCAAAAGCCAATCCTGCGGGGACTTGGGGCTGATTCGACTCGCGCCTTACCTTAATTGTGACTTCCTGATTTTCGTAACGCAAGTTAAAGACATTTTCGCCGAGTTGCAGGGGAAAAGTCGGGGCGAAATGCCCCGCTGCGCTGCGGGAAATTTGGTTGCCATTTACCGATACTTGTCCGGTTGGGGGGGCAGTACCGATTAAAAAGATGCGATCGGCGATTGTTTTGTGGTTGGCGGGAGGATAAGCGACGGACAAAGGTTGAGCGGCAATGGCTGCAGAGGCGATCGCAATTATCATCCCAAACACAATTAATCCTAAAAATTTTCTCATGCTAAAACGCGACTAATTGAGAGTCTGTTGGTTATTTATACTCGAACTTCGGCTAAGAAACCCGGTTGATGAGGGTTAGGTGTAAGTCCTATTTACTATACAGGCCTCAGTTTATCAGGTTTGTAGTGGCAATTGAGCGATCGGCAACATAAATTCCCACGTCAAACCATTAAGTTTTAATCAATTCCGAAGTCGTTCTCCACAGTTGATCCAACCGATTCCCAGGCATTGTCAAATATAAAACATCCCCAGCACTCAGACAATAATTCAGCAAATCCCAGCCGTGAAGAGTTTGACAATTAGTTTCCACATAAAGAGGCACAAAATCGGCAAATTTAGCAGCATCTTGAATGCGGTGTCCGCAAAAAGGATGTTTGGGCGTAATCAATGTAGCCAAGGAAACCCACAGACTGTCAGCAGTCATCCCGTTGCCCAAAATTCTGCCTCCAATCGCCGCCGCCGCGAAAGCAGGAGCCGCTAATTCCGTCGGGTTCAAAACTCCTTCAAATTCAAAAACCTGCTGCACCATCAAAGCAAAATGCGAGTCTTGATTGCGGACAATCACTGGCAGTTTTGGTGCCAATCCTTTAGCAGTCAAGGCAATTTCTACATTAGACATATCGCTGCTAGTAACTGCCAAAAGTGCTGCTGCTTGCTTAACATTAGCAGCTTCCAGAGTTGCGGGCAAACTGGCACTTCCATGAATTACTGGAATTTTTAGAGAGCGAGCCGTGCTCAGAAAGCGACTGTTTGGATCTTGCTCGATCGCCACAATATCATAACCGTTAGTGTGCAGTTCTTTAGCAATTTGTATTCCCATGCCGCCCAGACCGCAAATAATGTAATGATTGCGCTGTGCAACTCGCGCCACATCCCAATATTCGGTAAAGCGAGTTCCCAATACATAATCGTTGAGCAATGCGTAGCAGATGCCGATGATTCCGGCTCCAACTAACATCATCACAACTGTCAATAGTTTAATGCTTTCTGGAGCTTGTTCCGCAACTTTTTCAAAGCCTCCTGCTCCTGTAATCATGCCGACTGAAAAATAAAGAGAATCAATAATTGAGATATTTTTATCAACACAAACATAGGTGACAGTAGCAACTGCAATCATTGTCAGCAGCGTCAGCAAAACAATGACTGCTGCTTGGCTGTGCTGCTGAAATCGGCGCAGGCTAGTTAGGATTTTAAGAAATTTTTGAATTAAAGTTTTTTGAGGGCTGCCAAGAGTCGGCTCAGTGGCAACAATTAGCCGATCGCCCTGCTGGCACTCCTGACCCGCAAGCACGGCCGATACTAAATCGGTTTTGTTAGCAGCCGGGAGATAATAAATCAACATTCGCGATCGATCGTTCCACAAATCGCTCAGTTGTTGATTTAACCAAGGATGATTTTCATCGATATATTCTTCGTGAATCGGCCAAGTGCGATCGAACAAACGCAACTGTCCGATCGCCCGATTTCCGAGAGCAGCAAAAGCAAAAACCGGAGCAGCCAAAGCCGAAACGCTCATCGAACTGTGTTCGGGCAAAGTGTGGTCAATTCTGTCGCCCAAGCTAGTATTGAACAATCTGTTAATGACCCGAATTTGAGGATTCAGAATCCTCGCCTGCATCAAAACTGCCAAATTAACAGCATCATCATTTCCTGCGATTACTAAAGTGTGAGCTTTTTGAATGCCCGCCGCCAACAAAGTAGAAGCTGCTTGCAAATTACCGACAACCACATCAGAAGTTTCGCTGCGAATTGGGCGATCGCTAATACCAACCACAATCGCCCCCTGCTGTCTCAACAAACAAAAAATTTTGTGTCCCGTTTGGCCCAAGCCGCAAACAATGATTCGAGGTTTCATAAGTTATTTGCCAGCCGATGGCAAAGCTGTCGTTTGTAGTTTTACCTACCATTGTTGACTGCGACGGCTTTGCATAATGTAGCTAAAAACACTATCTAGGATGTTTGTGCTGCACTGGCCTCGAAGTTTTGGAACAACGAAAGGACAGTGCCGTGTTCGTAAAGCCAAGTTCCCAAGTGTTGAAATAAACACACCACACTGCTATGTACCTACAGACATGAGGTGCAACTAACCTGATTTAATATTTGAAAAATATCCGGGTGCGACAGCCAACCAGCCGAATCTGAATAGATAGGGAGAGGACACTGCCCTGTCCCTACAACTATCACATCCGACATAAATTTAACTGCCTTAGCGGCAGGAGTGATTATGAAATTGACTGCACCCTTATTAGCATCCGCTTTAGTTTTCGCCGGTACTGTCGCCTTTGCCAGCCAAGTGCAAGCAGCTCCAGCCAGGAACTCTTTGAATAACACTAAAACAACATTTCAGTGCGTTACTTCCGGTCGTAATTTTGTCACAATTGCGCGGCGGGGAAATGTCACGACAGATCCAATGATTGTTTGGAAATCTACCGAGTTCGGCCGCGAATATACACCTTGGCAGCGCTGTCAAATTGTTTCCAATAGATTGACCAAAGCTGTTGCCCAGAATGGCGGAAGATTGAGCAACTTGCAGTTAACAACAGGAATTGTTAATAACTTGCCAGTAGTTTGTTACGTGAACGGACGGGGGCGCTGCAACTCTCAAAATCTGCTGTTCACCCTAGACAAGCGAAATGCTAAAAATCCCGGTGAAGCTTTAACGAGATTGATTAATTTTGCCCAAGACGGCAGTGGGCCAGTTACAACCTTGAGAACCGGAGCTCCATCATCTGCACCGCAGTTTGTTCCCTTTGGAGATATAGTCGATCGAGCTTTTAATTCTCCAAACAATAAACCATCAGTTCCTGTAGCAAAACCGCAGGGCGATCGGGGTATTTAATAGTCGCGCCTCTAATATCGTTCCCGGTTGCATTTAAACATCACATAGAGGACACGGCAGTGCCGTGTCCCTACCATTAATCGCGGTAGGGACACGGCACTGCCGTGTCCTGGCTGTGGGTAATATTAATTCCAATGCTTGCACCTGACAAATTTTGAAACTATTGTGGGGTGAGCTTCTAGCCCGCCCCTAAATATTTATATTAAAAAAACTACACAACTACCCCTTCAATCTTCTCATCAGTTAACTCGTACAACTCGCGCAACTGCTGCAACTTATCCGCATCCGGCTGCCAAAATCCCCGCCCGTTAGCCTCCAACATTCTCCCTACAATATTGCGAAAAGCTTCAGGATTTGCCTCCCGCAACTTCTTCGCCATCTCTTCATCTAAAGCATAAGTATCAGCCGCCTGATCGTAAACCCAACTATCAGTAAAATCAGCCGTTCCGCCCCAACCAATTAACGCCGTCATCCGCTGCGAAATTTCATAAGCACCACCCGAACCTTGATTGGCCATCGCCTTAGCCCACTTAGGATTTAACAACTTAGTGCGATATTCCAAACGCAGCAAATCTTCTAAATTGCGCCCAGTTGTATCTTTAGAAAAACTTTCGACAAAACTGGTATTGACTTTTTTGCCGCGCTGCTTTTCCGCTGCTTTCTTCAAACCCCCAGTATTGGCATAATACTCTTGAATGTCCGTCAAACCGTATTCAACAGAATCAATTTCTTGAATTATGCGATCGCACCCTTGCAACAACTGAGTCAAAACCTCCGGCCTCGCCTCACCCTTATCCTTTCTTCCGTAACTAAAAACATTGCGACTTTCCCAAGTTTTCCCCAACTCATCCCCCGATTCCCAACTACCATCAACAACTCGATCGTTAACCAAAGAACCAAAATCTCCAGCCGGATTAGAAAACAACCTCGCCGCACAATTCTGCACGCCTTTTTCCTGCAAAATCAAAGCGTGCTTGCGAATAAAATTATCCGAATCCGGTTCATCAGCATCAGCAGCCCGCACAAACAAATCATCAAGCAACTCAATAATATTCACAAAACTATCGCGGAAAATCCCCGAAAGATTTCCCAACACATCAATGCGGGGATGGCCGACATCAGCCAGCGGTTTTAACTCATAGCGAACAATCCGGCCAGTTCCTTCCTTCAGAGGTTCAGCCCCTACCAATTCTAGGAGAATTCCAATAGATTCACCGCGAGTCTTAATAGCATCCAAACCCCACAACATCACCGCCACAGTCTCAGGATATTTACCGTGTTCCTCAACGTGCTTCTGAAGAATTTTTCGAGCAATTTCGCGCCCCCTTTCACAAGCAGCCGGAGAAGGCATCCGATAAGGATCTAAAGCATGAATATTCCTACCAGTAGGCAACAC
>NZ_JADEWV010000223.1 GCF_015207455.1 Microcoleus sp. LEGE 07076
CCCTTACCCCCTTTCCAAATCAGATTTGTTCTGCTAATATAGTTTAGCTGTGGCTAAATGAATGAATTTAGCCCTGGAGAGGTGGCCGAGCGGTTGAAGGCGCACGCCTGGAAAGTGTGTTTAGGGCAACTTAACGAGGGTTCGAATCCCTCCCTCTCCGTTAATCAAGCTGTTCAAGCAAAAAAAACAGCTTGCCAAAAAAAATATCTCCTATGAGATAAGCGTTTTAATTATAGCGATCGCCCGTGAGTTTTAGGAAAAAATTCACGGGCGGTCAGTTTTCTGTTGTTGAGTGCAAATTAAGGGCGATCGCGCGGATAATAAACGCCCAGATATAATGCCAATAGTATAAAACCATACTCAAACAGAAAATGAGATGAAAGAATTAAATAAATTAGAACAGTCTGGAGTTAAGACAATGGGGGCCGTTCGCACTCAGGTAAAGCTGACAAATGCAATAGATGAAGCGCTAGTAAGTCGGGGGTTGCTGGCACCTCGGCTGTTGCGGGAGTGTCAAAAAGAATCTCTAGTAGATACAGGCTCAGTTTACCTACTAATTTCATCAGAGATAGTACAGCAGCTTGGTTTGGGGATTATCGGTCAACAAATCGTTAAATATGCTGATGGGCGTCGGGAAACTGTAGGAGTGACGGAAGCTATATTAGTTGAAATTGAAGGACGCAGGACTACTGAAGATGCTTTAGTAACTGGCGATGAAGTGCTTATCGGTCAGGTGATTTTGGAGAAGTTAGATTTGTTGGTGGATTGTAAAAATCAGCGATTAATTCCCAATCCTGAAAATCCTGATTATCCTGTTACTTATATCAAGTGAATGAAAAGGGCGATCGCGTCTCATTTAGCAGAACCTCTATAATGTGAGTAGGACAAGATTAAAAGGTAATTTGATATGCAAGAATTAAATAAACTAGAACTAGATGGACTTAAGAGAATGGGCGCAGTTCGCACTCAGGTGAAGTTGACAAATGCAGTAGATGACGAGTTAGTGCGTGGCGGGATGCTAGCACCTCGGCTGTTGCGGGAGTGTGAAATCGAAGGGTTGGTAGATACAGGTGCGGTTAATCTGGTTATTCCCTCAGAAATAGTACAGCAGCTAGGTTTACGAATTTTGAGCCAGCAGTTGGTTAAATATACTGACGGACGCCAAGAAGCTGTCGGAGTAACAGGCCCTCTAATCGTTGAGTGTGAAGGACGCAAGACGATTGAGGATGCCTTAGTAACTGGCGATGAAGTGCTTATCGGTCAGGTTGTGTTGGAAAAGTTAGATTTTTTGGTGGATTGTAAAAATCAGCGATTAATCCCGAATCCAGCTAATCCTGAGTATCCCGTTACTTATATCAAGTAATATCGTTTCCGCTGTTTTGATAATAATAATTTTTATAATTCAGTGCGAGCGTCCCGATCGCGAGGGGGACGTTCTGCGGTATGATTTCGACCTAACTGGATTTGATATAAACGGTCGATCGCCCGTTCAATCCAACTAACCGCCGGAATTCCATTTAGTCACCTGATTCATTCGTGACAAAGCACTTACAGCAGACTCCCGAATATAAGGATTGGCATCAGGATTCGCCGCCGCCGCCGACAAAACCTCCTCTGCTTTTGTGCCTCCGATTGTCGCCAACAAACCAGTTATCGCCACAGCTAAAGCAATATTGTCAGTATTGTCGATCGTCTCGATCAAGATATCCAAGGCCGGTGTGCCAATTTGTCCCAGCGCCATCAGCGAGGAGATATAAACCACCGGATTCGGATCGGTTAGTGCTTTTTGCAGCCCTTGCAATCCTAGTTCGGGGAAAGTTATATCTGGATAATTGACAGCAATCGCCGTTAATGCCTTTGCACAACTCGCCTGAATCGTGACATTCTTGCTATTGAGTAAAGAATCTACCAGCAACGGCACAGCATCATTACCGATTATCCCCAAAACTTGTACTGCCGATCGACGATAAACGACATCTTCCTCATCCAAAATTCCCATCAACCGTGGAATAGTCGTTTCGTCGCGAGTTTCTGCTATCGAGCTCATGGCGCGCTTCCGCAGGTGCGGATTTGGATGTTTTAGCTGTTGGAATAGTTCTTCTTGAGGCATATTAGTTATTAGTCAGTAGTCAGTAGTCAGTAGTCAGTAGTCAACAGTCAACAGTCAACAGTCAACAGTCAACAACCTTAAATTATTATACTCTAGATATTAAACTCGCTGCTTTTGCCCGCAGCAGCAAATCCTCATCCTCCGCTAAAATCTCGCAGCCGCTGTTGTCTCCTAATTTTTCCAATGCCATCAAACTAGCATATTTCAAATCCCAAATTCTAGTTTCCAGACCAACTTTTAGTTCGGAAATAGCGCGCTTGTCACCGATTTCGCCGAGGGCGATGGCGGCGGCGGCGCGGGATTTTTGAAACTGCGGTTCTCGATTGTGCAGCGCTTCTACGAGTAAATCGAAAGCTGGGGCATACTTGAGCCAGCCCAGCAGTTTCATGACGTGATAGTGCGCTCCGTAATCGTTGTATGCTGATTTTGCATAAGTTGCGAGTAAGGCATCCGGTGCTTCATTTCTGTAGGATTCTAGGATGGTTTTGGTTGCCAGATAACAGCGCCCGAAATCGGTTTCGTAGAGTTCCTTAATGGCAAATTCGAGGCTTGGTAGTTGGTCGTATTCGTGTACTAAATCGAGGTCGATCGCCCGATCGCCAATTATGCGATCGAGCATCGGTTCAATTTCGGCAAAAGCAATATCTCCTGCTGGAATCCCCGCACTCGCCAGCATCCGCACAGCCCGCAGGCGAAACACCAAAGACACCGGACAGCGGGAAATCTCAGGAATTGCTCGGTAATATTTGGCATCTATCAAATCTTGAATGCTGCTGCGGCGATCGTTAACATTGATACTTTGCAGCAACTCTACCACGCGCGACATTTGCGAGTAATCTCCCGTAAAGCGGCAGATTGTGGTAATGGCGGCACCTTGAATCATCCCATCTTCATCGTCTACAAATTTGCCAAGGCGCGAGAGTGCTGCTGTGTAATTCAATTTGGCCAAAGCGTGGATGATTACCCGATAGCTTTGAGCTGGTTTGTCGAGCAATTTGGCAATATCTTCTAATATATCGGGATTTTGGGTACCGATTTCGCCGATCGCCCAAACTGCATTTTCTACCACGTAAGAGTCATTATCGCCCAAGCAAGCATGGAGAGACGTGAGTCCAGATTTTGCCTGCAAGCGCCCCAAGGTTTCTGCTGCTTTGCGGCGAACTGCACGATTGTCAAGGCTATTGTCGGTGTTTTCCACGGCCTCCGTCAGGGCGGCGATCGACTTTTCTGTGGAAAAGTTTACTAAATGAGAAGCTGCAATGTAGCGATCGTAAGGATCGTCTAGTTCAGCCGCCGATGTTTCCAAAATGGCGATCGCCTGTTCTTCTGTCAGATTAAATAAATCAAAAAAAACGCTTATCCACTTACTTATTACCAATAACTAACAGTACGACACCCAAAACACCAATACACAAATTATTTTTTTATCCCTTTTCATCACCAATAAATAATAACCAATAACCAATAACCAATAACCAATAACCAATAACCAATAACCAATAACCAATAACCAATAACCAATAACCAATAACCAATAACCAATAACCAATAACCAATAACCAATAACTAATGACTCTTAAAGTTAAGGGACTCTTAGCACGACACTAAACCCGATTTAGGCTTTCGCAGCGTCTTAATAGTTCCCTCACAACCGATCGAACTTGAGTCCAACCTAGCCGTAAATTATGCGATCGAACTTTCTAGGAAAGAGAGTTGATCGTGTAGTCGAGGAGAGCGCGGAACTCTACCAAGGCTTGAGGAGACATATCGCGAGGAGCGCAAGCGCGATCGCGAGTGTACACCAAAGCAGCAACGTAAGGAGCTGTAGGCAAGTTCGGCGTTGCTGAACAAGAGTATGATAAAATGATCGTCGGAGCGTCAAAAATCACACACATTTAAAAAAATATTATGCAATGCCCGGAATGTCAGTCAACCCATATCAATAAAAATGGTCACAAAAAAGGCAAGCAGAATTATATTTGCGTCAGATGTAAAAGACAATTTATCAATGATTATCAATCTCAAAGAGGATACTCGGAAGAAGTGAAACGCGAATGTCTCAAAATGTATGTTAATGGCATGGGTTTTCGAGCCATTGAGAGAGTCAAAAATGTACATCATACTACAATTATTAATTGGGTCAAACAAGCTGGAGAACTCTTGCCAGATTGTTACGCTCCAGAAACGACTCCTGCCGCTGGAGAATTAGATGAGTTACAAACATTTGTCGGTTCAAAAAAAAACCTGGCTGTGGACGGCGGTAGACCATTTTAAGCCAGGTATTTTAGGATGGGTTTTGGGCGAGCATAGCGCCCAAACTTTTGAACCACTATAGCAATCCTAAATGATTATACTCGTTACTCGTTACCAGGAAGAGCCTGGTAACGCAGATAGGCGAGGCTCTGCCTCCATTTTCGCAGGCGAGGCAGAGCCTCGCTGACATCGGTTCCCAGGTAGAGCCTGGGAACCAGTTATTGAAAATCATTTAGGATTGCTATATGGGACATTGTTACTAAATGGAACTGCTATTTTTATGTGACAGATGGCCCGAAAGTTTACCCAATGTTTGTGCCGGAGGGCGATCGAATTATTAGCAAAACCTCTAGGACAAGAGTTGAGGGTGAAAATACGAGGCTCAGACATTACTTGGTTCGGCTAAAAAGAAAAACTCTTTGTTATTCTAAGTCGTCACAAATGCTAGGATATTCAATTAAATTACTAATTCATTATCTGAAAGTTGGAGATGTTCCAATTCCTAATTAAAATCCCAGAAATCATTTTCGGCTCCCATCTTGAATTTTTCTCGTCTCATACCATGATTCAGCAACGCCAGCAAAAGAATCTCCAGCTCTTTTACAGGTATGGTTTTGCGATGAGAGTGGATTTAGTTTGAGAGTAATTAGAAGGAAAAATTGGTGTAAAAAAGGGACTCGAAGTAATAAAAGAGGAGACCGACGAAAGGGTCGTATTAATGTCATGGCGGAGTGAGATATTCAGACAAGAAAAAATGGGTAGATTTTATTCCATCTGGAAATTCTGCTAAATTTTATGTAGTTCTGAAAAATTTTTATGGAGATTTAAGATCCGAGTCGATATTGCAAGGGAATTTAGCAGAAGACTTTGAAGATAAAGGGTGATTTTCCAACTGCTTCATCACTGCTTGTTTGGGCATTTTTACCTTTTTAGCCATTTCCAGGGTATCGTCCATCAGCCGTTGCCGATATTGCTCCAACTCAGCAATTACTTCCTGAACTTCTTCTGGTGTTGAAGTTTGAGCCTCTAAATTTGCAGGCATAATCTCATAACTGAATTTTTGATAATTTTCCCAAAATCCGGCAATAATTGCTAGAATTGTCAAGAAAAGTAACAAAAATATATTTAAATTGGCTTATGGAAATTAGCGAAATCGAAGCAGGGCTGCAAAGTTCCGATCCTCAAGACAGGCTGCGGGCGATCAGGGCTTTGAGAAAGTGCGATGCTGCTGTGGCGCTGCCGATGTTGCTGACCAAGGTGGACGATCCTGAGTTTATGGTACGATCGTTCGTGGCGATGGGATTGCGGCAGAGTCAAACTGCCGAATCCTTTGCGGCGCTGTTAAAAATGATGCAGTTCGATCGCGATCCGAACGTGCGAGCCGAAGCCGCTAACTCTGTGTCAATGTTCGGCACCGAGGCAATTTCTCACTTAGTGGAAGCTTTTCGCCGCGATGACAATTGGCTCGTGCGCCGCAGTATCATGGCTCCACTGTACGAAATGCAGTGTCCTGAGGCAATATTGGAAATTTGTGCGATCGGTCTAGCAGGCGAAGATTTGCCAGTTCAGGAAGTGGCGACCGACGGATTGGGTCTCCTGGCAAATACGGAGAAGGAAGAAGAGGCGTTGCAGCAATTGTTACCACTGGTGGCCGCAGATTACTGGGAAACTCGGATGCGAGTTGCGCGGGCGCTGAGAAAATTTGACAATCCTCAAGCTCGCGCTGCTGTGAGCTATTTGGCAAAAGATCGAGACCATCGAGTTGTAGCTGCGACTTTAAACGTTTAATATCAACTCCGGTTGCACTCATACATAACTGTTGACTGTTAACTGTTAACTGGCGGGTGGAAAAACTGAATGGTTGAGTGTTAACTGTTGACTCAATTTTATGATTCCGATGCAACCGTCCACGATATAATCTAAGATATCGTAGTTCTGTTCGTGAGAGTATTGGCCGCTGTATCAATGATAATTTCCCGGTTTTTTTTGGGATAATTGTCATCGCAAACCTGGATAGATAGCAGAAAGCTCAGGCCGATCGGCAGGGATTGCTCAACAAACATCAGTCCGGTTGAATTTCCTTTATGCTTCAGTCCCCCTCTGCTGGGACGAAAGTTTATTTGGCCGCGGTTTCAGCCGCCGAAATATTTCCGAATCGCCCGCGATTTTCTTGATTTAATCCCAAATCCAAAATCGATCGCCGCGTTTGACATTTAGCCAAAATTGGTGTAGACTTAGCCGGTTGCGATCGCCAATGGTACGATCGGCTGTAGCTAAATATCTTTTAAAAAGCGCGGTGGGCGCAAAGTAATTTCATGGTATACTCTGGAACTGTTTGCTGGCTTCGCTTCACTGCCTGGATGACGATCGGGGCGATCGCAGTTTTGACCCTGTTGGCACCGCTCCAAGCCCAAGCACAACAACCTTCTGCACCAGATAACCAAGCGCAAGTCGATCCCGCCGACGACCCCACTGACCCCAACAACCTCCGCCCTCTGACGCAAGACAGCAGCCTGCTGAGCATTGCAGGAGGTCAGCGCTTGATGACAGAAGCCAGCGGAGCTATTTCCAATCAAAATTACACTGTCGCGGCTCAAAAGCTCCAAGAATCCCGCCAAGTTTTCAATCAACTATCCAACTTCTACCAACAACTGAGCAGCAGTTTTGCTGGAATTGACATCCGTTTAGCCGACAGCAACCGCACCAAAGCTGTGGAAACAGCTCAAATGCGCGACGAAGCTACCTATCGGCTGGCGTTGGTACACCGGGCGCAAAACAAGCCGGAACTGGCTGTCCCTCTACTGATTCAGATTATTCGATCGCAGCAGCCAACTCGCGACTTGGGCAAAAAAGCTTACCAGCAGCTACTAGAATTGGGTTTTGTGGATGCGCCCTATCCCCGGCCTGCTGCAACTCAACCGCGATCGTCTAACAAGTAGTTCCACTAAAATTATTCAATAGAGCCCTTTATCACAAAAACCAATGGTTACACCGTCTCAAGTAGCAGAAATGATTCAGGCCCAGTTGCCCGACGCTAAGATACAAGTTGACGATTTGACCGGCGGGGGCGACCACTACCAAGCCAGGGTAGTCTCTGCCGCTTTTGAAGGGAAAAGCCGAGTACAGCAGCACCAACTAATCTACGGCGCTCTCAAAGAGGCAATGGCTAGCGAAGCTATCCACGCTTTGGCCTTGGAAACTTTAACTCCCGCCGAATGGGAAGCCAAAAGTCCAGTTGCTTAATTGTTGAGTTGCTCTGTTGACACCACAAGTTTGTCCTTATGTCAACAGTTAGTTAACAAACAACTCGAAACCAAAGAAACCGGGTTTTTTCGCCGGAATCAATGGCTGTAACCACAGATTTTCCTAAAAAATCCGGTTCCTGTCTCAGTCAACGTTGAAAAATTTTTCTAACAATACTAGGAGCTACCATGACTACAGCACATCAAAGAATTGACGACTTGGTTAAGCAAAATAAAATCATGGTGTTCATGAAAGGCAACAAGTTAATGCCCCAGTGCGGTTTTTCTAATACTGTGGTGCAAATTCTCAACACTTTGGGAGTGCCTTACGAAACTGTTGATGTTTTGGCAGACCAGGAAATTCGTCAAGGTGTTAAAGAGTATTCCAACTGGCCGACAATTCCCCAAGTTTATATCAACGGCGAGTTTGTTGGCGGTTCGGATATTATGATCGAGATGTATCAAAAGGGCGAATTGCAAGAAGTTGTAGAAGTCGCTTTGGCTTCTTAAATCCAAGCAAGGGAAAGCAGGAAAAAGTTTTGAGTTTTAATTTTTGAGGCTTAAATTGCGAGTGAAAAAGTTAAAAAATTATGAGTTCGGAACTTAAAACTTTCCCAAAGTTCTAGCTTTAACAGCAGTAGGGCGGACACGGCCCCGCCCTACTAAAATTCGATTTTGCAGCTACAGCTTACGACTTTCTGCCTCTGATACCATGTCCGATTATTGATCGGTAAAAGCGTCAAGACAGCACTGAAGTCCTCGCTACAAACCTATTAGGTTTATTCAACCAAATTTGGTATTTAGTAGTAGTCGGCTTCAGTTTGTGTCTGTGTCTGTGGCATTTCAAAATTCGACGGGTCGTGAATGTAACGCGCTGCTTCTTCCTCTAATCTGTGAATCAGATAGGGTTCTAAACCATTAGAATGTCGCAGGGCGGCTAGATAGCCGTCTAAGTAAAGCCGCAGGTCATCGAAACGATAACCTCTATTCCACATTTCGACGAGGGCGTCGGTCAGTTTTTGGTAGTGCCGGATTGTTTGCGTATCTTGTAGCATGGTGTGAGTTTGAAATCCTTTGTGGTGTATAATGACGGCGGGATTTAGGAATAGCCTCAATGGCTGGGCTTGTTGTTCAGAAAAGAGGCTATTGCTAAATAAAAGTTTTTACCCTGCTCAACAGGCTACCCTCCATAAAAAATTTCACTCGCTGCAATGCAGTGGCTCGACTTTTTTTCGCGCCCCTAAATAATTCGCCTTGGGTTTGATAGAGTCGGGATGTTGTTGAATTTGACGATCGCACTGTGTGAGTGTTCCGGCTACCGAGCGAACGGTTGGAGGAATTTTAGTTTGAGTGGCACGATTTGTCAACATCCTAGAAC
>NZ_JADEWV010000224.1 GCF_015207455.1 Microcoleus sp. LEGE 07076
GGCAAATAGGCGATCGCCCCTGAAGCAATATCGGTTTGCGTTTTTCCCAAAACCCGCCCCACACGCCCGATCCGCTGCCAAAATGAAAAGCGATCGCGCGTTGAAAAAATCAACCAATCGAGATTCTGTCTGGGTGGCGGATTATCCCGTTCAAAATTAAAGCCCACATCCACGGTACTCGTAGCCAGAATCACTTGTCTTTGGGCCGCCTGCAGGCGTTTTTCCTTGGGTGTATCGCCCGTAATCCGCCCGCAGCAATCGGCAAATCCGCGATCGCGCAGTCGATCGGAAATCCGCCCTAATGTATCCTTGGAATCCAGAATGACCGCCCCATTTTCGTCAGGAAATTCGCGAAGCCGCCGCACAACTTCTTCAACTATTTCTGCAATTAGATTGTCTTTTTCTGGCTGCTTGCGAATTTCGAGATTGACTTGAGTTTGAGAAGGAAGTAGGCGATCGATTTGATTTTTGCTGTCAGTTCGATAAATTTTGACACCATTTTTTCCCAAAACATTTAAGGCTTCATCGCAAGCAGGTTCCGGCGTTGCTGTCAACAAAACAATTTTGCGGTTGTGCTGAAAATAACCAAACTCTTTGGATAAAGCGAGATAGAAAAACAAGCTGACTAACTGTTTGGCATCGTAAAGGTGAAATTCATCGAAAATTACCGTCGAGAAACTGCTGTAAAATTCGCTAGCAATGTTGCTGCGATCCAGCTTATTGTATGCAAAGAACGTGGCATAATAGAAAATATCCGGGTTCGTTACCAGCAAAATCGGTCTACCGCCGCCACATTCGGGAAAGATTGTCGCAGGTTCTCGCAAAACGTTATAGATTTTTTCCCCAGAACGTTTCCCCACTAAATCTTCTGACCACAAATTAACTTGCTTGGCAGAAGCTGCTTTGACGAGATGCGGCAAATTTGCTTTACGAACAAACTCTTCTGCAGTTTTTGTTTGTTGGTCAATCAAAGCATTTGTCGGCGCAATATAAATCGCATTTCGGTCAGGATTGTGCAGCAAAACGTTCAATCCTGATTGCGTTTTTCCCGTTCCAGTCGGCGCGGTATCGATAATTATATCGTTATCTTTAGAGGCTGCACAAACATCGACTTGATGCTGCAAGGCTTGTCCCATAAATTCCAGTTGTGGGGGCAATTTACTACAAGCAGAAATACTGGCTGGTTCGAGTTGAATTTTTAGATTATTCATTGGGATTTTGACCGCAAAATTCAAGGTTGGCTGGGAGAATGAAATCGCCGGCTTGCAGCGCCTCACCGCGAAAGGAAAGGTTCTTCAATAACGAGGCGGGCGGCATCGAAATTAAGTCGAAAGCGAGGAGTTCGATATTTGCAGGCAAATCGGCCGCGCTGAGATAGGTATTGCAGCGATAATCGCCCCTCGGAAGTTGCACAATATCGAATTTTTTAAGGATGTCAACGCGAACTTTGCTGGTGAATTTACCGACGCGGATGTATTCGGGTAATTCGCGATCGCCAAATACCAATGTTTGAAACCGATTTCCCCGTTCAATCATCCGCAATCGCCCGGTTTGGGGGAAGTTGCTGGGGCGGTACGTACTGGGTTTTTTGCCCGATCGACTCAGCGGTACATCTTCCCGCGCTGTTGCCACGCGATTGTTCGTCATCGCATACCAATAGGAGTCAGAAAGGGCGTTAAACCGCTCAAACCGCAAGGATACAGTGCCGTTCCCTGGCCACGCGGGGAGGATGTAGCTTTCACCGGAAAGAGGCGTTAAATCCTCAATATATCGGGGTCTTCCGGTGTCTTGTCCCGTGAGTCGATAGGGCGATCGCGCCCAACCCAAAGCGTAGGCTAGGGCATAATTGCCGATCGCCCCTTCGGTATAGTAAGTATCAGACAATTCCCGCGACGCAAAAAACACAGGTTCGGCGCACCAAAGTTCGATTAAACGTGCGGTTTTATAGGCAATTATCGAAGTGGAAGAAGTTCGGGAAAGTTCTAATTGCGGCATGGTTTAGATTAATTTAAACGCTTAAATAAACGCAAATCCTGTACGGGCAAGTTCACCCCTATCCTTTAAATTGAGGATATTTGTAAACCCGCCCCGACACAGGGAGAAGATTTATGATTCCTCCGATTTTTTACCTCGCCCTTTGCTCTTGTTTTCAGTTTTCACCTTGCGCCAAGGTGCATAGGATTCATCCAAGCGTTTGAGGAATGTTTCTTGTTCGGGTAACGACCAATGGCGATCGACATCTGCAATCAGCGCGTCACGTTCGGCTGCGGACAACTGCATAGAAATACCTCGTTTGTTTGTCCAAGTGCTGATAATTTCCTGAGTTGCATCGACTAAAGATTGAGTTTTGAAAGGATGTTCGAGGACGGTATGTTCAGCTTTCAGCTTGTCGTAAACTCCTTGTACCAATTCGAGAGAACTGGGTAATTCGGCAATACCGCCAAAGACACCGAGAATTTGATTGTCCATGCGTCCGACGCGGCTGGAAACAGCGCCGTAACGAGTGGTTAGCAAAATGTTGCCTAGGGTGTAGCGCAATTCGTCTGCGGTGACATCTTTGAGGGTGAGAATATCGAGGAAATGAACTCCTGGTTTGATATATTCGCTAGTGTTTAGTGCCGTCGAAGCGTTACCTTTTTCATCGCGCATAGTTCCGGTTTCAAAAATAGCATTGATCGTGCGATCGCCAATCAGTTCTGTAGAATTCAGCACACTAAACGCATCTTCCGTCCAGACTCGGCTTTTTTGTGCCCCTTCTCCACCCGCCGCGAAGCCGTAAAGGAAGCAATCAACGCACATTTCACAAGGCGCATTCGTATTGAGGGCGCAAATTTCATTGGTTTTCGGTGCGGGGTAAAGGAGATTTTGCGATCGCAAAAATTCACGTCCTTTCCGCCTTTCTGGTGCAACTTGTTTGCGTTTTGTCATCACCAACCGAGGAATTGATTCGGTATCTTCAATCCCAGCTTGCACGTATTCGCTGCACATCGGTTCGCCCGTTCCTTCCGTGCGGAAAATGGTTTCCGATTGCGTTGTGCGAAGGACAACCATACCAATGGTGCGGCCTTTGGGAAAGTTTTCGTAGGTAGGGGCGAGGAATGGTTGCAATTTTGCGATCGACATTTTGAACTCTCCTAATTTTTTTCAGATGTTGTTGTAGATGTGGTTGCAGACTTTTTTTCGATTTCAGCTTTCAATTCCTGACGGGCTTCTTGCAAAAAGAACAAGTAGGCAGCTTCAAGAGTTTTGCTATCAGTTAATAGCCTTTCTGGACGCGAGTGATAAACATCCTCAAACAGTTGTTTCAAAACTTGATAAAACTGCTTGATTTGTTCGTATTTGGTCGCACCCACGCCATAATCTCGAATGCGATCGAGACGGTTGTGATATTGCTGGGCGAGGGCGGCAAATATCGTGTCCCAATCCATGTGAGATTTGCGCGATCGCACAGCTTTGATAAACTCCGAAAACGGCTCGGTTTGGGCAGTCCGGCGAAAGGAACTGCCCCGCAACTTGGCAAATTCGGCAATATGTGCGGCTTGCTTGAGATAGCTAGAAACGCGATCGTGTTCTTCTGACATCAAACTCTCCAATAAAGTATTCAAAGGTTCTCGAATGCGAGACCAAATCGCCTCCAAATTAGGATCGTCTTGTTCTCGTAAAATCCAGCGCAGCAGGACGTAATACAAGCTGAGAGGACGAGTGGAAGCCCGTACTAAGTCGTACAGACAATCATCTTTTTTCTTCAGACTTGCTACAGAAATTGTTAGTTTGGCAACACAGCGCAGTCGTTCTAAAACTTTTTCTGCTGTTACTACTACGCCTCGTTCCTTTTCCGAAAAATGACCGTCCCGCCGATACTGACCGTTCCCCAGTAGCGGCTGCAATGATGATGGAATGCCATCAACTTTTCCGAAAAAATTCCAAGTTGGTTCGACTTCCAGATTCGCACTCAACACAAAGGGAAAACCCAAATCTAAGGCTAAGCTCATTTCCAATGCTAGCCTGAGCGATTTCAGCAACGCCACAGAGTTATTGACTTCTCCCCAAAGGACGGGAATTGTTACCGTTGAGTTGATAAAATCAGGACGTTTTGGCAGTGCCAACCCAACCATTTTATTGGATTGAAAGACTAGCTGATTTTCGCGGTAAAGTTGCAATTCATCAACTGTTACTGTACCGTCTTCGTTCTTGGCTGCAGTGTTTTTTATAAAGTTTTGCCAAATTGTTCTGAGTTCCACACTCGAACCTTTGGGCAGGGCAAAGTGTAAATAAAGCGGGTCTTGTTTGACTGCATTTGGGAAGTTTGCACCAACTGCTATCAACTGATAACCAAGCGCTGATAAGTTATCGGCCCGCCGCTTTGGTTCGGCAATCATACCACCGGGAAGGCGGTTGGAAAAAGCTTGTACTTTGGTTCCCGGCGGCATTTTGGGCGAACTCAATTCGCCGATTTGCAGCGATGTTAGGCCCAAGGAACATCGCTGGCGCGGGTTGGCGTCAATATATGCTGTTAGTTCGTTAAAACCTTGCGAGTTTGTGGGTGTGGAAAAGTTAAGCAATTGTCGAACCGCATTCACCAATTCTGCGGAGACTTCTACTTCTGCTGTTGGACGCAATTGAAATGAGTCTTCTAAGGCAGCAAATACCTTTGCTAGCATCTGTTCGCGATCGCCCTCGATCGATTTGGCCGCAAACAAACAGCGTCCGTACTGCGCGTTAAAGGGTTCCAAGGCCGCCCGCTGTTCGGGAGAAAGCCCGACTTGTACGGCAATTCGATCCCAAACATCTTTGGGACTGAGTTCGGCGGCACGATAGCTGAGGTAAGCGGTTTTTAGTCCCTCGGAGATGGCAAATTCGTCGGCAGTTGATACCGGATGCAAGCCGACTGCTGCGGCGGCATTAACGGCGGTTTCTCCAGCATCGCCGCCGTACTTTTCAATGTCTTTGGTGACTTTTTCAACTTTGTAACCGCTGGCTTTTTTTGCCAGTAATTTATCTACTTCATCTAAGGTTGCTTCGGGGTTTTGTTGAATGGCTTGCGGGTCGATTTTGATGCCGTCTTTGGTGGCGTTAACGAGTTGTTCGACGTTGCTGCTAAAGACGCGATCGATCTTTTGCTGCCATTTTTGAGCGATGATTTTGCTTAAATCGCCGTTGGGAAAGGCTGATCCGACAAAAATTTGACCGTTGGGGTCAATGGCGAGAGTATGCAAATTGCGATCGTGCAAAACCTCTTCGCAAGCTGACAGCAACAGCGAAGTCAAATAACCTCGGTCTTCTGAAAGACTGACATGAAACAACTTACAGGGACGCTGCAACGCAACTGTTAACTCGGTTTCGACTTTGCGAATGCGTTTGTCTTCCTCAATTCCCAAGTCGAATAAGTCACCGCCAATCAACATCGCGGCCCAACGTTTGATGTTGGGATCTTCCGGTAAAAAGCGGGTTCCATCGCTGGCGCTGTGTCCAGAATGGCGTTCTATCAGGCGGCGGATGAGTTCGAGTTGTTCGTCAGTTTGGGCGAATTGGGCAACACAAGCGCGATCGAGTTGTTCTTGCAGAAAGGTGCGCTCGCGCGCTAAAGTTTTAACATTGCGTCCATCCTCTGCTAATTTATTCAAATCGTGAACGGCGGTTGCAGCCAGAATGCACGCGCGTTTGTCGTCGGGAACTCCGGCAAGTTTGCTAACAGTCAGTACGAACTGACAAGCTGAATCGAGATGTTCGGCGAGGGTGCGTCCTTGGCGGCTGCCGTACTGTGAGTGTTTGTTATGCAGTTCGTACAGCCTGGGACGAATTTCTGCAAAATAGCGATCGTCTAAAGTTGTTGTTTCTTCGTCAAAAAGCAGACTTTTTCGTGACATCTTTTCGTCCAAATCGGTTCATTTGATATTAAAAAAATCACTTAATTTCTTACGGGCGAGTCATGCAGATATAAAATTCTCGTTCTCAATCTTTTCTCAAACCATCTGAGGATGAATGCAACCAATTTTTCGCACCATTGGTGCGAGTTTTTAGTCATTAACATAAGTCTCATCAAACCTCCTGATGCGCCAAAGATTGGGCATTGATGGATTCATGGCAGATTTTTTTGAGGTTTTAAGTGCGTGACAGGGGACTGCATTTACACTAATATTGATAGTGGCACTTAAAACCTCATATGTCAAGTATGTACTTACAATTTTATTGATGCCTCGCAAAAAAGAGACAATTACACTTTCGATTCCCTCGGGAACCAAAGAACAGCTAGAGGCGATCGCCCTTCGCCTCGGCATCTTATGGGGTAAATCCCCCAGCGTATCTGGGTTACTGGTCGCGATCGCCCAACAAAAAATCGAAGTTGGCGAACCCTTTACACTCAATTCAGTGCAAGTACAATCCTTGAACAAAGCCGTCAAATTCCTCAACGACTCCGGCGAAGTCGAAGCCGCCCAGATCGTCATGGCATTACTCTTGGACAAAGCCAATCTGGAAACCCCTTTCCGGCAAAAGTTGCTCCAAGAAGTTAACCAAACTGCTGAAGCATGGCGGCTTCGACTCAATCAACTGATTGACGACCATCAACCATTCAGACTGTTTTACCTGTCAAAGAAAGACAAAGTGAGCGAATTTACTGCCCGCAGTGCCAAAATTCGCCTCTACGACAAGCGTCTGTATCTAGAAATCTGGTGCGACGATGCCGATCCCAGAGCAATTCCCGAATTAGCTCACAATCGGTGTTTGCGCTTGGACAAGATTGTCAACTTGCTACCTGCCAGTGAAAATTGGCGCGAAAGCATAGATCATCTCGAATTACACTTACACTTTTTGAAAGGATTGGCTGACAACTATGAATCCAAGCCGGATGAAGATGTGGCAAATGAAATGGTGGGAGACGTGCGTCATGTGGTGAAGCGGGTATCTAGTATATTCTGGCTGTTTCGAGATGTGCGGAGGTACGGCAAAGATTGCGTTATTGTCTCTCCAGACAGCGTGCGCGATCGCTTCCAACAAGAACTGATCGCCCTCTGCCGCCAGTACGACATCGAAATCCGCGATTAGATCAAAAAAAAGCAGCCCTTAACAGGCCGCACATCGAAAAAACCGTTGTTTTGTTAGAGGAGAAAACTTTAAATCGAATTCAAGTCGCCGTTATATCAAGTCTCAGGGACTCCGGCGGGCGATCGGCTGCCAACCAATTTCGCCATCAGAATCTACCGCTGACTTACCTTACCATCAGAACTAAACTGCAAATCCCGATTAAAATGCTGCTGAAAGTTCGTTGACCATTTTTACTCTGCCTCTGATGACTGCCCGCAGCAAGCGGTTGACACAGCCTCTGTCATCCTCATTCAGCGACTCGTCCAAAGTAGCGGCCATCAAACCGTAGCGATCGGCTAAAGTTAAAACGCCCGTGTCGCTTACAGAAGCGAGGATTTCAGAGATAGCGCCGGGGAGGAGTTGTAAGCAGTTCATGGCAGTGCGGTTGAATTCGATATATTAATCATGCTCTAGTTTCCTCAAAAGATCAGTGATATTAATTAGGTTCCGAAGGTGATTATTTGGGGTGTACGTAAGTGATCCCACTACAATAAATGTGTGACGCAAATCACAGATTCACAGGCGCGGCGGGTAATTCCATCCCGCGCCGATTTTTTGGCCGGACGCGGGACTGATGGCGTTTCGCTAAAATGATTTAATCTGTCAATCAGTTTAATTTTTACCCCAGTACCGAAAATGCTTGATTTTCTCAATCCCATTTTGGGCCGATCGCCCGATCGGATCAAAGCCAATGTTGAGATTTACACTTGGCAAACTTGTCCCTACTGCATCCGGGCAAAAACCTTGCTGTGGTGGAAAGGCGTAAATTACACCGAATACAAAATAGACGGCGACGAAGCAGCCAGAAATGCAATGGCCCTACGCGCTAACGGAAAGCGCAGCGTGCCCCAAATCTTCATTAACAACCAACACCTCGGCGGCTGCGACGACATTCACGAACTTGATAGAGATGGAGAATTAGATCCGCTGCTAGCTCAACCAGCAGTCTAAACTCAGATATTGCAGCATTTCCAAGAACAGGCTGTCCGGCCTGTTCCACAAAGAGTAAATTTTCTGCTTGTGGGGTGGGCATCTTGCCCGCCCGCTGATTAACTCCAGTCATCACTACAAACCTTTGGCAAATTTACTTAGGTTATCTTGCCGCCATTTAGCATCGGAGCGCCTATTTGTTGGCAATTCTAAGACGCGAATCCCGTTATTTGGTAGAAAACTTAATTTTTGTTTGAACTGCTGCCAATCGCCGATTATCTCGTGTTCCACGCCGTAAGTTGCACACAACTGAGCAAAATTTATATCCTGCGGCGTGGCAAAAAACTCTTCAAAGGGCGGGTCAAATTTGGCAACGGGCAACATTTCAAAAATTCCGCCGCCGTTGTTATTAATTAAAACAATTGTCAGATGACCGACAAATTTATTTTTAATTAAAAAACCGTTTGTATCGTGCAAAAGTGCTAAATCGCCTGTTAACAATATACTGCTTTGATTGCGGTGGGCTACTCCCAAAGCTGTTGACAGCGTGCCGTCGATGCCGTTAGCGCCGCGGTTGACAAAAGGTTTTATTTCTAAGTTGTTCGGCTTCCAGAAAAACTCGACATCCCGCACGGGCATACTGTTAGCAATAAATATCGGTGTGGCTGGGGGCAAAATTTGGGAAAGCAGCCAAGAAATTTTTGGTTCTATTATGCTGTTAATTGCTGAAAATTTTTGGTCTATTGTTTGTCTGACTTGGATTTCGGCGTTTTGCCAATGTTGGAGGTATTCGCGGGATGGAGAGGTTGGAACCCCCCCTAGCCCCAGGGCTGTTTCATTCTCTTGTAGGGGCAGCCCCCCGTGGCTGTCCTCGTTGGTGGGGAGGGGTAGGCACGCACCATCCACTACCCCTACAAAATTCCGGTTTTCTGTTTGATTCTCCGTAGGGGC
>NZ_JADEWV010000225.1 GCF_015207455.1 Microcoleus sp. LEGE 07076
TCAAAAATCAGTTCAAATTGAATTAAAGATAGCCGATGCCACTGTAGGTATTATGTGTTTTGAACTCGTGAACTCTATTGAAATTAATGATTATATTAACGGTAAATTAGAATTTTTAGTTGCCCCCAAAAATGAAGAATTTAAAACTTTAGTTCAAGTTGAACTGCGACCGAGAACTAAAGTTGATTGTTCAACTCTGAGCCTTTGCCCGATGGCTGCTTAGCCTTGATAAACTCAAAGCTCGATCGCCCTTAACTCATCTTTCTCAACCAAGGTCGATCGCACTTTTGGCATCAGTCACAAAGTGCGATCGCTCAGAAGAATCGGGCATTATTTCTCAGCGAGCAACATGATGAATAAATTCAATATATCGCTCGATTTCCTCATCCGTGCAACTAATTCCATTCTGCCAAAGTTCATATTCACTGATATCGAGATATTCATTCCAAACCAGTCCATAACCACCCGGTTCAATTCTAAAATTCCTGAAAAACCCCGGATTGCATAAGGTCGCAAACATCGGATTTTCTAATAACTTAGAAATGTCGTATTTTTTCACTTCTAAATTTGTAAACTTAACTATCAAGGTGCGATCGTCAATAACTTTAGCAGAAACGATGCGTTCAGGTTTCATAAAAAAATCGCAGTTATTTTAATGGTGGCAATTTACTAAATTCTTGGCTATTCCACATATCGAGCAGTTCTTTCTGGTACAACGTAGCCCATTCTATTACCAGCTTTTGAACTCGATTAGGTAAATCTCCTTCAATAATCTCTAAAGACTCAATACCGATTAAAGCATTGTACTCACCGTAAACTGCATGAAAATGAGGAGGTGGATGATCCCAAAGAAAATTTTGATGATTATTCCGTAAAATCGTGCAACTTCTGGCATAAAGGTTCTTTAAACAATGATACGAGGACTATTATAGCCGAGCTAATGACACAATGACAGTCGATCGCCATGAGTGGAATTAGTCACAAAGTGCGAGATCCCTTAACTCCTTTTTCACGCGCGAAGGTCGAGATCCCCTTTTGGCATCAGTCACAAAGCGCGAGATCCCTTAACTCCTTTTTCACGCGCGAAGGTCGATCGCCCGTTTGTCATCAGTCACAAAGTACGATCGCCCTTACCTCCTTTTTAACGCGCGAAGGTCGAGATCCCTTTTGGAATTTGTCAAAAAGTGCGATGCTTGGGATTGCAGATGGCCGCTATTTCCCAAAGAACGATCGCTTGCCGATTTGCTACGATAAAGTAGAACTATCCTGCAACAAAAGGTCGAATACGATCGTGCAAATCACCCTTAGCCAAGCCCAAACCCAAGTTCTCGAAACCCTCGTCAAACAAGGGCAATACCCCTCTTTAGAAGAAGCTATCAACACCGCCTTACTGTTACTGATTGATGACGTTGCGCTACCCGATGCCGATCGTAGCCCAGAATACTTAGTCTGGGCCGAAGCAACGCGCAAAAAAATTGACATCGCACGGGAACAAGCACAGCGTGGCGAAGTGTTAGAAGCAAACGTGGTGCTAGCTCAACTGAGAGCGAAAGTGCAAAGCGCCAAAGAAGCAGCAGTATGAAACGTTTGGTTATTACGATTGATGCGAGTCGAGATTTATCAGAAATTTCCGATTATTTTCTAGAGCAAAGCATAGATGCAGGCGATCGCTTTGTCGAAGGTTTTGGCAAAAAATGTCAGTATCTCGCCGAGTTTCCGTATTTGGGGCGCTCCTATGCTCAGTTTGTTCCGGGTTTGCGAGGGATACCGTTGATGGAATACATCATTTTTTACCAAATTGTTGGAGAAGGTATTGAAATTTTGCGAGTAATTAGTGGTTATCGTAATTTGCAGACTGTTTTCAATCAAAACTGATCCAGAGTTTCTCCTCGAAAACTCGCAGATGCACGATAGTGCTGTAAACTCGGCGATCGCCCTTTACCCCTTTTTCTCAAGAAAGATCGATCGCCATGAGTGGAATTAGTCACAAAGTGCGATCGCCCTTGACTCCTTTTTCACGCGCGAAGGTCGAGATACCCTTTTTTCATCAGTCACAAAGTGCGAGATCCCTTAACTCCTTTTTCACGCGCGAAGGTCGAGATCCCCTTTTGGCATCAGTCACAAAGTGCGATCGCTCTTTTGGGGATATGGAAAGGTATCTCGCTCCTGACGGGTTGTGAGTGCGATCTACCTTTTCAAATAAACTCTATATGGTTCTGCATATCCGACGGTTCAAGTACCTCCCAAATCAGAATCAAACCGCGCACAATTTCACCAAGTGAACGGCTGTTTTGGTGACAGTAAACAATACCGCAATGCTCTAAACCCCGCTGATGAATTGCCAAAAAATCGTCATCTTGGGTAAAGATTACTCGTTCTTGAGAAATTGCAAAAGCTAATTGTTCTTCATCAGCAGCACCTAAAAGTCCTGCTTCCGGTGTAGTCGTAACATCAATACCGCGCCTTCTCAAAGCTTCTGCGATCGCCCGTTCGACTTGTTCATCACAATGAAATCGGATCTTTTCCAAGATTGGGCCCTCTCAATTTCTGCTGCACCTTGGAAGGAGTTTTAGCTTGCAATTCCCGCACAAAAGCATCACTATCTCGAATCTGTTGTCGAATTTCGTCAAGATGGTCGTGGTAATAAGTCAAGGCTGCGTATACATCTGCTAAATTAATTGTGGGATACCGCGACACAATTTCATCAGGAGACATTCCCATCTTTTCGTGCCAAATTACAACATCTTGAACCCTAATTCGATGTCCGGCTATACGTGGTTTACCGCCACAAATACCCGGAGTAATTTCAATATGTTCTTGGATTACCGATGGCATAGGCATCTGAGTCATGATTTTTGATCGCACAATGCGGAATTAGTTCCTATTTTAACAACAACCAAGGCGGTATAGATAGCGATCGCCCTTCCTGAGTCAACTTTTCCAGATCGCAATCTCCGATTTGTAAAGTTTTCTGAAGATTAGGCCGCGTTCTGTATAAAACTAGCGCCTTTTTCCAGATAGATAAGTCACGGTTGGTTTTTGAGTGCGACGGTCGATCGCACTTTTGGAATTTGTCAAAAAGCGCGAGATCCCTTAACTCCTTTTTCACGCGCGAAGGTCGAGATCCCTTTTGGAATTAGTCACAAAGTGCGATCGCTCTTTCCCAAAACTTTAACAAAGAGCGATCGCTACCAATTAATTACCGTTAAACTTGTTACTTTTGCAAACTCTCGATCGGCTGTCACCAAAGTTGCTGAATTTTGAATTGCCATTGCTGCAATAACTGCATCTGGTAGTTTCAAGCGATGTTGCTGGCGAATCTCAAGAATTTTCTCAATCAAAACAGTATCAATTGGCCCTAAACCCAGAACCTCAACTCTTTGCAGAAACTGCTCAAAAATCTCACGATCGTCTTGAGTCAACCCAGGAAATACCAGAAACTCTATTTGGCTAATAACTGAAACTCCGATCCTATCGGCATCTTTAAGCAATTCAACCAGTTGCATATTCCCTTGAAGCAGAGCCACGATTCCATTCGTATCCAACACATAGCGATTACCACTCATCGCGTAGATTTCTCTGCATTGTCACCGCATCTCCCTGCCAAGTTAATCGCCCCACCAAATCGGAGAAATCATAGCTAGATTTCTGCTTTACATCAGACGAAACCGGATTCAAAACAACTAAAAATTCGTGTTCTTTTAGCAATTTTAAGGCAGCCAGTATCACTTCTGAAGCCGATGAGTACCTACCGTTTTTGACTGTTGACTGAACAAAT
This sequence comes from Microcoleus sp. LEGE 07076, assembly GCF_015207455.1. Classification (GTDB taxonomy): domain Bacteria; phylum Cyanobacteriota; class Cyanobacteriia; order Cyanobacteriales; family Microcoleaceae; genus Microcoleus. Next base: position 3,779 of record NZ_JADEWV010000225.1, read on the forward strand.
TGCTCTAGTTCTGGAGTTAAGGATATGTTCATGATGTTGAGTCACCTATTTGAGTCAACCACTACTTCCATAATAACACAAAATATCGCATTTTGTCACTCAACATCTTAGGCTATGGAAAAATTGTGCGATATCCATGCTTGGGATGTCAAGGTCGATCGCCATGAGTGGAATCAGTCACAAAGTGCGATGCTTGGGATTGCAGATGGGCGATCGCTAATTTATGATTATTTTCTAGAGCAAAGCATAGATGCAGGCGATCGCTTTGTCGAAGGTTTTGGCAAAAAATGTCAGTATCTCGCCGAGTTTCCGTATTTGGGACGAAATCCCTTTATGAAATCTAGAGGAATCTCGCTATTATTGACATCCAAAGGTCGATCGCAATTTCTAATAACTATTCTTCCTCTCCTAAAATCTCTGGAAGATCGCATCGCGCGCAGCATGGAGTAGCCTCACAATCTCAATATATTCATCTTTTTCTACATAAAAAATTAGATGCTTGTCAAATCCCCTGACAGCCCACTTCCGCAAACCTACCAGGCGCGGATTTTCAGTATTATAAAGGCTACCAATACCAGACCTTTGTGCTAATTGCGAGAAAGTTTGCCTTGCCGCACCAAAATTATTGGCAGCAATATAGGCAAACTGTTAATCCAGGTCAAAACTAGCCCTTGGTCTAATGACAATTCGTCTGGTCACGTCTTTGAATTGCGGACTTTTTCAACAAGTTCAGTGCGTTTTTGTTCCCACCACCCATCCGTAATCTCAATAGATTCACCGCTATCTAAACCTTCTAATAGTAATGTCTCAAGTTGTGTTTTTGCCACTCGTTCTAATTCTTGGCGAATCAAGTGTCGGATGTATTCGCTGGTGGTACTGTAGCCACCTTTGGCAACTTGTTCGCCCATCAAGTCCCGCATCGATTCGGGTAGCGATATATTGAGTGTTGTCATAGTTTGTAAACTTTTACATCTCTAACTATTCAAGCATGGCAAATATTGTCAATTTTTGTCAACTGCTGTTTAAGCTGAGGTATGTAAGGGCGAGATCCGTTGACTACTTTTTCACGCGCGACGGGCGATGGCCCTCTTTCGATCGCTCCCAACACTACATATTTGCGTAAAGTTTTATGATAATTAAGCCACGTTTCGCACAAAACTAGCCGATCGCACCTGATAGTATCGATGACGGTTGGTCTCAAAAGTGCGATCGTCTGCCAGAACAATGCTTGCGGGCGACGGTATTGACCAATAACCAATAACCAATAACCAATAACCAATGACAAATAACCAACAACCAATAACCAACAACCAACAACCAATAACCAACAACCAACAACCAATAACAAATAACCAATAACAAATAACCAATAACAAACAACAAATAACAAATGACAAATGACAAATAACCAACAACCAACAACCAACAACAAACAACAAATAACCAATAACAAATAACCAATAACAAATAACCAATAACCAATAACTACCACTGCGGCTCCGAAGCCATCAAAGCAGTAGCATCCTCGCTCGGTAAAGGCTTAGCAAAAAAATAACCTTGGCCGTATTCGCAGCCGATCGCCCTCAACCGAGCTAATTGTGCCGCCGTCTCCACACCCTCAGCAATCACATCCATCCCCAAAGCGTGAGCCAGGGCGACAATCGTCCGCACGATCGCCACATTTTCCCCCTCACCTTCGATCTCCATCAGCCCCACAAACGACTTATCAACCTTCAAAGTATCCGTAGGAAACCGACTCAAATAACTCAACGACGAATAACCAGTCCCAAAATCATCAATTCCCAACTTGACATTAAGCGCTTTCATCTGCTTTAAAACCGCGATCGCCGACTCCACATCATCCATCACCACACTCTCAGTAATCTCCAACTTCAAACTTTTGGCACTCAAACCAGTTGTCACCAAAATAGCTTGAATTCGCTCCACCAAATCCGGCTGAGCAAACTGCTTTCCAGATAAATTTACACTCATAATTAAAGGTCGATCAAAATCAAACATTCCCTCCCACAGCCGCAACTGCCGACAAGCCTCCTCCAGCACCCACTCGCCCAGCGGCACAATTGCCCCCGTCTCCTCAGCCACCGGAATAAACTTGACCGGCGAAATCAAGCCCCGCAGCGGGTGCTGCCAGCGCACCAAAGCCTCAAACCCAATAATCCTGCCGCTGGCCAAAGATACAAACGGCTGGTAGTGCAGCAAAAACTCCCGACGTTTTACAGCCATCCGCAAATCCGTCTCCAACTGCAACCTCTCCACGGCCAAATCGTGCATCGAAGCATCAAACACCTGATACTTTCCCGTTCCCAAAGCCTTGGCGCGGTACATCGCCGTGTGAGCGTCCCGCAGCAAGTGTTCCGGCCCTTCCCGGGGGGAGGGTGGGGGTTCGCCGCCCACCGCAATCCCGATGCTGGCGGTAACAAAAACTTCTTGCCCTCTCAAATCAAAAGGCACAATTAAAGCTTGGTGAATGCGATCGGCCAAATCCACCGCACTCTGGGCATCAACATTCCTCACCAAAATTGCAAAATCGTCGCCCCCCACCCGCGCCACAGTATCCGTCCGACTGAGACTTGCCTTCAACCGCACCACCACCGCCATCAGCAGTTCATCCCCCACCAAATGACCCAAAGAATCATTAATCACCTTAAATCGGTCTAAATCCAAAAACAGCACCGCAAACAGATAGCTGCGGTGGTGCTTAGTATTGGCGATCGCCCGGCCCAAGCACTCTACAAACAAATCCCGGTTTGGCAAACCCGTCAGAGAATCGTGAAAAGCATCGTAAAGCTTCTTGTAAGCGCTAACGCCCACACCAGTCAACACCAAACCCAAAGCCGGCGACACCAGCGACACCCACCCACCGGCAGTAAAAATCGCCAAACTCATCCCCAACAGCCCCATAAATGCCACACCCACAACCAATACCGCCCGCAACGGGTGTCCGATCCGCCAAGCCACAACCCCACCAAGCACCGCCCAGAAACCGTTCCACAAAATTTCTGCCCATTCGGGCCACACCCAAAACAGCGATCGCCCCTGCAAAACCGCAGTCAATATTTGGCTGAGCATTTGCGCGTGCAGCAGCACCCCCGGCATTTTCGGATTTTGCTGGAGAACCGGGCTGTAAGGTGTCAGAAACACATCTCTGGTGCTCTGTGCAGTCGTTCCGATCAGCACAATCTTGTCCTTTACCCAACTCGGATCAATTTCGCCGTTCAATACCTGGAGGATACTGACTTGCCGCGCCACTCCAACAGCAGAACGGTATTTGAGCAGAATTTGGTAGCCTCTGGCATCAAGATTTGCATAGCCACCGCTGTCGGATTTTAAAGGCACAAATTCTGCTTTACCCCAGTTGATTTGGTGGGGATTGACAGGGCTATCTCTCGGCTGCACCCTATCTTTGAGATACAGCAAAGCCAGTTGCAAAGAAAACGAGGAAGCAGTAGTCTTGTCGGGTTTCGAGACAGAGAGCAAATTGCGGCGCACCACACCGTCAGCGTCGAGTACGAAGTCGTTAAAACCGACCCGATCGGGCGGCATCCCCGGAGGCGCGGACACTCCCTCACTGTCTGAATCGCTCAATTTAGCGATCGCCACCACATTCGGTGCTTTCAGCGCGGCCCGCAATTCTTGGTGTCCCGGCGCTTGAGGCAAATCGCGGTACAAGTCTAAACCGATGACTTTTGGATGATATTTTTGCAATTTTGTCAAAGTTTTGGCGATCGCCCCGTCGGAAATCGGAAATCTCCCCAAAGCTTGAATATCCGCCTCAGAAATTCCTACTACCAGCAGCTCCGGATCGGGGCCAGCATCCGGCTGCAAGCGCACCAACGAGTCAAAACTCGCCAATTCCCAGCTTTGCTGCCATCCCAACCGCCGCACTCCCGTATTCAACAGCGTTACAGTCGCGCCCGCCAACAACGCCGGCCAAATCTTGACCCGTCGGTGTTGAGAACTCAGGTTCAGGCCAGTTGCGACAGACAGTACAGAACGAATATTTCGAGATAATTTGGCAGTCACAGCAAACATATATGGGTGCAAAGAAAGCGAACCACAAATCTGTGCTTACAGAATTGAGCTTATTATGAGATTAAGTGTAATTTTTTCAGAAATTGCGCCTAAACCGAGTTTATTTAAGCTAATTACTCGATTTTGCCAAGTATGGATCCGATGGGAAACCAGGTTTGAATCGCATCTGCCGAAAAGCCCTGTCTTTGATTCCTCAGTTTCCCCAAATTTCCACAAGCGTTAAAATTTAGTCGATCGAAATTTCAGGATATTTTTCCAATTATGACAACTCAACTTCCGATTCCGGTGATTGTTAACGGTGCTGGCGGCAAAATGGGCCGCGAAGTAATTAAGGCGATCGCCCGTGCTAGTGACATGACCTTATTTGGCGCTGTAGACCGCTCTCCTGAGTCCCTCAACGCCGATGCAGGAGAATTAGCCGGGTGCGGCCCGTTAGAAGTTCCCATCACCGACGACTTGCAAGGAATGCTGGTATTAGCCGCTCAGGAAAAACAGTTGGGCGTGATGGTAGATTTTACGCACCCTTCGTCAGTTTACGAAAACGTGCGAGCGGCTATTGCTTACGGTATTCGCCCTGTAGTCGGCACTACCGGATTAAGTACCGAACAAATTCAAAAATTAGCCGAATTTGCCCACAAAGCCAGCATTGGTTGTTTAATTGTACCCAATTTCTCGATCGGCATGGTGCTGCTCCAACAAGCCGCCGTCACAGCATCTCAGTATTTTGAACACGTAGAAATTATCGAGCTCCACCACAATCAAAAAGCCGACGCACCCAGCGGCACCGCCATTCAAACTGCCCAAATGTTAGCAGAAATGGGAAAAACTTTCAATCCCCCCGAGGTGGACGAAACCGAAAAATTGCCCGGTGCTCGGGGTTCTTTAGCCGACGAAGGAATTCGGATTCACAGCATCCGTTTACCCGGTTTAATTGCCCACCAAGAAGTAATTTTTGGCGGAGAAGGTCAAGTTTATACATTACGGCACGACACCAGCGATCGCGCTTGTTATATGCCCGGAGTATTGTTATCAGTGCGAAAAATCATAGAATTGCGATCGCTCGTTTACGGCTTGGAAAAAATACTCTAGATTATGG
>NZ_JADEWV010000226.1 GCF_015207455.1 Microcoleus sp. LEGE 07076
ATTTTAAACTGTCGTACAAGTATCCTGATGAGAAATATTGGGAAACGTATTTTTCAACTTGTTTGTTGACAGCGCCAAACGGGTAGGCTATGTGCGAGGCGACTGTCCGATTTTTGTCTAAATCTTGGGTGCATTTCCTCAGTCTAATTTGGTCTTGAGATAATTCTCTGTCTAATGCTTTTAGAGAAATTTTTGTGAGGTTTTCGTGATTCAGCCCGTGGGATTGAATATCATAATAACCTTGTTGCATTCCGTCTCTCAAGTCTTGACAAGTTACTTTTTTTATGAGTGAGTTTTGACGGCCCAAGAAGCCAGAGTTGATAAATACAACTACTTTAGTTTTTTTACCATATTTATTTTCAAGCTTTTCTAAAATCGGCAGTAAGTGGGTATAAATACTTTTGTTTCCATCGTCAAAGGTAATCATAACTTTTTTGCGATCGCGATATTCACTCGGCACCGCTTTTCTGGGATTGGCGATGAAATATTCGTAAAGTTCTTGGGTTGACAAAAACCAATAGTTGTGAATGACTAAATCTTCTAAAAAAGGTTCCAAGTTTTGCTGGCTGTAGTCGCCGGGAAAATCTTGCCGCTGCGGCGGTATTTCCTGGGGATTTTGAAGGTTTACAATGTCGTGAAAGCCAAAAATCGGAATTTCTACTGTGACGATTTCTAGGATTACTTGATAAGTGATGAATGTTAGGAGGAATGCTAGTAAAAAGCTAATAATGCGTTTTTTGCGTAGCGTCATACCGGGCTGAAAATACTCCGGCCATTTGTTAACGAAATAATTTACCATTGACAATTACAACTTTATGAGGTAAGGGGTTATGGCGCTAGTATGAGGGTTTTTCTGGTTTGGGTGATGGGAGGATTTGGATTGTCGATCGCCCTTGTCTTCGGTAAAGATGAGGTAGGTCGAGTCTACCCTGATACAATTTAGGTCGATCGCGCTTTTGGTGCAACCCTGCTGGCAAAAAGTTGACAATGCTTGTTTCGTGCCGGCAGTTTTTCCATGTGATTTTCTTGACTTGTGATTTCTCGCCCTAGGTGCTAGTATATTTCATTAAAAGCCCGATCAAACAACAAAGATGAAGATAGCAGTAATTCTGCCTCAAAGGAGCAAACTGCACGTAGCAAACCTTTGACAAAATTGTCACTTGTCGCAAAATCAATATCAATTTAAACCGAGGTTCCATCGCTTGTCGATTGAGTGTATATGTTTGTCGATCGTACTTACCTACAATTGTAATTCAGGTAGAGCTTTATATTTGATTTATCGTTATTATTTTCAACATTGGGTAGATCGAAAGCCGGTTTAACTCGGTCACGCAGCCCAGGTAAAAAAAGTATGTATTAAGTTTGATTCCAAAAGATGCTAGTGTTTCTACTAGCAGTTATATAGTTTTGCAGCTTTCTGGCCGCCGAAACCCGCTTTGTTTAAAAGTGATTCAGATGAAAGATGAATAGGTAAAAGTAGTCGGTGTCGATTATGCGCTGTTAGATTGGTGGCAGTTGCAGCAGAACAATTTAAAAGTTCCGGTCGCTCCGAGGTAGAGTGAGGGGGGTGCGTTTGAAAGATGAATCTCTGCAGAACGGTTCTTACAGAATTGCAGAAGTATTGGAGAAAGTGGTTTTAGTTCAAAAAGGCATAACTTCTAAGCCTGATGTTTTGGCGGCTAGGTCGAAATTGCCGCCAGAAATCCAACCGTTGATGAAATAGTCTAAAGTTAAGGATATAACAGGTGTTTGCGATCGCCCCTCAAGACAGTAAAATTAAGTAAAATTGCCAAAAGGTCGATCGCCCCCGGTGCCAGACAAAATTTTGATTCAAGGTTTGCTATACTCCAGAAATAGACACATATTAACCTTTGGAAAATCAATAGGCCGGAGCTATGACATCCTATGCAACCTCTACAGCAAGAGCCGAGATGAGTGAGATCCGGCGCTTGAAAAACATACTGCCCCCAGAACTCCAAAGTTGGGTAACAGTAGAAAAAACAATAGAAGTTAATCCCACCCTGATCCGTAGCGAAGAAATAGGCAAAGACCAAGTAGAAATCCAAATAGACCTGATCCGCTGGGAACAGCTAGCAATGGATCAGCGCAACCTCCTATTTTGGCACGAAGTCGCCAGAATCCAAAATGACACCATCCCCAGAGACGGTTGGGAAATGGCAGCCCTCGCCATTGGTTTGGGCGGCGCAGTCGGCGAACTTTGGGTGCAAGACGGCTTGCTGCTGCTGTTGGCCCTATCCCTGTGTGGCGTCTCCGGCTGGAGACTTTACCAAAAAAACAACGGAGAGAAAAGTTTAAAAGAAGCAGTAGACGCCGACGAAAAAGCCCTCACCCTCGCCACCCGCTTCGGCTACACTCTCCCAAACGCATACAAAAGCCTCGGCAGCGCCTTAAAAACCTTAATCGAGCAAACTTCCAAAAAACAGCAGCGCGCCAAATACGAAGCTCGTCTCCAGGCGCTCAAACGCAACGCAGCCAAAGCCAAAGCCAAAGTCAAACCCATCACCCGGGAAACCTCCCAGTCAGAAAACGTCTACAATTCTTAACCTCATCCCCCCAACGCTGGATACGGGGGTTTTCAAGTTAGCGGTTAACGGTTGACTTCCTAGTTAACTGTTAGCTGTTAACCATTAAGGGGGGCGCACATTCCCTGCTAGACAGGCATCGGAATTCTTAACCACAAGATTAACCAATCTCAACAGAAAAAAATCTTGATTCCTGGTGAAAGTTTCCAAGCCACTGCGTTGAAAAATCGGTAATCCTAAACTTTGACAAGCGAATTTCAAAGGTAGTACCCGCCACGTGATTGATCCGTGGAATTAATCGGGCTCATCTCAAATCCTCAAGCCCCCGAATTTATCCGTGGGCTCAATCCAAAATCTAAAATCTAAAATCGAATGATGTCGTTTCCGGTTGCATCGGAATAATAAAATCGAGTCAACAGTCATTAGGAGTGCAACTGGAATTGATATGACTGGTAGACTTAAGTCTACTCTTACCTTTGATATCGCGCGAAGCTGCAAAGTTTTCAGGGTTTTTTGTAAAGTTTTTATAAAGCTATTTTACTTAACAAAAAAATTTGGTAAAGCTGTACATGCTAGGACAGAATAAGCTAAAGACATCAGCTTGAAATTTGAAACTAGGACTTCATGGTCAGTCATACCCCAGAGGCAGAAGATTTTCGGGTTACGTACTTGGACGAGATTCCCTCCGTTCACATACCCGTGCGCTTGAGCGTACTTGAAGCGGTAAACTTCAAAACAACCTGCCAGCAACTTTTCTCTGGAAGCACGGTTCCCAGCAAAATTGTTTTAGACTTCAGTCTCACGACATTTATCGACAGTAGCGGAATTGGTGCTTTAGTCAGCAATCTCAAATTTGCCAGACAGCGCGGCAGCGACTTGGTGCTGCGGAGCCTCAAGCCGCAGGTGATGGCAGTATTTGCTCTCACCAGTCTAGATCAAGTGCTGACGATCGAGCAGCCTTCTGCAACCTCAACTTCCAGAGAGACCAACCCCTCGGACAATCAGCTACCGATGACGCACCCCTCAGTGCAATCGTTCGTGAAACGGCTGATAGACATCATTGGGGCAATCGTCGGTTTGGCGATTACAGGAATTTTGCTCGTACCCATAGCCGCAGCCATCACGATTAACGATCCGGGCCCGATATTTTTTGGGCAAACCCGTTGTGGCTGGATGGGGAGAAAATTTCAGATTTGGAAATTTCGATCGATGTGTACCAACGCCGAAGCTATGAAAGACCAAATTAAAAACGAAGCTTCGGGCGCATTTTTCAAAAATGACAACGACCCGCGGATTACCAAAGTCGGGCGCATCTTGCGTAAAACCAGTCTCGACGAACTGCCACAGTTCTGGAACGTACTCAAAGGCGAAATGAGTCTAGTCGGGACCAGACCTCCTACCCCAGACGAAGTTGAACGCTACGAAGTCCCTCAGTGGCAGCGTTTGGATGTCAAGCCAGGGATGACTGGCGAGTGGCAAGTCAACGGTCGGTCTAAAGTTCGCGATTTTGAAGATGTCATCCGTTTAGATTTAAAATACCAAGAAAACTGGAGCCTAATCTATGACCTGAAACTAATTGTGAAAACCATAACGGTTCTATTTAACAAAAATAGCGGCGCTGTGTAAGAGTCCTCAACAACCCATTGCTGAACTCTCTGGTGCTGTTGCGGCACATCGACACCCAGAACTCGAACTCAATGGTTAGTTGGACAGGAGCCGCAGCGATCGCTACATTAGCGTTAAGTGTTAAAATTCACAGAGAAAATTTGCAGCTAGTTGCCAGCTCTGCGATCCGAGTATGAATGAGAAATGTACCAGTTCTTGTCGTACTCGAATTACGCCAGCACGGTTTTTGAACAGGGCAAAAACTCACGTATGTTTAGAAAAATACCGACTCCTAACACGGTGGCAGCTCAAATCACTCGTCGCAGGCTGACTCGGGAATTTTCCCGATTTAAAAGCCTTACCGAGGCGGGTTACAGTATCGGAAGTCTCTCATTTTCTGTGCGAGTAAATGATGCCAAAGGAATGCTGACCTTGAGCCCAAACGGGCTTCTTCAACTCAAGCTTGACTTAACTAATATGTTGCCAAGACCTTGCCCTCCTTTTGCTCTCCCTCCGGCGCCCCGTACAGCGGTGGTGGGAGCCAACCAGGGGGAAGAAAGATGAAAGACAAGCAACCAAAGGCGGAGTCGCACCTTCAGGTTGAAACAGACCTGAATGCTTTAACATCCGTTTTGGAATGGTTGGAGAATATAGTTTTGCCAATGCTGCCAGCAGATTTCTGGTGGCAGTGCCGGCTGATTGTCAACGAAGGCTTTACCAACGCTGTCCGCCACGCTCACCAGAACTTGCCCCCCGCGACCCCGATCGACATTGAGGTAAAAGTGTTTGGCGATTACTTAGAAATTAGAATTTGGGACAGAGGTCAACCCTTTAACCTGGAAGCAAAGCTGCACTCGATCATGCAAGAGCAGCGCGATCCCTTAGACAGAGAAGGAGAAAGAGGACTGGTGTTCATGTACAAGCTCACAGACGATCTTCGCTACATCCGTACCGAAGATCGCCGCAACTGCCTGGTAATGCGAAAAAACCTGACATGAGGGCGCTTTTGCCCGCCCGAACCAGGGCGGCGAATGCGGCAAATTGGCAGGTTCCAGCACCGCCCCCTGTTGTGCTACCCGGAACCTAACCACATCCTCTGCAATTCACCCGTAGCGGCCTCAAATTAGCCAAGGCAGGACAATTTGGTTCAAAATAAATATTATGCTAAAAATTCTAATTTATTCCTATAACTACTATCCAGAGCCGATCGGCATTGCCCCCCTGATGACAGAACTCGCGCAAGGTCTAGTCAAGCGCGGCCACCAAGTCCGAGTCGTCACAGGAATGCCCAACTATCCCCAGCGCCGGATTTATCCGCAATACCAGGGCAAATTTTACCTCACCGAAGAACACAAAGGCGTCACAATTCAGCGCAGCTACCTGCGAGTCAACGGTCCCCATCCCAGCCTGCTAGACCGACTTTTACTAGACGGCAGTTTTGTCGTCTCCAGCGCCGTCCAAGCCTTCAGAGGCTGGCGTCCCAACGTAATTTTCTCGACAATGCCCCCTTTACCGATTTGCGTCCCTGTTGCCCTCTACGGGTGGAGTCGCGCTTGCCCGATCGTCCTCAACGTACAGGATATAGTCTCAGAAGCAGCCGTGCGCGTCGGCTTGGTCAAAAAAAACGGAGTGCTAATTCGGATTGCTGACGCCTTAGAAAAATTGGCCTACAACACAGCCACCCAAGTCAGCGTCATCGACAGCGGTTTTGTCAGCAAACTGCACTCTCAAGGAGTACCCCCAGAAAAAATAGTTTGCCTTCCCAACTGGGTTGATGTCAACTTCATTCGCCCCTTACCTAAAGAAAATAACCCCTTTCGGGAAACTCACAAACTCAATGGCAAATTTGTAGTTCTCTACGCGGGGAATATTGCCCTGACTCAAGGTTTGCAAACTGTGGTCAAAGCAGCGGCTAGTTTGAAACACATACCAGAAATTGCTTTTGTAATTGTTGGAGAATCATCAGCCCTCGCACGCCTGCAAAAAGATTGCGAAACTTATAAAGCCACGAATGTGACGTTACTGCCCTTTGAACCGCGAGAACAATTACCAGAAATGTTAGCTGCGGCTGATGTTAGTTTGGTGGTACAAAAGCGGCGGGTGACTAATTTTAATATGCCATCAAAAATTCAAGTGCTGTTGGCGAGCGGCAGGGCAATTTTGGCCTCGGTTCCCGAAACTGGTACGGCCCACAAAGCAGTCCAGCAAAGCGGTGGCGGAGTGGTGGTAGCGCCGGAAGACCCGGAGGCTTTGGCAGATGCAGTTGAGGATTTGTACCTGCATCCTGCTAAGGTGAATGCGTTGGGCGAGCAAGGCAGAAATTATGCTGTTGAGAATTACGGATTTGAGGAAGCTTTGAATCATTATGAGGCTTTATTTGCGGCGGTGGCTGCGAGTCATTCTGAGAAAATATTGGAGCCTTTGCCGAAATAATCTGATAATTAGGTTAGTGAACATAGAGAGCGAGATACCTCGTCCTAATTCAACTTGACTGTAAGCAGGCTATAAATCTTAATGAAGCTAATACTTGTGGCAAATACGTTTTAATTAGCCAACAGTTGCCATTTGAATATTTTTATCAAAGTGTTACTATGAACCAGAATAAATCTAGCCTGAGTATTGGTTTGTTAGACAATTGCTATCATTCTCTCAAACGTGGCTATGAATTGTGGAATATTGTCAAGGAAAGAAACGACAGAAACGACAGAAACGCAGACGATGGTTGGCTTCTCAAGGAGTCTATTATTTGGGTTCATCATGGTATAGAATTAGCTTTTAAAAAAATGCTGGCTCAAGTTAATGAGTGTTTTATATTTGAAAAATTAGACGATGAAAAATTTTGGAGAGCATTAGGAAAGTATAAAAAAGACAATAAAGATTATATAGAAGTAGAAGGAACGAATAATATAAGCATTATTCATTTATTCAATGAAGACGTTGATTCTAAATCTATAAGTTTTACTAAAGCATTAACACGAGCAGTTTTAATGTTAGATATAGAGGAGCTGTATGATAAACCAAAAACGGATTTCAGAAAAAGTATTGACCGTTTGACTAACTATCGAAATAGATTAATACATTTTTCTTTGGATTTAAATATTGATGAAGTAACTGTGTTATTGGGTGAACTTTTAGAACCTTTACTTACGCTGTTAAAAACTCACATCAAAGATAGTAATTTTAGAGATAATTACCTTCCCAAAATTAGGGATACAGCAAAAGGTGTTCAAGAACTTGCCAAAACGAAAACTGAGAAAAATCAAGAAAGAATAATAAATATAATGAACGCCTTTAAAGGAAAAGAGGTTCCCGGTTACATATTTAATCAAGAAGATGACCAATTTAGGTTGCCGACTTTTTCTAAAAGTCAAGAAAACCCAAAATATTGCGGTTGACATTATTGGTCATATTTCCGGAGATGAAATATGGTTGGTACAGATTAAAATAGGAAGTCTATTTTTTATGGGCGACCTACCGTATATCAAAACAGAAAAATATGGTAAATGTATAACAAAATGGTTAGTCTTTCTGACCCCTGTTGATTCATCAAAAATCGAAAGGCTAAAGGAATCGGGATTGCTTGTATCATCATTAAAGGAAATTGAAGAACTAGAAAAAGAGCTAAATATTAATGGCAAAACAAAAGAAGACCCAAACCAATAAACCCATCACCAGCGATCAACGCCTCGGCAGCATGATTAAGTCTGCGCGTGACCTCATCTGACCCTTGAAGGGTAAAAGCGCGACGATCCGGGTTTTTTGCGATCGCCTCCTGTGTGGCGATCGCCCATTACCAGTAACAAATTAAGCGATCGCCTCAGTTGTGAGTAAGCCCAATTGAGAATATAACCAGCTAGTCCGCCAGCAATGCCCAGAAATAGCGAAGCTGTCACCAGCCGCTTTCGTAGCACTTCAATCCCTTACCTGTTTCTTACAAAAATGATCTACAAAACCAATCAAATTTCTCTGAATTTTCCTTTTTCAATTCATACAAAACAACAGCTAGCTTTGTATGAATGGGAACCTCATAATGTGCAACATATTCTTTTGAAAACTCTTGTTTCGATGTTTCATAGTATTGTTTTAAGGATACATTCATAGCCTCATCTGTAGGATTCTGATGTTTTTGAAAAATTCCTTTCCTTATTAAACCCAGGTCAACCCCCCTCTTTTTCTAGTCTTTAATATGACTGTCATAAAAGTTATTATCCATATTTTCAGCTTCATCAACTATCTCTTTGAGCCAAGTTTTCTGGTCTTTCATGATTTTTGTCCTCGGGAACTATAGTCTGTCATCAGTTGCCATTTAAAGTGTTTCACTATTGATGGGCTTTCATGTATTCTCTCAGTAAGGTGTTGATCTGGGTTTGATAACCGCGACCTTGAGATTTAAACCACTCCAAAACCTCACTGTCTATGCGTAAGGTAACTTGAGCTTTAGTCTTAGGGTTTGGCAAGCCTCGCTGAACTACGGCTTTAGCAAACATTTCAGGCGTAATTTCAGGGCAATCAGAGAAATCAATATCTTCATCAGTCATGGCATCTAGGCGTTCCCAATCAGTTTGAGATTTGCTCGAAGTAAATTCGTTGTTCATCGATTGTTACTAAATATTAGACTTCTCCCATCATTATTGTGGAACAGGCATCCTGCCTGTTATTGACTGTCTTTTTTGCCAGATGTCTATTGTAACTACAATCTTTCGCTACAGGCCACCCACTTTAATAGATTTTTGAATTGTTCGAGTAGAGCCGATCGCCCCCTTCGCCCCCTTCACCTC
>NZ_JADEWV010000227.1 GCF_015207455.1 Microcoleus sp. LEGE 07076
TGTCTGTTGGCTGTTGGCTGTTGACTGTTGGCTGTTGACTGTTGGCTGTTGTCTGTTGGCTGTTATTAGCTACTGATTAGTCATTCCCAATTCCCAATTCCCAATTCCCAATTCCCAATTCCCAATTCCCAATTCCCAATTCCCAATTCCCAATTCCCAATTCCCAAACTATAATATAACTTTACAGTTTTTTCATATAAGTTGTGCAAGAAGACTTCCGACTGATCGTTGACTTGGTTCTAGTTCTCGCTGCTGCCGCAGCAGGAGGACTCTTTGCATCGCTTTTGCGACAGCCGGTAATTCTCGGATACCTCCTGGGAGGGATCGTAGTTGGGCCGGCTGGTTTGGGGCTGATTAAAGAATTAATTCAGGTGGACACCCTGGCTGAATTCGGTGTTGCCTTTCTGTTGTTTGCGTTGGGAGTAGAGTTTTCCTTCGCCGAACTCAACCGAGTTAAAGCAATTAGTCTGGGCGGGGGGAGTTTGCAAATTGTGCTGACGATCGCCTTTACGACTGCAATTTCCTTGGCCGTAGGCTGGGTAGAATCGCCCGCTCAAGGCGTGTTTTTAGGGGCGATCCTGTCGCTTTCATCGACAGCAGTTGTACTCAAGTGCTTGATGGAACGCAATGAAGGTGGTACTTCCCACGGTCAAGTCATGCTGGGAATATTGGTAGTTCAAGATTTGGCCTTGGGGCTAATGCTAGCAGTTTTGCCGGCTCTCAACCAGCCCGCAGAGGCGATCGGCATGACGGTAGCGTGGGCCCTGCTGCGGATTAGTTTATTTGCTGCCGGTGCTGTGGTTGCAGGCATTTGGATCGTCCCGCAGTTGCTGCGCTACCTCGCGAAAACAGAAAGCCGGGAACTGTTTTTGCTGGGAGTTGTGGTTTTGGCTTTGGGGATTGCGCTGCTGACTGAATATTTGGGTTTCTCGATCGAGATGGGCGCATTTGTGGCGGGTTTAATGATTTCTGAGGTGGAATATGCCGACCAAACTCTAACTTATGTCGAGCCTTTGCGAGATATTTTTGCATCCTTATTTTTTGTCACCATCGGTATGTTAATCGACCCGGTGTTTCTCTGGAACCATCTAGAATTAATTCTGGGACTGGTATTTTTAGTATTTGTCGGCAAATTCTTGATTGTAACGCCGATCGTCCGAATGTTTGGCTATCCGCTAAAAACAGCATTGATCGCAGGTTTGGGCTTAGCTCAGATCGGAGAATTCTCCTTTGTTCTCGCTAGTTCCGGCCAAGCGATGGGACTGGTTTCGCGAGACGTTTATCTATTAATTTTAGGAACCACAGCAGTCACTTTGGTGCTGACTCCGTTTGTATTGAGAAGCGTGCCGCAGTTATTGAACTGGGCAGAAAATTTTGGGCCTTTACAGCGCTATTTTGACGAAACGTCTCAACCTGTGGAAATAGCTGAAACTTTGCCGGAACAAAATCATGTTGTGATTTGCGGCTACGGGCGAGTTGGCAGAAATTTAGTCAAAATGCTGCAAAGCCGCAACTGTTCAATTGTGGTGATCGATGAGTCAGAAACCAGAATTCAAGAGTGCAGAATGCTAGAAATTCCCTATATTTATGGGAACGCTGCTAGTTGGCACGTCTTGGAAGCAGCAGGGGTGGAACGTGCTGCATCGATGGCGATCGCCCTTCCAGATCCCATGAGCACTCGCTTGTGTCTGAAGCGGGCTTTAGAATTAGTTCCAGATTTGGATATTGTGGTGCAGGCAAACCAAGATAAAGACATCGAACTGCTTTATCAACTCGGGGCCTGGGAAGTTGTACAGCCGGAGTTTGAGGCGAGTTTGGAACTCTCCGCCCACTTGCTCGCTGGTATGGGTGTCTCGGCAATGGCGATCGGGCGGGAAGTGCAGCAAATTCGCAGCAGCCGCTATCTGGAATTGCGGCCTGCGCGCGAACCTTTGGCGGTTTCGCGGGATTTGAAGGTGGCGGTTCGAGATATGAACACCGAGTGGTACAACTTGCCGCCGGGCTCTCCGATCGCCGGCATGACTCTGGAAGAAACTAACTTGCGACAGTTGACAGGGGTCAGTGTGATGGCGATCGTCCGCACAGATGGCGAGGAAATTGATTATCCGAACGGCAAGACAGCTTTGCAGTCGGGCGATCGAGTTTTTGTCGTGGGAGAACCGGAAGAACTCATCAGTTTTGAGTTGCTGGCGAAGGGGGAAGTTGCAGTCCCGCACGGCGACAGTTCTTGTCAGTGGCTGAGGCTGCCAGCAAAAAGCCCTTGGGCTGGCAAAAAACTCTCAGAGGTAGATGTGCTGCCCCAGTACGGGGTGCAGGTGCGGGCGATCCGCCGGGAAGGGAAATTTACTCGCTGGCCCGACGGAACTACCAGTTTGCTAGAGGGCGATCGTTTGCTGCTTTGCGGCGGCTTCTACGAGCTCGGCTTGATGCAGCGGACGGCCTCGCCCCCGATCCTGCAACCTGCCTTAAAGCAGCCTTTTGTCACCGCCCAAGTCAGCGAAAAGCTGTTTAGCGATTAGGGAGTTGGCAGTTGACAGGAAAGCAGTTGGTTGTTGGTTGTTGGATTAGTTAACGGTTAACAGTCAACAGTCAACAGCTAACAATTCCCCATGCCCCATGCCCGGAGCGAACCCATCCCTCCGCTTCGCTCCGCCCACTCTCCTCAAGCGTTGGGTTTGACATAAGCAATTGCCGATCGCGAGATCAGAATTTGTGTTTCTGAGGGATCTAGTAGGCAAATGCAGTTAAGATCCTGCCAAAAAATTCTGCCGGCTAGCAAGTCACCGGTCAGGAGTTTGATCTCGACCTGTTCTTTGTCTTTGATGTAGCTTTGTATTAAGCGAACGCTGGGCAATCCGGTCTCAAATTCAGACATACTGGGAAATGGGTAAGTTGGTCATTAGTCATTAGTCATTAGTCTTTGGTGGGAAACTGAGGATTGAGCATTGAGGACAATTGACATCCGGGCGGGAGGCAACGGGCAAATCAGTAATGACTTAATGACTTTATGAAGTCTATCAACTAATTAGTTTTAACGAACAGAGGTGTGTTTTTATGCCGATCGAGTTTACGAAATATCACGGACTGGGCAATGATTTTATTCTGATTGACAACCGCCATTCGTCAGAACCTGTGCTAACACCAGAACAAGCTGTGGTTTTGTGCGATCGACATTTCGGGATTGGCGCAGACGGCGCGATTTTTGCTCTTCCGGGCCAAAACGGCACTGACTATACGATGCGGATTTTTAACTCCGACGGTTCGGAACCGGAAATGTGCGGCAACGGAATTCGCTGTTTGGCTAAGTTCGTCGCCGATTTGGAAGGACCAAAGGCAAAAACTCAGTACCGCATCCACACTCTGGCCGGCGTCATTAGCCCGGAATTGCGATCGGACGGTCAAGTTAAGGTGGATATGGGAGTTCCCCGGCTGATGGCTGCGGAAATTCCGACAACTTTGGCGGCACTGGATGCCAAAGTGATAGATGTGCCGATCGAAGTTGCCGATAAATCTTGGTCTGTTACCTGCGTCAGCATGGGTAATCCTCACTGCATTACCTTTGTAGACGATGTTTCGGCTGTGGCTTTGGAAACTGTAGGGCCTCAATTTGAACACCATTCAGCGTTCCCGCAGCGTACAAATACAGAATTTATTCAAGTAATACGATCGGACTACGTAAAAATGCGGGTGTGGGAAAGAGGCGCAGGTGTTACTCTAGCTTGTGGGACTGGTGCTTGTGCTGCTGTGGTAGCTGGGGTGTTGGTCGCCAAGTGCGATCGGACTACTTCTGTTGAACTCCCAGGTGGCGTTTTGCAAATCGAATGGGCAGAAGTTTCTGGGCGGATTTACATGACCGGGTCGGCACAGCGAGTATTTACTGGTTGTCTTAATCAGTTGACAGTTGACAGTTGACCTGTGGTAGGGGCGGTGCCTGTGAGTGCCCGCCCTCTTAGTTGACATTAGTCAGTTGTCATCAGTCAGAAGGAGTTTTTTGTGGAATTGACAAACAAGGAAAATTATTGAATTCCAAATTTTTATTTAATTCTTTAATTATCAAGAATGCTCAATGACTAATCCCTTGCGCCTTGTGCAATCATTGGCTGAAGACTACTGACTACTGACCAATGACTACTGACTACTGACCAATGACTACTGACTAATGACTAATGACTAAAATCTCAAATCTAACATTAAGTAGGTGGGCTTGCATGGCTGGAGGTATTTATCTGATTCAGGACGACGACAGGCTGGTAGAAATGATGGAACAGCCCTACGACTCGGAAGACCAGTTACAAGACTTGCTTGTAACTTATCCTAATCTGATTGCCGGAGATCAAATCGATCGCGCGACGGCGCGGAAGTGGCTGTTAATTTCGCGGGAAGCGGCAGCGCCTGCAGATGAGGAAACAGCCGTCCAATGGTCACTGGATCATTTGTTTCTCGACCAAAATGCAGTTCCTACTTTGGTGGATGTCAGGCGAACTCCTAATGCCGAACTGCGGCAAAAAGTTTTGGGTCAGTCGATCGACTATGCTGCTAATGCGGTAGTTCACTGGCCAGTCGATTCAATTATTGCTATGTTTGAAGCTAATTGTCGCGATCGGGGCCGCGATCCCGAACAGATTTTTGAAGAGTTTCTCGGTGCAGATGCGAATGAAGACCGATTTTGGCAAAAGGTTAAAACTAACTTGCAAGCCGGTAAAATTCGCTTAGTGTTTGTCGCTGACGAAATTTCCGCTGAAATGCGTCGAGTTGTAGAATTTCTCAACGAACAAATGGACCCGGTTGAAGTTTTTGCCCTAGAAATTAAGCAGTATGTAAGTGAAGACGGTTTGAAAACCTTAGTTCCCAGAGTGATCGGTCAGACAGCCGAAGCACAGCAGAAAAAATCCAGCGCAACACGCGAAAGAAGGCGCTGGGACGAATCGTCATTTTTTGCGGAAATCAAAACTAGAGGAGGCGCAGAAGAAGCACAAATCGCCAAAGCAATTTATGCTTGGGTGAAAAGTCAAGCACCGTTCGTGGAAATTCAATGGGGTACGGGGGATACTTACGGAGGCTTTGCCGCCAACTTGCATCAAAAAAGTAATAAAACCTATCAGTTGTTTACTGTTAATATTGCTGGAAAAATGGAGATTTCAGCTCACAATTACGGTTTGCAGCAACCGTTTAATGAGGAAAAGAAGTGGCTGGAATTAAGGAGCAAATTAAGTTCGATCGGTCTGTCGTTGCCTACGGAACCTGGGGAAAGAAGGTCTCCGAGTTTGGCTTTGTTTACTTTGCAGGATGAATCTGCCATCAAGCAAGTTATCGAAACTTTTGAATGGGTTATTCAGGAAATTAAAAAAGCGTAGTTAAGCTGTTGCGGCATTTAAAATGTATGTCAAAAAAAATAAAACAATGAGTGGGGTGGGCAGGAGAGCGGGCCCTGAATATGCAATGTTTATTTGCACGACAGCTTATTAGGAATTGACCTAGGGCGTAGGGCATGGGCATTGGTGTCAACTTAAGCTTTTTTTTGATACACCAGTCCTCCCGCCCACCCGTCAGTCCGGCAGGGGTTTAAACCCCTGCCAAACTATCGGTTTGATGTTAAGTTGACACCAATAGGGCATGGGACGTAGCCTACTTACTTCACTTTCTTGAGAACCGCTGTAAATGGTTTCAGGGAAAAGTTAAGAGCGTAGAAGGGGAAGTTCCGGTTAAAATAGCTCACCAAAACAAGTGGATTAAGTTTATGATGGTATTTAAACTTTTTGCACAACTTGTGGGAATTCAAGAGTCATTTTATATTGGTTTTTCGTCCGGGGAAGATAACGAACATTATTTTGTTATGCAAAGACATGAATTTCATAAATAAGATGCTCTTCCTAACCTAGAGAGTGTCTACTGGGAGAGAGACGATCGGTCTTGGGGAGAATATGGAGGAATTAAAGAAGTTACTTTAAACCGCGAACGCTTAATTGTTAATTTCGATTCTTCAATAGCAAACCCTAATACAGATTGCGATGAGGCAAGAATTGCTTTTTCTGTAAATGATTCACAATTTCAGAAGTTGTAGAACACCTTGCAGAAGATAATACTGGGTCATGAGGATAGGTTGAATTTAATAAATTAGCCAATTGCGTCAAGATTGTACTTGAAAGTCAATGCCCAATTCCCCATGCCCTATGCCCCATGCCCAATAACTAATATCGAATGTTGGCTTGTTTCAAGCGTCGCAATGCTTCTCCCAGTCGATCGCAATCTGCTATCAAACTAACTCTAACATATCCTTCACCGCCAGGGCCAAAAGCATTACCCGGAGTCAGAACCACACCAGTTTGCTGCAAAACATTCAGGGCAAAATCAGTCGAACTCATGCCCGGAGTGCAGGGAACCCACAGATACATTGCAGCCAGAGGTTTGGGAATATTCCACCCTAATTCTGCTAATCCTTCAACCATGAAATCCCGGCGAGTCCTGTAACGATTCTGTACTTCGTGCAAGTAACTGTCGGGCAATTGCAGCGCAGTTTCTGCTGCTGTTTGCAAGGCGGAAAATATACCGTAATCTAGGTTAGTTTTTAATGTCCGCAAACCTTGAATAATCTTGCTATTTCCTACTACAAAACCGACACGCCAGCCGGCCATATTGTAAGTTTTGGACATAGTGTGAAATTCGACACCGATTTCTTTACCGCCAGGAATTTCTAATAAACTTGTCGGTTGATACCCGTCAAAGGCTAATTCCGCATAGCACAAATCATGAACCAGCAAGATTTGATGTTTGTGCGCGAAAGCAACAATATCTTTGTAAAATTCGCGGGGTGCTGTTGCCCCAGTCGGATTGCTGGGATAATTGAAATAGAGTATTTTAGCTTGTTCGGCTACGCTGTCGGGAATATCGCCTAAGTCAATTATCCAGTCGTTTTCTGGCTTGAGGGTGATGTTGTGAACTTTTGCACCGGCTATAATCGGGCCGCGAAATAATACTGGATAAGCCGGACTAGGTACTAAGATTAAATCGCCGGGATTGATATACGCGATCGCAAAATGTGCTAAACCTTCCTTAGAACCCAACAGAGGCAATGCTTCGCTTTCAGGATCGAGTTCAACATTGTAACGGCGGTTGTACCATTTAGTAATTGTGCGGCGGAAACTGGCAGTTCCTTCAAAGGGTGGATAGCCGTGATTAGCGGAATTTTGGATGGCTGCGACAGCGGCTTCTACTACCGGTTGCGGAGTCGCACCGTCTGGGTTTCCCATTCCTAAATCTATTAAATCGAGTCCTTGTTCGCGGGCGCGGGCTTTTAGTTCGTCGAGACGGGCAAATACATAGGGAGGCAGTTTTTGCAACCTGTCAGCAGGGCTAATCCAATCCAAAGTCATTTGTTTTTTGTGAGCTTTTAGTTTCTAGTCTTTCGTAGTAAGGACTTCAGTCCTTGGTTCGTAGTAAGGACTTCAGTCCTTCGTACACAGCCTTTAGATGACTAAAGTCCTTACTACAAACCTGACTGCAAACTGTTTTAATTCTTAACTCTTGATTCTCCCACAGGTGCGGTGGTAGAAACCATTGCTGCCATTAATTGTTCGGGAACAACTTTAAACGGCAGTCTGTGAATGTCGGAATTGGGTTGGCAGGCTATGTCGGCGGCGCGCTGTAGTTGTGTGAGGCTAACGTCTCCGAGTCCTAGATTGTCTAAAGTTTGGGGCAATCCAATCTCGCCGTAAAATTTTAGCAGTTGCTGTCTGGCGGTGGCAGCGAGTTGATTGTTTTGCAGCATTTCTTCTAACCGCAGTTGTACTAAAATGCCGTAGGCAACTTTTTCGCCGTGCAAAGTTCCGTGACTTGCTAATAGATGAGTTAGACCGTTGTGGACGGCGTGGGCGGCGACGGTGCGACATTGGGGGCCGCCGATGCCGCCGATTACTCCTGCTAGCAATACGGCTGCGTCTGTGACTTGTTGCCAGGTTTCGCTACCGGGTTCTTTGAGGGCGGTGGCTGATTTTTGGAACAGGATATCGCGCAGGATTCTAGCTTGTTGGACGGCGGAAATTATCATAGTTTGTTCAGAGTGTCCGCTGCTGACTGATGCTTCGTACCATTTGGCGATCGCATCTCCAATTCCTGCTATTAATGTTCTTTGAGGTGCTGTTTGAATTAAGCCATAGTCGAGGATTAGCAAATCGGGACATCTTGCTAACGCGACATCGTATTGAAATACACCTTGTTCGGAATAAATGTTAGAAAGGGCCGTCCACGCGGCGCAGGTGGCTGCTGATGTGGGGATGGTGACAATGGGGATTTGGCACTGGTGGGCTAGGAGTTTGGCTGCATCCAAGGCTTTGCCGCCGCCGACACCGATGATGAAGTCGGCGTTGTGGTGTTGGAAGGCTTCGCGGAGGTTTTGCAGGCTGGTTTCGCTGCAATCCTTGCCGTAGGCTGTTTCGGCAGATTGTAGGCGTGGTGTCGCCGTGCCCGCCCCTGCGCTTTCGAGGATTGGTTGCAGGTAGGGTTTGGCGGCCGCGAGGGAGTTGCTGCCGCCGACGATGAGGGGGCGGTTTCCGAAACGGGCGATGGCTTCTGTAGCTTGTGCTAGGGCGTTTTGACCGCGCAATACACAGCCGGGAGCAATTGTCAAGGAATAAATTGCAGTTGCGGTGGTCGTTTTGGTGCTTTGGGTTTGAGTCATCGAACCACTGGATGAGTGAGGGGAATGTTGAGGCTTTGCAGGATTGCTGGATTTTCTAGGATAACTCTAACTCGTGTTGGGCGATCGGGTAAGTTTTGTAAAGTTTTTATTAAGTATTGTCGGGGGTTGGGGCATGGAAGGAGGGAGTTGAGGGG
>NZ_JADEWV010000228.1 GCF_015207455.1 Microcoleus sp. LEGE 07076
TAGCAGGCCTTCGAGAGAACAACCTCGCCGTACTAACACACCTACGTTTAGAACGAGCAGAAATACTCCCGGTTATTAACTCAAGAGCTGAGAAACAATTTTAGATTTTAGATTGGCTGTTGTAGACTTTGTATTACAAGCCCGGTTTGATTTGAGATTGCCGGTTTTGCGATCGCACAAAAAGTTAAAATCTCAAATGTCAGCGAGCTCGGGTAAATCTAAAATCTAAAATCTAAAATCTCAAGTTGCCTGACTTCATAGAAAGGAGATTTGATTTGTGCCTCAAGCATCAAACTTATTGGTCATTTAAAGATAAAAGACGCCTTAGATATTGGGTATAATCTAGTGTAGGGCGTCTTTTTATTCGCAAACACTGACTGATTTAACGGTTAATTTTTAACTTTTAATTGCTTATTTGGAGGAGCTCATGGTGGCATGACTGAAAAACTCAAAATTGAATTGCCGAACACTCAAAGCGCTATCTCGCTCGCCGGTAATCAAGAAGAAAATTTGAAAATTATCTCTAAGCAAACCGGCGCCAACCTGGTAATGCGAGGGCAAGAACTGCTGATTTCAGGCACAAAAACTCAAGTAGAATTGTGTGATAAATTAGTGCGATCGCTCTCCGGCTTCTGGAAAGCAGGCAAAACCATTACCGGAGTTGAAATCCAGACAGCGCGCCAAGCTTTGGATAGCAACCGCCAAGAAGACTTACAAAACTTGCAGCGAGACGTGCTCGCCAAAACCCGCCGCGGCGAAGAAATCAGAGCCAAAACCTTCAAGCAGCGCCAGTACGTCGAAGCAGTACGCACCCACGACCTGACATTTTGCATCGGCCCAGCGGGTACTGGCAAAACATTTCTAGCAGCTATTTTCGCCGTACAAGCGCTGTTAAGCAAGCAGTACGAACGGCTGATTTTAACCAGACCCGCCGTAGAAGCTGGCGAAAAATTAGGATTTTTGCCGGGAGATTTGCAGCAAAAAGTCGATCCCTATTTGCGCCCGCTTTACGACGCCCTCCAAGAAATGATCGACCCCGACAAAATGACCGATTTAATGGAAAGAGGCTTGATCGAAGTAGCTCCTTTAGCTTATATGCGGGGCCGCACTCTCAGTAATGCTTTCGTAATTTTAGACGAAGCTCAAAATACAACGCCTGCTCAAATGAAAATGGTGTTGACTCGTCTCGGCTTTCGATCAAAAATGGTAGTAACCGGGGATCTCACTCAAACAGATTTGCCAGCACACCAACAGTCGGGATTGTCAGTTGCCCAAAACATTCTGGACAACGTTGAAGGCATTGCTTTCTGCGAATTCACTCAAGCGGATGTGGTAAGACACCCGCTAGTGCAGCGGATTGTCGCCGCTTACGAACTGTACGAAAAATAGTCAGTAGGCCGTTGGCAATAGTCAGCAGTTAACAGTCAACAGTTAACAGTCAACAGTCAACAGTCAACAGTCAACAGTCAACAGTCAACAATTCCCAATCATCAAATTATGCCTAATCTGAAAGAATTCTTAGAAGCTTGTGAAAAATTGGGAACGCTGCGTTTAATCGTGACTAGCAGCGCCGCCGTGCTGGAAGTGCGCGGTTCAATTCACAAGCTGTTTTATGCGGAGCTGCCGAAGGGTAAATATGCAAATATGCACGCCGAAATATTTGAATTTCACCTGAATATGGACAAAATTAAACAGGTAAAATTTGAGACTGGCGAGGCGAAAAGAGGCAATTTTACGACTTATGCAATTCGTTTTGTGGACGAGCAAAATGATGCTGCTTTGAGCGCATTTTTGCAGTGGGGAAAACCGGGGGAATACGAACCGGGACAGGTGGAAAATTGGCACGAATTGAAGGAAAAATACGGGGAGGTTTGGGAACCGGCACTTGTTGAGGCGGTTTAAGGCTAACAAAAAATCAAAAAAGTACGATCGCCCTGAATGCAAGTCCTCTAATTTTTAGAGAACCCATTTGATATCTTGCGAGCGTCCTCAAAAGCTGTTTTTTAAAGTTATTCGGTTGTGGACTTGCGCCTGGAATGATTTTCTGGTTGCTTTTCCCCCATCAAGTTTTGAGCTAAAGTTACCACCATTAAAACATCCAAACTCCCAATGGTTTATCCTTGAGCCTTGACTACAGCTTATCCCAATAGCATTAGATAGAAAGTCTTGGAATGTTGAAACGCTGGGTTTTACCTTCTTTGTTCACTGCAAAAAAAATAATTTATCAGACAATTTAGGCTGGCTTCAAATATTAATTAAAAACATCTAGTGTTTCAAATATAAATTAGTTAATATCCCCAAAATCGTGATGTTGCTAGAGTGAATCTTCAGGTGAACAAATCGGCGCATACGGAAGTCACAGATATGGGTTAAATCTCAGATTTGGCATCAATATCGATCCGGAGGTGATTCGTGGAGGAGGGCGGGTTGATTTAGGCTGTTTGCAATCTTTAAGGTTGTTGGCGAAGCGATCCCCTACAGGTTCCACACCAATGGTGCAATATCTCAGTTAAATTCGTTAAATCCCGTACACTAATAGTTGCCGAACTTCAACGTCCCAATTTTTTTCAGTTACCAATTTCCCAATGACTCGCTTAGCCACAACAATAGAAGCTATACTTTACCTCAAAGGTCAGCCCGTGCCGATCGCAGAAATTGCCGAGATTGCTAAGTGCGATCGATCTGCCGCCGAAGACGGTATTATCGAACTCATGTCTGACTCTTCCCGCCGCGACAGTGCATTAGAAGTTGTGGAAACTCCGACGGGATACAGCCTGCAACTGAGAGACGAGTTTGCCAGTTTGATGCAAACTTTAATACCTCCAGAATTGGGTGTTGGAGCTTTGCGGACGCTGGCGGCGATCGCCCTTAAAGGCGGCATCGCGCAGCCAGATTTAGTTAATTTGCGGGGTTCGGGAGCTTACCAACAGGTGCAGGAGCTTGTGGAAATGGGTTTTGTACGCAAACGGAAGCCTGCGGAGGGGCGATCGTATTGGTTACAAGTTACCGAGAAATTCCACCGGTACTTTCAGGTAGACCAACTCCCCAAACAACTGCAAATTGACTTTCAGGCAAATTTGTGCACAAGCAATGATGAGTAGTTTGAAGTAGAATGTAGCAAGCCAGAAATTAAGAATCGCCAAATGGTTTTTCACCCTGACTTTGACAATTCCAATGCCCAACAAACCGCAGTAAACCCACTTCTGAAGTACCTCCAACACCAATCTCCGGAGGTTCTAGCGCGCATCGCCAAGTCCGCCAGCCCAGAAATCCAAGAAATTATTTCTCATAATGTCCAAGGACTGGTAGGCGTTTTGCCCTCAGACAATTTTAATGTTCAAATTACCACTGACCGCGAAAACTTAGCAGGTTTGCTAGCTTCAGCGATGATGACAGGCTATTTTCTCAGGCAAATGGAGCAGAGGATGCACCTAGAAGAAAATTTAGCAAGCACTAGCTCGATTAAACCAAACTCTCCCAAAGAAAAGTAAAAAAAATTGACGGCTTGGGGAAGCCAGAAAGATGAGTGTTGTTCAAAAAATCAACAATCCTGGACGGACAGGGAATTAAGAAACCGGGTTTTTAATCCTATAATACCTCGCCATAAAAGGAGGATTTTGGTAAAAAAACCCGGTTTTTGCGTCTAGGACGATCGAGTATCAGATTTATTTGTTAGATCATTTCCGCTGACACCGTCAGGTGATGTTGACTGTTGACTGTTGACTCGAATTTATTATTCCGATGAAGAGAGGATTTGATCTGATCTCCACCTCTGGAAATTCGAGGATTTCTCTCAAGTGTTGCGACAACATAATTGTTTGGCTAGCGTGAAACGGAAAGTTGTGTTCCCCGGGCCGAAGTTTAAGGTGGAGCGATCGATTGTGGATTTTTCTACGAGGGATTTTAAACTATAGCCACACCCCAAGAATACTGCTGATGCGGTTGAGAGAATTGAAATTACTCACCGGTGGAGCTTCCCGATAGGGGAAAAGCACCGGGACGTACTTTAATTTTTTGAACTTGACCCAAACGGTTAATTTCCACTTCGAGTTCTTTGCCCACAGTAGTGTTTTCCACCTGTTCTTGTACGTCCCCGGGAGAGTTGACCGCAATTCCGTCAACTTTTTGAATGACATCTCCGGCGCGCAGGTCGGCTTTGTGAGCGGGGGAATTTTCCACGACTCGCATTATGGCTACGCCTCGATCGAGGGTGATTTTACGGTCTAGTTGTTTGTTGACTTCTGCTTTGGTGGCGGGAGTCAAGCTAATCATTTGAATGCCGAGATAGGGATGTTCGGCTTTTCCTTTGGCGAATAACTGATCGGAAACTCGTTTGGCGGTTTCGATCGGAATTGCAAATCCCAAGCCCTGAGCGTCGGCGCGAATGGCGGTATTGATGCCAATTACTTCGCCTTGGTCGTTAAGCAGGGGGCCGCCCGAATTGCCGGGGTTGATGGCTGCGTCGGTTTGGATGAATCGGACTCGTTTGTCGGGGATACCGACTTGGGAGCTCGATCGACCTGTGGCGCTAATAATGCCCACAGTCACCGTATTGTCGAGACCTAAAGGATTGCCGATCGCGATCGCCCACTGTCCCGGTACAATATTGTCCGATCGACCCAAAGTCACCTGCGGCAGTTCCTTAGCATTAATCTTAACCACAGCCACATCCGTCAGCGGATCGACACCCTGCACCTTACCCTCAAACTCCCGGCCGTCTTTGAGAGTCACCTTAACAGTATCCGTACCGGAAACAACGTGAGCATTAGTCACGATGCGGCCGTCAGCAGTCAGAATAAACCCCGAACCGGTACCGCGTTTGACTCGTTCTTCCGGCTGCGGCAAATTGTCCCCAAAAAACCGGCGAAACAAAGGATTTTTGAAAGCTTCCGGCACTTGATTCGTCACCTTGCTCGATGCGTCAATCC
Source organism: Microcoleus sp. LEGE 07076 (assembly GCF_015207455.1). GTDB lineage: Bacteria > Cyanobacteriota > Cyanobacteriia > Cyanobacteriales > Microcoleaceae > Microcoleus. Next base: position 4,929 of record NZ_JADEWV010000228.1, read on the forward strand.
GCACGACAGCCGGGCCGACTTTTTCGGCTGCTTCAGCAATAAAATTGGGATTGCTGCGATCGACTGGGCGATTTTCCTCAACAAGAGGAGAAGCAAATGGCGGGATTTGTTGGCGCACCACGGGCAAAACCGATCCTGTTTCGAGATAATTTGGGCCTTGCAGGTAGCGATTCCCCAACCATCCGATGCCTCCGCCGCACGACAGCAGAGTCACATAAAGGGTCATTTGCTTAAAAGATAAACTCATATTTAACAACTCCCGCTGAATACCTCACCCCCGCAGACACCTTGGGCATCTAGCATTTTTGTCTTAGCGACGGGAAGGAAGCGGGGCGGGGCTTACTTGCCGCTTCCTCAAGAACATAGTTGTTAACAGACAGGCGCTGATGGGCATCACCAGCAAAAATTGCTTGATTTCCCAAGAGCGAAGAAAGCTAATAATTCTTATCCTAACTTGGCTCGACCTGGGATTTGCAGTATCGGGTGCGACTAGAGTTATCAAATAACTACTTTCACTCGGCTAGAAATTTGTCAATTGTCCGAAATAAATACTTTTTTGCGTAGATAATGACTTTGATACGCTGATTTCTGGTCATTTCTGGGCTTCTAAAGGTCGCCACTTTTAGGTTTTCCGGCAGCAAATCCTGCGCCCGCGACTTTCTCGGGCTGGCGATATCTCGATCGCGCCGCCACACAAAACACCCTAGGGGCAACCTGCGGGGACGGGAAATAAATCTTAACATTACGGGCTGCTCGGTCTCTTTTTTTGGGCGAGATTTAAAAACCCGATCGGCAAAAAATCCGCCTAAACCGTCAATTGATTGAGATTTTTAATTTCTCTAAAATTAAGATTTACAAAGTTAAGCCCGTGGCGAGATTTGAACTCGCGACTTCCTCCTTACCAAGGAGGTACTCTACCCCTGAGTTACACGGGCATAAAAGATTAAAAATTTTAATTTAACATTTTTAATTTTTAACTTTTATTTTAATTGTGGTGGGCCGGGCTGGATTTGAACCAGCGTAGGCGTAGCCAGCGGATTTACAGTCCGCCCCCATTAACCGCTCGGGCACCGACCCTTTTCCACAACAGTTATACACCTTAGCACCTTCATCTGTTTTTTGCAACATTATATTTAAAACTCTAATCATTAAGTTCAGAACAGATAAGTCTAGTATGGGAATTGAACCCGACGCCTTGCTCCGGGATCGGGCATGGGGCATCGGGCAATTTTGGATTTTAGATGGAGTGGTAAAAAACCCGGTTTCTGCGTCCAGGATAGTCAACTGACAACTGACAACTTCACTAATTCACTAATTCCCCGGTTTCTTGCAGCGAGTGCAGGCGGCGGTAAATGCCTTGTTGCTTCAAGAGTTCGTCGTGGCTGCCAATTTCGACGATTTTACCGCCGTCGAGTACAACGATCGCATCGGCTTCGCGAATTGTACTGAGTCGGTGGGCGATAATTATGGTGGTGCGCGTACCCAAGATGTTTTGCATGGCTAGCTGGATCGATCGCTCCGATTCATAATCCAAACTAGAAGTAGCTTCGTCAAAGATTAACACGTCCGGCTCCACCAACAAAGCCCTGGCAATGCCCAACCGCTGTCGCTGACCGCCGGACAAACGCATTCCCCGCTCCCCGACAACGGTATAGTAACCTTGGGGCAACAAGCTGACAAACTCGTCTACTCTGGCGATGCGACAAGCTTCCTCGACTTGCTCAAAAGTTGCTTTCCGATTGCCGTAAATTAGATTTTCCAGCAAAGTACCGTTAAACACGTCTACTTCTTGATGCACGATGGCTAAACGCTTGCGGTAGCGAGTCACGTCTAAGCTGCAAATGTCCTCGCCGTCGATCAGAATGCGCCCGGAATTAAGCTCGAAATACCGAAACAGCAGTTTAACTAATGTTGATTTCCCCGAACCCGATCGCCCGACTAATGCTACAGTCTGGCGGGGATGAATTAATAAATTTACATCCTGCAAAACAGGCTTTTGGCGATCGTACCCGAACGTCAGCCCGCAAAACTCGATTTTGCCAGTAAATTGATAAGGCGAGGCGGATACAGCATTTTCGGCAGCTAAATTGACTGCATCTACACCGTCTGCTAACTGCATAAACTCGTGAAACCGGATCATTGAAGAATAGCGGCGGGCAAATAATTCGGCGATAATGCTAATCGGACGCAGTTGGGAATATGCCATGCTTGCCAGGGTATAAACTGTGACAAAATATCCCAGAGATATCTCGCCGGAGACTGTGGCGGCCAGACTAAAACCGAGAACTGAAAACAGGCAAAACTGCACGATCGTCTGCTGGTATGTTCCCAGGACAACGTATCCTTTGTGAATGCGGTTAATTACAATTTTTAATTCGCGATCGAGTCTAGTTGTTTGCCTTTTTAGTTCGTCTGTTTCCGTCGCAAAAGCTTTGACTGTTTTGATGTTTGTGATAATTTCCGAGTTGCGGCTTTCGGTATTTTCGATGTATTCATCCAAAACTTCTTCGCGCTGAGTGAGTTTTTGGAGACCTTTGAGGGTGAAGCTGAGGATAAAGAGGAAGGAGACCAAAATTATTAAACCGATCCGCCATTCAATTAACCAGATAACTGCAAAGATGCCGATTAACCGGACGACTTCGGGGATGAATTCACCGGCAATTTCTGGGTAAGTCCAAGTGTGGTTGGCGATGCCTTTGGAGATGCGGCTGGCAATCCGTCCGGCGTTGTTTTCGTCGTAGAATTCTAGGGGTAAGGTGAGGATTTTGCCGATCGCGCCTCTCATTCGATCGCGCCGCGCCCTTAATGGTAGTGCCCAGTGGAACCAATTTCCCACCCAAGGCTGTACTGGTGCTTTGGCGACTGTTACCAAAAAAATCAAGCCTAGCAATACCCACAGCGATAATGTTTTACTGGGTGACTGCTGGGTAAGTGAGGCGATCGCAGCGATCGATGTTTGCGTTATTGTGTCTGTAGGTCGATCGGACAATACGTTTAACAGTTGCCCGATCGCGTAGGGCACAGCTAAATCGGCGATCGCCAGCAGGCTGGATGCACCGATGGTGACAACCGAGATTTTCCAGTAATTGCTGTAGTATTTGACGATCTCCTGAAAGCTTGCCATAATTTTTTTTGAGATACAACCCTTGCCAACACTTGAGTTTGATAACTGCGCGTCCAAGCGCTTTAATTACAAGTGTACTACAAAAGTAGTAAATCGGGGAGTTCTGGCTCGATCGTTCTAGTGACACTAAATCCGGGGAAGAAAACCCATTTATGATCCATGACGGCGTAAGTAAGGTGCGTCGCCACAAACAAATACTGCGGATGGTAAATAGCCGATCGAGGCACCCTACTACGATAAAGGGGGTATGTTACCCGGATTTGGTATGAGTCGCCCGATCGAATGATTTATGGCAATGAGTCGATCGAACTCAAACCGTTACAATTTGATTGAGAGTGTTGCAGAAGTCCTTGTAATCTTGACGAGATATCCCGTTAAGCTGGGGTTATAACTGTAGCTTTTAAAGATTAAAATAGAGACACTTTCACTCAATTAAAACCCCAAACCTCACGCTTTTTCTGTCGGCAATTCCCTAAGCTTACGCGCGCCGAAAAGGTGAATACCACCTCGTTTAAAGCTCGGTTTGATGTGCGGTTCCTGAGAATAGGTATAATTATATTTTTCCGGCAACTGTAAATCGCGAGTAAACTTGGCTTTCATCCGTCGGGGCGGAGTCAAGGAAAAGAGGCATATTGTACTTGGAGCTGGTATCATAATAACTAATAACTAATGACTGTTGACAGTTGACAGTTGACAGTTGACTACTGACTAAATTATGCAATTTATCGATCGAGCAGATATTCAAGTCGCAG
>NZ_JADEWV010000475.1 GCF_015207455.1 Microcoleus sp. LEGE 07076
GAGAAGAGTCACTTTCAAGCGGGTTGCCGTCACGCGTAATTTGTACATATGCACTGGGTGATACGGGCTCTGTGCCTATGTTGCGTGCATTGATCACAAGGTCAATGTCGTAGCGATTCTTGAAAATAGTGTAAGTGGTTGTGTTTTCAACACCACCGCTTGTGGCTTTGAATACAAGCTTTAATTGATCCTGGCCGGGCGCAAACTCGGTAGAACCCGACACCAGTTCAAACAAGGTACGGTGGTTGGGCGCGTCAGGTACACCCACCAAGCCAGCTTGGCCAACATAGGTTCGATTGGCTGTTTGTTCAAACAGTTGAACCGGCAATTCCGGATTCTCGGCAGCAGGGTGATTCAGCAGCTTTGAAGTAATCAGTTGTGCACCCTGGCTTGAAAACTGCAGTTCAAGCACATCGGTTTTAACAGTAATGGTTTGCGCAGCGGGTGCGGCTTGTGCAGTGCCCGAAGCGATTGCATTCGGATCAGCTGGAACATCACCAGCCGTTGGAGCCAATGCCTGAGGTAAGTCATTGGCCGCGCCAGAGCCAGCTGACGAACCGCTACCCTTAGAACCATCGCCTTTGTCGCTGGTTTGCGCGCCAGTGCTGAGGCCGAACAAGGTTGGCTTACCAATAGAAGCCTGATAATTATCCCAAAGCATGATGAGAGACAAACTGAATATCATCAAGAGGACTAGCCTGCGCGTTTCCATTTAAATCCTTAATTACTGAGCTTAATGACTAAGAGTCGCGACTGGTGCGGCGCGTTTCAGGAACAGGGTCCACACCGCCAGCATTCCAGGGATTGCATCGACAAATGCGGCCTAAAGACAAAGCCGCGCCTTTCCATGCGCCATGAATTTTAACTGCTTCAAGGGCATATTCCGAGCAACTGGGGTAAAAACGGCAAGAAGGCGGGAAAAGAGGACTGACAGCAAGCTGATAGCCACGGATCAGCGCTGTGATGGCACGCGCCGTGAGAGATCGTTGAAAAGTTGTTGGAGTTCTATCCACCACGCCGCTCGATCTGAATGACCTACTGCACACACTGGCTTGCTTAAGCGAACCAGGAATTTGCCTTGGTAGTTGCCCAGTGCTTCTTGGCAGGCATGGCGGATCAAACGTTTTAGCGTATTTCGATCCACGGCACGTTTGGCCAAGCGCTTGGGGATCAGTATTCCGAACTGCGGTGGGGTGTCTTCGAACAGTGCGTGAAGCATCAATCGATCT
>NZ_JADEWV010000229.1 GCF_015207455.1 Microcoleus sp. LEGE 07076
TTCTTGGTAAACCCTACCAGATCAGCAAATAAGACGCTGACATTGGGGAAGTGATCGGCAATTACTAAGTCTGGGGTTGATTCTGCTTGCAGCCGGAGCGCGATCGACTCTGGTAAAATATTCAGCAATAATTTTTGAGTTTTCTGTTGACTTTCAATCAACTCCCTGTAAAGTTGAGACTGTTGAATTAAGCGCCGGACTCGCTGAATCAGCACTGGCCAGTGAATCGGCTTCGTCACATAATCTGTTGCTCCTACTTCAAAAGCTTGATTTACAGATTTTTTGTCATCTAGTGCTGTAATCATCAGCACCGGGATTTTTTGCGTTTTGGGATTAGCCTGGAGTTGGGCACAGCAAGTAAAACCGTCCATTACAGGCATCATCGCATCCAATAGGACAATATCTGGGAGATTTTTTTGACAAATGTCCAAACATTCTTGTCCGTTTGATGCCTCAGTTACCTGGTAGCCTTCTTTTTCCATGATCCGGCGCGTAAATAGCTGCTGGGTTGCTTCGTCATCTACGATCAGAATTTGGGGCGCGGTTGGCGCGTTTTTTCTAAAGTCAGCACTAATCATGGTAATTTGAAGATAGTATCAAGTTCTCAGTCAGAAGCAGATGTAATTTCTGCGTTGAGATAGATAAGTTCACCGTCGATCGATCGCACCAAAGTCATTGTTAACAAGTGTATAAGATAATACTCGATCGAAAAATTAAATTTCGACAAATAACGCAGCAAATGTAACTTTTTATACTGGCAAATTTTGACAAAGTATTTGAAAAGTTAGCGATATAGTCGCCGCGCTACTTGGGAGATTATGTTGAGAATTGTATCAGATTATCTGAGAAAATCTCAAGTTTTGTCATTGGCTAAATGGCCTAAAATGTTGAAGATTTTGGGGAAAACGGGCGTCCCGCGGCGCGCGCGGTGCTGTGCAATCGAGATTGTCTGTGACATTCGAGGGGGATCAGGATTCACGGCGAGTAGGGAATAGGGGACAGAAACATAGAATTTAAGGAATGATAATTAAATAACTTACAATCTTTATTGTTATTGTGGGATGGGAGGGAGAACCCGTCCCACAAATATGTGTAAATTATTTAATTCGCGATCCTAAATGCAGTACAGCCGCTCAGTAACTAGATAGCAAAGCCGCTTTTACCCGCTGATACTCGGCTGCAATTTTACGCATCAGAACCTCACTCTCAGCGAGACTTTCATTTCGAGCCATCTGTTCTAGCTGCGCGCACAATTGAAACAAAGGCATAGCTCCAACTGTCGTACAAGCACCTCTAAGAGCGTGAGCTAAGGCTTTAATTGCCGCAGCATCTGCTTGATTGACAGCATCTGCGAGTTCCTGCAATTTTAGCGGTGCTACTTCCATAAATTTATCAACGAGTTCGATCCAAAATTCTTCAGCTTCTTCTGCCAATAACTCCGTCAATTCTTCAAAAGTTTGACTGTCAAGAGGAGGCACTTCGATTTTTGATTCTGCTGTTTGTAGAGATTTTTCCGGCGCTGCTGGCGGTGAAGTTGGGGATTTCTTATCCTCTAAATTGGGTTCAGCCACCGCAGTTAAAGTTGGAAATTGAATATTGTCAGCAACTGCTAGAATTTCCCCAGAATTAGGAGGCAAAATTGCTGCTTCCGATTGATTTCCAACTTCTATTTGGGAAATTAAAACACCAGCACGGGCGATTAAATGCTTTAACTCTGCTAAGGCAGTTTCGTCAACTGCGGGTGCAACATTTGTCATCTCGTTTCCAGGCGCAGCTTGGGAAGCAGAGTCTGTCGGCTGGGCCTGTGAATTGTTCTGCACAGGATTGAAATTGGATTGCTCGGTTTGTCGATCGTACAAAGCGATCGCTTGAACTATTGCCTGCAATCGCACCGGCTTAGTGATATAATCGTTCATCCCAGCATCTAAACAAAGTTCGCGATCGCCCTGCATAGCATTAGCCGTCATCGCCACAATCCAAGGGCGAGTCGATTTTGGATTGTTGACTTGCTCGCGGGCGGGTAAAAAAGCAGCTTCGCCGCGAGAATTTTCTAATAAAAAATCTCCCGAAAATCGCTGGCGGATCAGGCGAGTAGTTTCCAGCCCGTCCATTTCTGGCATCTGCATATCCATAAACACAATATCGTATTCCGAACGCTCCAAAGCATCTAAAGCAGCTTGCCCGCTGCAGGCAAAATCTGCACTGTAACCTAACTTTTGCAGCATCTGCCCTGCTACCATTTGATTGACATCTACATCGTCTACTAACAGAATTTTTAAACACCGTTTTTGGGCTAATTCCTGATTAAATTGAGCTCCAATAAAACACGGTTGATTTGTGCTGCATTCTCCGCCCCGGATGCGGAGCAAAACTTCATGGAGATGTGCTTGCTTAATTGGTTTGTATATAAAAGCTGCGAATTCAACTCGCCCTTGAACTTCCCGCGTCGATGGCCGGCCGCCAGAACTCAAAATCATTAAAGGTAAATTTTGACCTTGAGGAAGTTCTCGAATTTTTTGAGCTAAAGTAATTCCGTCCATTTTTGGCATATGAAAGTCTAAAATCGCTAAGTCAAACATAGTTTCATGTTGCAGCACTTTCAGCGCTTGCGCGCCGGATTTGGCAGCGCGGACAACCATTCCCCAAGACTTAGCTTGCAGGATCAGAATTTTGCGGTTAGTGGCATTGTCGTCTACTAGCAGCAACCGCAAACCTGCTAGTTGAGGCTGGGGTGCATTCAGGTTTAATGTTTGTAACGGAGCGGCTGCTGGCCGAGCTTTGATGGTAAAATAAAATTTAGAACCTTTGCCAATTTCGCTTTCTACCCACATAGTGCCGCCCATGATTTCGCTGAGGCGCTTGCTAATGGCCAAACCTAAGCCAGTACCGCCGTATTTGCGAGTTGTGGAACTGTCAACTTGACTGAAGGCTCTAAATAGTATGTTTGTGCGATCGGGTTCAATTCCGATGCCTGTATCCCTGACAATAAATTGAATTTCGTAATTGCTACTTGCTGATTGTTCGAGAGCGTGAAAATCGGCAGCGCCGGATTGTGGCGCGGCGGGATTTACAGCAGGTTTCTGACTCGATGCTTCGCTGTCCAACTCAAGATTTGTCTCAGCAACCAACTTTGTTTGGGTAACTTCTAGATCCTTGTCGGCTATCAATTTAGCTGTTACTTTAACTACCACTTCGCCTCTGGCAGTAAATTTGATAGCATTGCCGAGCAAGTTGATCAAAATTTGTCGCAGTCTGGTGACATCTCCGTACAGGAAAGCGGGGACACCCGCCTCGAATTCGCAGATTAATTCGAGCTGTTTTTGGGCAGCTTTCATGGCTACTAAATCTAAAGCTTCTTCGACACAGTTTCTGAGATTAAAAGGTTGTTTTTCTAGATCCATCCTGCCTGCTTCTATCTTAGAAAAGTCGAGGATGTCGTTAATAATTGCCAGCAAAGCATCGCCGCTGGTGCGAATTATATTCAGAAAATTGCGCTGGTTTTGGCACAGTTGCGTGTCTAGCAGCAGATCAGTCATGCCGACGATGCCATTCATCGGCGTGCGAATTTCGTGGCTCATCATTGCCAAAAATTCACTTTTGGCTCGGTTGGCAGCTTCTGCGTCGGTTTTGGCGCGCTTGAGTTCTTCTTCTATTACTAATCGGTGTTTAATTTCTTGCTGGTAGGTTTGGATGCGGTGCGTTACTTCGGAAACATCTTGAATCGCGATTAAAGCATAGAAGCCTTCTCCTTTAATTGCTGGTATGGGAGTGACGTTGGTATTTTGAATTCGCGGTTTGCCGTTGGGTAGATTTGATTCAATCAAGGAATGGTGCAGTTTGGCAGAGAATACGGCGGGCAACCCGTTGTTAAATACTTGTTTGAAGCGATTTTCATATTTAGGTTCGTCGAGTTGGGGAAAGTGAGTTTTGAGGTTGGTTCCGATTATTTCTTTTTTGATCTTTTTTGTCCACTGCTCTAAAGTGCGGTTCCAAAACAGTACGATAAAATCGCTAGTGGTGACGCACAATCCGATGGGAACTCGATCGAGAACGCTGAATCTTTCTTGGGCTTTTTCTATTTGTTCTAGCATTTTGTATCAGGTTAAAATTTGACTAAATTCATGTATACTTCATAAGTTATTAAAAAAAAGGTTGGGAGGTAACAATGCCTAAAAATTATATTCCTTTATTCTGCCAGCTTCTATCCGATCGCTGGCTCAATAAACCCGGTTTATATGATAAATAAGAGGTTTGGGGACAGGCATTTAGGAAGAAACGGGGTTTGGGCGCGCTAAGAGTGTGTAAGCCGTGCATCGCCCTTGTCACTTGGTACGGTAAACGCCGAGCCAGATTTTTTGTGACGTGAGTTCAGAAACACGACTGGAAGGCTGCGATGTTAATAATTTTTGCTAATTTGTATAGATATAGTATACTAATTTGGTCAAGTTGGCAATCATCTAGCTGCGATCGCCCGATCGAGAGCAATGCTGACAGAGTGCACTACAGTTTTTAATTTTTAACTATTCGATCGTTTATTGTAATCCAGCGTCAAACCGAGGAAAAAGGAACGGGTTCGATGGAAATTGATGAAGATGTCAAGGAATTTTTGATTGAAGGCTATGAATATCTCAACCAAATTGAGGAGGATTTAGTAGCTTTAGAACAAAGCGATTCCGATCCCGAGGTGATGAACCGGATTTACCGCAGCTTGCACACGATTAAAGGTAATAGCGGTTTTTTGGGAGTGGAAAAACTCGAGTCGGTGGCTCACGCGGGAGAAAATTTGCTCAGCCGTTTGCGCGATCGCACAATTGCAATGACTCCGGAGATTGCTAGCGCTTTGCTATCGACAATCGACGCGGTGCGATCGCACATGGAGGCGCTCGAAACCACCGGAGAAGAAAGTCCGATCGCCCACACCGAATTGCTCGATCGACTTTTGCAACTCCAAGCATCCGGTGCCGAGTCTCAATTGCAGTCGAGCGCGTCTTTATCCACTGCCGCCATTTCAGAAGTTGCCGCCCAGGAACCGGAAAAATTAGACTTGACAGCAGAGTCTTTGCGTGTTGACGGTTTATTGTCGATCGACCAATTGCCAATTCCCGCTGTTAACAATACCGCCACAGAACAGGTAACTGCGGTAGATACCGAAGGCGATAAATTCAAAATTTCCGACACAGCAATCCGAGTAGATGTCGGCTTGCTAGACAAACTAATGAACTTGGTAGGGGAACTCGTTTTGTGCCGCAACCAAATCTTAGAATTTGCCAGCGCGCAAACAGCAAACTCCCAAAATGACGATACATTAAAATCAGTATCTGGTCGTTTAAACTTAGTTACTTCCGAATTGCAAGAAGGAGTAATGAAGACCAGAATGCAGCCAATTCGCACTATTTGGAATAAATTTCCCCGCGTAGTGCGCGACACAGCATTCGCCTTAGAAAAACAAGTACAGTTAGAGATGGAAGGCGAAGAAACAGAATTAGATAAAACCTTAATCGAGGCGATCGCCAACCCGCTAACCCACTTAGTCCGCAACTGCCTCGATCACGGGATCGAAACATCAGAAGTGCGCGTCGCTAAAGGCAAGCCCGCCGTCGGGAGGCTGCTGCTGCGAGCTTATCACGAAAGCGGTCAGGTAAACATTGAAATCTCCGATGACGGCGGGGGAATTGACCCGAATCGGATGAGAAATAAGGCCGTGCAAAAAGGAATGTTTTCGGCTGTTGACGCAGCGAAATTGAGCGATCGCGAAGCACTAAATTTGATTTTTCTGCCCAGTTTCTCCACAGCCGAAAAAATCACCAACATCTCCGGTAGGGGAGTGGGAATGGACGTGGTGCAGACAAATATTGAAAAAATCAGCGGCACGATCGACGTTCACAGTCAAGTAGACAAAGGCACGACTTTTAAGCTCAAAATTCCTTTAACCTTGGCGATTATTCCAACATTAATTATTACTACAGGAGGAGATCGCTACGCGATTCCTCAAGTCAATTTACTAGAACTGCTGCGACTGGAAGGAGAACAAATAAAAAGCATCGAAATGTTTCACGGAACGCCAGTGTATCGGTTGCGGGGGCGACTGCTGCCGCTGATTTATTTGAACCGAGAATTGCAGTTAGAAACAGGAATTGTAGAAAAGGAAAAAAAATCCCGATTCGACCCAGACGAGGCTTTGAACATTGTTGTGGTGCAAGCTACCGACAAACCTTTTGGATTGGTGGTAGATGCCATCAACGACACCCAAGAAATTGTGGTTAAACCTTTAGGAAAACAACTAAAATCTCTAGCTTGTTTTGCGGGAGCAACTATCATGGGCGACGGTAAAGTTGCTTTGATTTTGGACTTGCACGGGATAGCTCAGCAAACCCACATGACGGAGGCTCAAGAAAAGGCGATTTTAGCTGACGAAAACAGTCGGCGGGAATCTTCAGAACCCCCGCAGCAGTTGCTAGTATTTCAGGGCCCTGAAAATCGGCGGATGGCGATTCACCTATCGCGAGTTTGCCGCTTGGAAGAGTTTCCCCACCATCTTTTGGAGCGAGTCGGAAAGCAGCAGGTGGTGCAGTACCGCAACCAAATTATGCCGGTGATTTATTTGTCGGCGGTGTTTGGTGGCGGTGGCGGTGCGGCGAATTTGCCCGACGGTCTTGACGGGCGATCGCGCGCAGCAAGTGATAAACTGCCGTTAGTCGTGGTGTCGGTCGGCGAGCAGCACCAAGTCGGTTTAGTAGTCGATCGCATCGTGGATATTGTAGAACAGTCGATCGACATTAAAGGTGCAGCTACTCAAGCAGGAATTTCATATTGTGCTGTGATTCAGGGCCAAGTTACTGAAATCCTCAGTGTCGATGCAATAATTAACAACAATTTATTCGGAGTCGAGCAGATGTTAGCAAGCACCCGATCGGGCTATTAAAGGAATAATTAAACAATGCCTGAAAAAACTCTACTTTGTACTTTTTTCGTTGACAGCCTATTTTTAGGCATAGAAGTTGAGAAAGTCCAAGAAATCATCCGCTATCAGGAGATGACGCGAGTGCCGCTAGCACCCGCATTAGTGGGCGGATTAATCAATTTAAGGGGGCAAATTGTCACGGCGATTGATTTGCGGAGGCGATTATATTTGTGCGATCGACCAGTCGAACAACTGCCTTTAAATGTGATTGTCAGAACAGGAGATGAAACAGTCAGTTGGTTGGTCGATGATATTGGAGATGTCTTGGAAGTATCTCAAGCAGATTTTGAAACTCCTCCAGATACTTTTACCAGCAAAATACGCCCGCTAATTCGAGGAGCATACAAGCTACAAGGGCAGTTGCTCCTATTTTTAAATGTCGAGCGAGTTGTAGATTTTAGCAGTCAGTAGTCAGTAGTCAGTAGTCAGTAGTCAGTAGTCAGTAGTCAGTAGTCAGTAGTCAGTAGTCAGTAGTCTCTGCTCGCGAACCTTAGTTATTAGTGCGCTCTTAAGTTCTCGCTAACAGTAGTCATTAGTCGATGCACGAATAACTGTTTTTTCCTCTTCCTTCTGTCAACTGTCAACTCTTCCTTCTTCCCTCTTCCTTCTTCCCTCTTCCTGATGACTAATGACTGATGACTAATGACTGATGACTGATGACTAATGACTAATGACTAATGACTAATGACTAATGACTAATGACTGATGACTAATGACTAATGACTAATGACTAATGACTAATGACTAATGACTAATGACTTCTTCCTTCTTCCCTCTTCCTAATGACTAATGACTAATGACTAATGACTAATGACTTCTTCCCTCTTCCTTCTTCCTTCAATTACCATGCCGATAACTATTGCAGATTTTGATTACATCCGAAAACTCGTGTACGATCGCACCGGCGTATTCCTTTCCGAAGATAAAATGTACCTCGTTGAATCACGTTTAGGGATATTAGCAAAACAAGCCGGAACGAATTCCGTCAGTCGGTTAGTTGCAGAGTTAAAAAAAATAAAACAACAGCGTTTTAACCCGCTTTGCGAATCGATTGTTGAAGCAATGATGACGAACGAGACATTTTTTTTTCGAGATATCAACCCCTTCGAGATATTAAAAATATCAGTATTTCCCGAATTGTTAAAACAGCTCCCGGGTGAGGACACTTTGAATATTTGGTGTGCTGCTTGTTCCAGCGGGCAAGAACCCTACAGTATTGCGATGCTGCTGCGCGAATATTTTCCGCAATTGGCGAGAAATCGAGTGCAAATAATTGGTAGCGACATCTCTACAGCCATGCTGAAGCGAGCAAGTTCAGGATGCTACGTGCAGCACGAAGTAGTGCGCGGTTTGCCAACAGCATTGTTGCAGAAATACTTCCGCGATTGCGGCAAGGAATGGCAGATTAAAGAAGAGATTCGCTCTGCGATCGAATTTCGCCAGATTAACTTAACAGAACCCTTTGGATCAATGCCTCAAATGGACATTATTTTTATGCGAAATGTCTTAATATATTTCGATGTTCAGACAAAGAAATCGATTTTAGCGAGAGTGCGACGGGTGTTGCGGCCTGATGGCTATTTATTTTTAGGGGGAGGAGAAACAACAGTTAATCTTGACCCTGCTTTTAAGCCAGTGCAGTTTGAAAAAGGTGTATGTTACAAATTGATTTGATGTGCGGTCGATCGACTATCATAAAATTGGTTAGTAGTGAGGACTTTAGTCCTATCTTGATTAATAGACAAGATTGCAAAAGTCTTTTTAGGATTGTGAATTAAATAATTTACACATAATTGTGGGATGGGCGGGAGAGCCCGTCCTTTCTGGTCTGGACGGGCT
>NZ_JADEWV010000476.1 GCF_015207455.1 Microcoleus sp. LEGE 07076
AATCACCACAGCTTCGGCAGACACCGCCAACGAGCCCAAACCCGACTCAATAGCAACGCCGGGAGAGTCAGAGGAGGAATTGGTTTCTTCAATCCCTGCAAATGATCTTAAAGCAGCCGGCAGTCTGCGCGTCAGCAACCGCAGCGAACACCCAGTGCGAGTCGCGCTACTGTCGAAACGCCAAGCCCAGAAATCCTACAAAAAACCCGCACACTGGGATTTTGCACCAGGGGAAGGCGGCGACAAGGGACTGATGCTATCACTGCCGGAGGGCAAGTTACAAGTCAAACGGGGAGACATTCTGGTGGTTTTTGCTCAGGATGGTTCCCGCCGCTACTGGGGGCCTTATGTCGCCGGGGAGACAGCCTCGCCCGCTTGGAACAGCACAACTGAGGAATGGCAATTAATTTTGCAGCCGTGAAGGCTGAGATCGAAGCCGAGATTTTGGTCGAGAAAGCGGGTTTATTCGGTCTTGTTGAGAATGGTGTCGCTCTGGGAGGTTAAACTCACATAGCGGCACCATTATAAAGAACAGGCAAGATGCGTGTTCCACAAAGACTAAATTTTCTTGTGGAACAGGCCGGACAGCCTGTTCATAAAGCCTTATTGAGAATGCTGCAACATCTCAGTTGAACCGGATTCGATCGAATTGGCAGTTTCGAGAAAGCAAATCTTTCGGTAGACTCTCTAATGCGAGTTAAAATTTTAAGTCTAAAATCGCAGGAAGTTTGGGTGAAGGAAGTTATTAAAAATTTGTCAGAATATCGCAGGCAGCGCCCGTTAGCGAAGCCCTCGAAGAGGATCGCACCTTTGTTGCTGTCGCTGTTGTGGCTGGGGGCGATCGCCTCGGTGGCTTTCTTGTGGCATCTCGGCAACATCGGCTTAGTTGACGAAACCGAACCACTGTTTGCCGAAGCCGCCCGCCAAATGACGGTGACAGGGGATTGGATCACTCCTTATTTCAACGGCGAAACCAGGTTTGACAAGCCGCCGTTGATTTACTGGCTGATGGCGGCGGCTTACCGCACTTTGGGAGTTAACGAGTGGGCTGTACGTCTTCCCTCGGCTTTGTGCGCGATCGCCCTTACTTGCCTCGGATTCTATACCTTATCGAAGACAGAAGGAAGTTCGGCAACGGATTCTGTAGCGGATGTAGCGGATGTAGCGGATGTAACGGAGAACTCCGAAGGAATATTTTCCCCCTCTCCCACTCCCCCTCTCTC
>NZ_JADEWV010000230.1 GCF_015207455.1 Microcoleus sp. LEGE 07076
GAGCGAAGCGGAGGGATGGGGAATTGGCGATCGATTCCTGACCTATTACCCATTACCTCTTACCAAACGTTAGATTAACTTATTACCAAAATTTCAGGAGAGCTGGGAAGCATTTGTCATATCGTTTCCGGTTGCATCGGAATGATTTAACCGGACCTAGGGCGCAGAGAACACAGAGAAAGAGCCCAGAGAGAGATTAATACAGGACGATTTGACAAATGCAGCTTGCGTCTTAACTAGCTACCAATGCCCGATAATCGGTCACGCATAGATGCAATGGCTGCCCCTGTACCAGCAAAATAGGGTAAGGTTCCTCGGATTTGGTATCATATTTAACTAACATTTGGCACTCGCTGCCAAAGTCGCGTTCTATTGTGGGCGAGTTTTTTGCTAACATCGGTGCAAGATATCAGATTGAAGAAATTCTGTCCGATCGATGCTGCCTTCAGGAGAATCTAACGGTGCGCCTGTTTACTGCGATTGCAGCACTTCGCTGCTACTTAAATTTACAAAAATCTGCTGCACCTGATGTGACAGTCGGTTTGGTGCCGACGATGGGATCTTTGCACGGAGGACATCTGAGCTTGATCCAGCGAGCAAGACAAGAAAATGCGATCGTCCTGGTAAGCATTTTTGTCAACCCGCTGCAATTTGGGCCGACAGAAGATTTTCAAGATTATCCCCGGAATTTGGATCGAGACCGGTTGCTGTGCCAAGAAGCTGGGGTTGATGTCATTTTTGCTCCCGCAGCAACAGAAATGTTTGGCAACTCAGGAATCACCGAAACAAACAAAACCGCCCAAACACAAATTCAGCTTTCATCCTTAACTCAAGTAGTACCGCCGCCGGCGATGACATCGGTGCTGTGCGGCAAGTCGAGGCCCGGTCATTTTCAGGGCGTTGCGGTAATTGTGACTAAAGTTTTGAGTTTAGTGCAGCCGACAAAAGCTTATTTCGGCCAAAAAGACGCGCAGCAGCTAGCAATTATCCGCCAACTTGCTGTTGATTTTAACTTGCCTGTAGAGATTGTTGCTTGTCCGATCGCCCGCGAAGAATCTGGACTGGCGATGAGTTCTCGCAATCAGTATTTAACAGCAGAGCAAAAACAGCAAGCCTGCGCCCTCTACCGCGCCCTGCAACAAGCCTCAAAAACTTTTGCTTTAGGCGACCGCACTGCCGCTGCCGCCCTCGCTGCCGCGCGCGCAGAAGTCGCCAGAGAGCCTGCTGTCAAGCTCGAATACGCCGAACTCGTCGATCCTGACACTCTCGCGCCGTTGCAGGTTGTGGAAACAGCGGGACTTTTAGCGGTAGCAGCCAGAGTCGGATCTACTCGGTTGATTGACAATCTAATTCTCAGGAACCGGCGGCCAATTGTGGCGATCGACGGCCCGGCGGGCGCTGGCAAATCTACCGTAACTCGCCAAGCAGCAAAAGCTCTCTCGCTGTTTTATTTGGATACTGGGGCGATGTATCGGGCCCTGACTTGGCTGGCTTTGACCACAGGTACGCCGATTTCTGACGAATGTGCGATCGCCGAATTAGTCAGTGGCAGCTATTTAGAATACAACATCGATCCGGGATCTTTGACGCTGAAGATTAACGGCGAAGATGTAACCGAGGCAATTCGCAGTTTGGAAGTGACATCCCGCGTCTCGGAAATGGCGGCGATTCGATCGGTGCGGGAGTTTCTGGTGCAGGAACAGCGGCGCTGCGGCAAAAAAGGCGGAATTGTGGCAGAAGGCCGCGATATCGGGACTAACGTCTTTCCAGATGCGGAATTGAAGATTTTTTTGACGGCTTCGGTACAAGAGCGATCGCGCCGGCGGCTGTTGCAGCTCAAAGAGACCGATCGGGCTAATATTAGTTTGGCCGAGTTGGAACAAGACATCGCCCTGCGGGACGAAAAAGACAGCACCCGCGAGTTTGCACCTTTGCGAAAAGCTGCCGATGCTGTGGAAATTCAAACAGACAATCTGACTGTTGACGAAGTTATCGATCGGATTGTCGGCTTGTACAAACAGAGAATCGGCCCTGAAAGTTAATTTGAGCAAGTTGGGGGCGGGCGATCGTCCTGGACTAAAATCGGGTTGAACTGAGGATCTAATATCAAATCCAGGTAACATACCCTTTTATTATGGAACCGCGAAGACGCTAAGAACGCGAAGAGATGAGGAAACAGAAGAGTCAGAAGATAAGGGGGTGGCAAACCGGGATTTGGTATAACCTGCTATTAACCCGATTGGATCGCCTTCTTCCTTGAGGAAATTTCAACTATTTCCCGTTTTCACGGTTCAGGCAGTTTCTCGTACACAATTCTTAAATTTTCCCCTATAAAAACTGGATTTAAAACCCCGTTTTTAGAGGATGGCTTTAATTTATTAAATTCATTTTAAAAGAGCCTGAAATTGTTCGCAACTGTGGTAGACTCTAACGTTAACGCAAAGCTGAACAAGCTCAAAAATGCGTCTCAAAGCGCGTCTAGGGTTCTCAAAAGAAAGAAAAGCTAGAGTTATTGTAGAAAAACGCAATCTCAAAGTAAGCAGGAAACATAAAAAATGTGCCGCGAACTTAGCAAAATGCGTCATACAGTCAATTCGATAAATCTAAAATCCTCCTGTATGAAAGGCACAAGAAGTGTAAATTGCAGTAGAATTTTTAGATGCAATCCGATTTAAGATTATCCTGTTAACTGGGTTAACCGGATATCAACATAAAATCTCAAATTAACTGTGCAAGGTGTGAAGGAGAGAATTACGTGACAAAATTGAAACGGCTGTTGAGGCGGCGCAAAAATTTAATCGTTGTTTTTGTGGCAGCCGCCACCAGTTTTTTGCTGGGCGTGATGTTGCCTGTGAACTTGCGGGCGACAGGGCGAACGGCACCACCGATACAGGCGCAAGTGTTGGCAGTATCTCAGCCCTCAGAACAAAAGCCGATCGCCAATGCTAACGGAATCAAAGGGGCGATCGCCCGTCGAGTTGAGTTTTCCCAAAAGGCGATCGCCTCTTTGGACGAAACCCGCTTTCAATCAAGCCTACCCTCCCAGTTGAAAGGTACAACCATCCGTCAGGCGAAACTCGACTCGCAGCACAAAGCGATCGCCCTGACATTTGACGACGGGCCCTGGCCGAAAACAACTACACAAATCCTAGATATTCTCAAGAAAAACAATATTAAAGCTACATTCTTCTGGGTAGGAAGATACCTGCACACTTATCCCGAACTTGGCAAACAAGTCGTGGCTGCCGGTCACGCGATCGGCAACCACACTTGGAACCACCAATACATTAAGTACAACGAAGACGGCGCAGCTCGCGAGATCGATCGCACGTCATCGTTAATTGAAGAATTGACCGGGGTAAAAACAACGCTTTTCCGCCCGCCGGGAGGCATTTTAAACAATGGATTAGCAGCTTACGCACAGAAGAAAAAATATACAGTTGTCATGTGGTCTGCCGATTCTTTAGATTGGCGGAGTGCTACCCAATCGTTGATGGACAACGTACTCCGGCAAGCAAGTTCCGGCGGCATTGTGTTGATGCACGACGGCGGCGGCAATCGAGCAAAAACTGTACAAGCTTTGCCCAATATTATTGCTCGATTGAAAAAGCAAGGGTACAAATTTGTAACGGTTCCAGAGTTATTGGAAATGCAAGAAGAACAGTTAAAACAGCAAAAAATAGCAAAAAAATAAAAAATTGGGAGAATGGAATTAATCGCCATTTTCCCTTTTTTTTGTAAGTAGTTCGATCAATTTTTCAGAATGATGCCTATCTTGGGCAACACAAATCGATCGACAATCGCTATGCTGTAACAGAGCATCAGTTCGATCGCCAGGTCGATCGCGTACCAGCTATGACCCAAAGTCTCAGCGCCACAGGGTTGCCGCCCGCCTTCCCAGATCACACCCAACTCCCCGAATCCGACGGCACGTTCTGTCATAACTTTCAAGCACATCCGCAGAGTATCCTGCTCACCGACTCCCTAGAAAGCACGCTGCAAAATCTACATCCTGACGGACAATATGCGATCGGGCAAGATTGTGGCATCTACTGGCACGAAACCGACCCACCCGAACGCGGAGCCGAAGCCCCTGACTGGTTCTACGTCCCCAACGTTCCGCCTTTGTTAGACGGCGAAATTCGTCGCTCTTACGTGATTTGGCGCGAGTATATGGTACCAATAATTGCGATCGAATTGGCGAGCGGGGATGGTTCCGAAGAACGCGACAACACGCCGTTATCTCGCTTGCCAAAAGGTAGTAATCAGAAACCAGGGAAGTTTTGGGTATACGAACAGATTATCCGCATTCCCTACTACGCCATCTATACAATCAAAACCAGCCAACTGGAAGTCTACAACTGGCTGAACGGCTGCTATTGCCGATTGGAACCGAACGATCGCCGACATTACCCGATCGACCGCATGGGCATAGAGTTAGGCGTATGGGAAGGCAGCTATCAAAATCAGACACAGCGGTGGTTGCGCTGGTGGGACAACCAGGGGAATTTGTTGCTGACGGGGAGCGAACAAGCTCGACTCGAACGCCTCCATACCGAACAGGAACGCCAGCGGGCCGAAGCTGAGCGCCAGCGGGCCGATCGCGTGGAGCAAACACAGCGAGATGCGATTCCGCAACTGCTGGCAATGGGTTTAACCGCCGAACAAGTTGCCCAGGCGCTTTCTCTGTCAGTGGAAGACGTGCAGCGTTTGGGATAAATCTTCACTGCAGAACCCAACCTAACATCACAGCTTAACTTTAATTTCCCTCCCCGACGCACCTTAATTGTAGTCTTAATTACCTATTTAAAGCTTGAATCTAACGGCAAATTCTGCAACTGAGAATTCACCCAACTAGCCGCCGCTAATCCCGATCGCAAAGCAGCTTCAATTTGACCTTCCCCGCACAAATCCCCCGCACAAACCAGCGGCAAAATCCCTTCCGCAGGCAAACAAGAAACAGGCAAAGGATTTCGACAAAAAGCATAGCGCCAGCGGTGAACTTGCAACCATTCCGGCTGATTCAGCCAAGGCATTAAATACTCAGAAGTGCGATCGAGCAATTCTTGACCAACGGTTGGCAAATCGGTAGATTCTAGATGGCGATCGGCAAAAGAAGCACTGCTGTGAACTACAAACACAGGCTGCTGCGGATCGAGCCGCTTGCTGCTGTCCCAGCCAACCCAAGCTAAATCAGAATTATCTGGAAAAGAAACAGATTTCCACTGCGGATTTAGATTGCTTAAATCCGACTCTCGTTCCGCAGAATATCCAGCCATCACTGTCATGCAAGGGTCATATTCTACGGAACGCAATTTGTCAAGAAAATCCCGCGAACAACCAATTTCTGAATCCAAAAACATTAAAGCTTGGGGAGCCGGAATTGCTACAACCACAGCCTTAGCAAACAATTCTTGAGGTGTCTCTAAATTGTCGTCCGTAACTTCGAGAGAAATACGCCACATTTGGCTGTCGGTACGAGCCAGAGTTTTGACGCGGCGGCCGTACCAAATGTCTAAACCCTCTGCGATATACTTGCCGACAGCATTCATCCCAGCAGGTGCGACGTAACAATCACTAGGAATAGAGAACATTTCTGCTTGTCGGAATTCTGCCACAATATCCGTCCAGAGTTTCAGGATCTGCCGATCGACCAAAACATCAATCAACGCCTGCACCGCCTCTCCCCGCCGCTCCAGATAGCGAGCCCCGTGATCGGCCCTGCTGCCCTGTACGCGGCGAGTAGCGACTCGTCCGCCGGGGCCGCGAGATTTCTCAACAACCGCCACAGAATAGCCAGCGAGGCGCAACTGCCGAGCGCAAATCAGACCCGCCATCCCCGCACCGATCGCCACAACATCGAACATAATTAGTCAGTAGTCATTAGTCAGTGGTCAGTTGTCAGTTGTCAGTTGTCATTAGTCAACTCTCAACAGTCAGTAGTTATCAGTTTAAAGCTGCGGGGGAAGTTTCTGTGCAGTGTTTCTAGTTTGCGGCCAAACCCTGAGAGCCGTAGCATGGGTTGCAAGCCCAACGCCATCGCCCTGCACCAAGTAGTAGAATAAGGGACAGCAGGAATCTGTGATTAAGACCAGCTTAAAAAAAATGCCACTGCAGGCAAATTCCCAACCCCGATGGTTCTCAAGCAGTAACAATCTAAAATCTAAAATCGGGCGTTGCTGAATGGGGGTATGAAATCGTAGGGGCAATCCCCCCGTGGTTGCCCCAAATGCTGACGGGTAGGCACGGGGGCACTACCCCTACAGACAAAAATCATACTTGCATTCAGCAACGCCTAAAATCGTATACGGGAGGGCCAAATTTTGGACGAACTCAGAGCAGCACTAGAATTGACAACAGAAGAAGAATTGCAGCAACTAACCGAACTTCTGTTCACCCGCAAGTTTAACCCTCTAGATTACGTGCAAACCCCCGCACCCATAGATGTACAAAGCCGCGATCGCCAAGCGTGGCTAGACGCAGTAGAACAGCGGTTTCGCTATCTTGCAGCCGACGGAGTGACGGTACTCCGAGGGCGAACCGAACAAGTAACCTACAGACAAGCACTAATTCAAGTTTGTCGCTATCTCAAAATCCCTTATCCCAAACAGTTGTCAACCACCGACTTAGAGGCCGAAGTATTTCTGCATTTAATGAGCAGCGCCTGGAATCGCTTGCCGAAAGACGAACAGCAAGCGCTAACAGTGCGCGTACAGCGAGCAATTGTTGATTCTAAACTTTCCCAACCCCTGCCAATTTCTGCTGAAAAAGACCCGCTGGGCTTGCTGTTCAAAGGCGGCAGCGCTTTAGCCGTTAGTTCTATCTTAAAACCCATGTTGCTCAAACTGATGGCCAATCAATTTGCGCTGCATTTTGCCACCTATCAAATGGCCAGACAAGGAGTGCTTGCAGGCACTGCAACCGCAGCCACCCAGTTTCAAAATTATGTGGCAATTCAGGCGGCGCGGCGCGGGATGGCCGTGAGTGCGGCTCGTTACGGTGCAACGCGGAGCGTGTTTTCGCTGCTCGGCCCGGTGATGTGGACTTGGTTTGTGGCGGATTTGGGTTGGCGATCGATTTCCACAAACTACGGGCGGATTATTCCGACCATTTTTGCCTTAGCTCAAATTCGATTAACGCGATCGGAATGCGCTTGGGAACTAGCATAGCCATTTTAGATTGGGGATTTTAGATTGGGGATTGGAGTGTTGGTGAATATCAAAAATCGGTGGAAATTAGCTGCCAAACAAACAGCCAAAAATCTCAAGTTTCGCCTCCACAAACATCCCGATCGCCACCTGCAAATTCCTTGGAATTTCGCTCAAATTGGGATGCTCATTTTTCCGACAATTCCGATTTTGGGAGCTTTAGGAATATTCCTAGGATTGGCAGGCACTCTCAAGCAAAAGCCTCGTCAAATTAGCCGCCGCCCGCTGAACCGAGGATTCGCCATCCTCTTTGCGGTGCTAGTCATCACAACGATTGTTGCCAACAACCGCATCGATGCTGTTTTAGGCTTGTGCAATTTTTGGCCTTTCTTTATAGTTTTTGCCGTTTTCAGCAGTTTAATTCAAACTCCGGCTCAGTTGCGACAAATGTCTTGGACGATCGCAATTAGTGCAGTGCCCGTAATAATTTTGGGACTGGGACAGCAATTTTTAGGTTGGAGCGGCATCGATTTATTGCAGCCTGTTTTTGGCTGGGTACTAGAACCCAAAGGCAATCCCCCCGGCCGCATGGCATCTGTCTTTATCTACGCTAATATTTTAGCTTGCTATCTGACAATTGCTCTTATTTTAACACTCGGATTGTGGGTAGAAGAAGTCAGTTGTCAGTTGGCAGTTGGCAATCGTCAGTCGTCAGTTGTAAGTCGTCACCACTTAGCAATGCCCAATTCGCGATTCCCAATTCCCAATTCCCAATTCCCAATTCCTAATTCCCAATTCCCAATTCCCAATTACCGATTCCTATTTTTAAGTTTGGCTGTGGTGGGAAATGCTGTTGCTTTGATTTTTACTAATTCTCGGAATGCTTGGGGACTGGCCGTTTTAGCAATTTTGGCTTTTGCATTTTATGCGGGTTATAAAAAAATATTAGTTGCGGTATTTAGTGCGGTGGGTGCAGTTTTTTTGTCAGCATTTGGCCCGGAACCGCTGCGACAATATTTAAGAAGAATTATCCCGGCTTTT
The DNA here is from genome assembly GCF_015207455.1 of Microcoleus sp. LEGE 07076. Lineage (GTDB taxonomy): Bacteria > Cyanobacteriota > Cyanobacteriia > Cyanobacteriales > Microcoleaceae > Microcoleus. The sequence continues at coordinate 8,190 of NZ_JADEWV010000230.1, forward strand.
TTCTGGGCGAGACTTACCGATGAGATGTTTCCAAACCGACCAACTGCTAGTTTGAGAACTACTCAGTGGGAATTTGCTTGGTCAATGACTCAGCAGCGTCCTTGGACTGGTTGGGGACTGCGAAATTTTACGCCTCTTTATCAAGATAGAATGCACGAATGGCTCGGTCATCCTCACAGTTTGATATTGATGCTGACTGCGGAAACTGGAATACCCGCAACGCTTTTCTTTTTGGGTTTAGTTGGCTGGGTTTTGGCGAGAGGTGTTTTGTTGTTGATGAATTGGCCTGTTTCTGCGGCGGACATCAAACAAGAGCAAATAGCAACAGAGGAAGTAGGCGAAAATGCTTTATTGCTCAATCAAAACTCTAACTTTAATATCACAAATCGGGTATTTTGTCAAGAAAAAAGAGGGGACGATCGCCTAATTTTCTTCAGTTATTTATTAGCCTTCGCCGCCTGTACGCTATTTAACACTGTAGATGTGACGGTGTTTGATTTCCGAGTCAATACAATAAGCT
>NZ_JADEWV010000231.1 GCF_015207455.1 Microcoleus sp. LEGE 07076
GGGCATGGGTGATTAGTTATTAGGAATTGGGAATAATTATGTATTCCCAATGACCAATGACCAATGACCAATGACCAATTTCCAATTTCCAATTTCCAATTCCCAATTCCCAATTCCCAATTAAAAGAATTAGCATCTACCAAGTAAAAACTACCTAAAAAATTATGTCAGTATTTGTTGAAGTAGACCACGTAGACCGCGTATTTAATCTGCCCAATGGCGGGCAATACATCGCGCTCAAAAACATCGAACTTAAAATTAAAAAAGGAGAATTCATCTCCTTGATCGGACACTCGGGCTGCGGCAAATCTACACTGCTAAATATCATCGCCGGTCTCGATAATGCAAGTCAGGGCGGGATTACTTTAGAAGGGCGCGAAGTCCGCGAGCCTGGTCCCGACAGAATGGTAGTGTTTCAAAATTACTCGCTGCTTCCTTGGCTGACTGTTCGCGAAAATATCGCACTAGCAGTGGATGAAATATACAGCGGTAACACGGAAGAAGAACGCGAATTAGTCATAGAACACCACATTAAATTAGTAGGACTCGGACAAGCTGCCAAAAAACGCCCGGGCGAAATTTCTGGGGGGATGAAACAAAGAGTTGCGATCGCCCGCGCCTTGGCAATTCGCCCGAAATTGCTGCTGTTAGACGAACCCTTCGGTGCTCTTGATGCTTTAACTCGCGGCGGTTTGCAAGACCAGTTGATGAAAATTTGCCAGGAAAGCAAAGTCACGAGCGTCATGGTAACTCACGACGCTGACGAGGCATTATTGCTGAGCGATCGGATTGTAATGCTCACCAACGGCCCGGAAGCACAAATCGGACAAATTCTGGAAGTGAACATTCCCCGTCCCCGCAAGCGCATGGAAGTTGTCAACCATCCGAGTTACTACGCCCTGCGTAACGAAATGGTTTACTTCCTCAACCAGCAAAAGCGGGTCAAACAGCGCCGCGCAGCACAGACAAAAGCGCCCGCTGCGATCTCCCGCAACGGCCTGGAAAAAGTCAACCTCGATATCGGCTTTATTCCCCTTACAGACTGCGCGCCCTTAGTAGTAGCCAAAGAAAAAGGATTCTTCAAAGCCCACGGCTTAGAAGAAGTTACCCTGAGTCGCGAACCGAGTTGGAAAGAAATTGGCAAAGGCGTTGCCCAAGGACGGCTGGACGCGGCACAAATGGTAGCAGGAATGCCGATCGCCATGATGCTGGGTATGGACGGCCAAGCCCCCGTTCCCATCAACAGCGCCTTAACTTTGTCCCGCAACGGCAACTCAATTGTTTTGAGCAAACACCTTTACAACAAAGGCATTCGGACGCTGGCAGATTTCAAAAAATTGCTCACCCAAAGTCCCGACACAGCTCACACATTAGGCATGGTACACTCGGCCTCCATGCACAACCTGCTGTTGCGCTACTGGATGGCTTCCGGCGGCATCGACCCTGATATTGACGTGAGCTTGATCGTAATTCCGCCCCCGCAAATGGTCTCGAATTTAAAAGCAGGCAACATCGACGGCTACTGTTCTGGCGACCCCTGGAACTCCCGCGCAGTCAACGACGGTACGGGTTTTGTCATGGCCCGTTCCCTCGATATTCTGCCCGGACACATCGAAAAAGTTCTCGGCGTTACCGAAGATTGGGCTCAGAAATATCCTAAAACCCACGTCGCCCTCGTCAAAGCGCTTTTGGAAGCCTGCGACTACTGCGACGACCGTCGCAACCGCGAAGAGATCCTAGGATTGATTTGCCAAGAAGAATATATTGATGCCGACCCCAAACACATCCGTCCGGGATTCCTCGACCCGTACAACTCCGGCACGGAGGCAGAACCGGAAATGCTTTACAACTTCAATCAGTTCTACGTTGACAAAACCAATTGTCCAGACCGCCTAGAAATGGTGTGGGTGATGGCGCAGATGGCCCGCTGGGGACTGATTCCGTTCCCGAAAAACTGGGTGGAAGTGGTCGATCGAGTATTGCGGCCAGACGTGTTCGGTCAAGCTGTGCGGGAATTGGGTTTACCGGATATCGCCCGCGTTCGTCGGACGATCGACTTGTTTGACGGTACAGTCTTTAATGCCGATGACCCGATCGACTATCTTGAGAATGTCAAAATCAAGGGCGACGTCCGCATTGAAGAAATCTTAATCGAACAAATAGGCAGTCAGTGTTCTATCAAAATTCCTGCTGCATAAGAAGAGGGAAGTCAGCAGTCATTAGTCATTAGTTGGTTGTTATTTATTGAGGCTCGTAACCAATAGCCAATAACTAACAACCAAGCATTAATAACTAATAAATAACTTAAACTGATGCCAAGTTTGCGGCATTTGTAAAACAGTTTTTTTAGAAGTGGTAATTGACTGGTCAACCACAATTCTTTCCTCTTTTTATGATTGAACTCACAACAATAAAATATTCAGCTCCGCTCTCCCATGTCTAATCCTGAAAACCCCAAACCCAAGTCACCAGATATGCAAACTATCAAAAATCAAAAAACAGCTAAATCAAGCGCTCCCAAAACCGCAACTCCATTTCTGTCTATTAAAGATGTATCGAAAGTCTACCCAAATCAGAAAAACCCCGAAAAACCTTTCGTCATTCTCGACGGTGTAAACCTGACTATTAATCAAGGCGAATTTATTTGTTTGATCGGTCACTCGGGCTGCGGCAAATCGACTTTGCTGAACATGATTGCAGGATTTAACGGGCCGACGAACGGAGAGGTTGCCCTCGAAGGTTCGCGGATTACTGAACCGGGCCCCGATCGCATGGTGGTGTTTCAAAACTACTCGCTGCTACCTTGGCTGAGTGCTACTGAAAACATCCACCTCGGTGTTGAAAGTGTTTACGCAGACAAGTCCGCAGAAGAACACAATCAAATTGTCAAAGAACACCTGGAATTAGTGGGTCTGACCGAAGCTTCTAACAAAAGACCGGGCCAATTGTCCGGGGGAATGAAACAGCGGGTGGCGATCGCCCGAGCTCTGGCGACTAAACCCAAACTCTTGATTTTGGACGAACCTTTCGGAGCTCTAGACCCGATTACGCGGGAAGAGTTGCAGGAAGAATTGCTGAAAATTTGGCGGCAGCACAAAATTACCGTCATCATGATTACTCACGATATTGATGAAGCTTTGTTTTTGGCCGATCGCATCGTGATGATGACCAACGGCCCAGCGGCTTCGATCGGCGAAGATATGCACGTTCCCTTCAGCCGTCCCCGCAACCGCACGCGGGTTATGGAAGACCCGAAATACTACGAACTGCGGAACTTTGCTTTAGAGTTTTTGTTCTCCCGCTACGCCCACCACGAAGAGGATGAAGCAACAGACTCGGACACAGAAACCGTCGCAGTACAGATGCCGTTACCTGCTAGCAAAAAGTCTGCGGTTGCTGACAAACCCATGCCACCTGTATCTTTTACGCCTCACGCTACCCAACCCGTAGAAGCAACGTCTCTCAAAAGTGGCATCCTCGCAGTTTCGTGGCTGGTAGCAATGGCTAGTTTAGCAGCAGTCAATATGTCTGTTATTTCCAGCCAGCTAAAGCAAGGGAAACAATCAGAAACTGCACCGCCGGCGCCGACTGTGGCGGCGGTTGTGAGTTCTCCCCCCAGCCCTGCACCGATCGCCAGTAGCCCAGCACCGATCGCCAGTAGCCCAGCACCGATCGCCAGTAGCCCAGCACCAGTCGCCAGTAGCCCTGTACCGATCGCCAGTAGCCCTGCACCGATCGCCAGTAGCCCAGCACCAGTCGCCAGTAGCCCAGCACCAGTCGCCAGTAGCCCTGTACCGATCGTGGCCAGCCCAGCGCCAGTCGCGGCCAGCCCTGCACCGATCGTGGCCAGCCCAGCGCCAGTCGCGGCCAGCCCAGCACCGATCGCCAGTAGCCCAGCGCCAGTCGTGGCCAGCCCAGCACCGATCGCCAGTAGCCCTGTACCGATCGTGGCCAGCCCAGCACCGATCGCCAGTAGCCCTGCATCAGGGATTTCTGACCAAGCGGAACTTGATGAGATCCAAAAAAAGTTGTACGCACAAATCGACGAAAGTTGGCGTACAACTCCCACATTTACCGAAAGTTTGACTTATCGGGTCAAAGTCAAACAAAACGGCGATATCCTACAGTTCGAACCCACAAATAAAGCAGCTAAAGATTTTGTAAAAGAAACTCCTCTGCCGATTTTGCAAACTCCTGCAGGTGCAGCAGGCGCTCAAAAAACTGCTGAATTCCAAGTAACTTTTACCCCCACCAGCGGTGGCGGGGGCGTATTAGAAGTTAAAAAAGGCAAGTAGGCGAAATCTTCTCGCACGGCAATCTCAGATTGCTATCAACAACCAAATCAGTAGATTTTCGCATAGAATCTCTGAAATGGGAAATTTATTTCACAGATGAATCTGGAAACTTAAACGGAAGTCTAAAATTTGCGATATCCAATTCAGGATTGCCTGCTTTCCGTTTTTGGCAAATAGTGTATTCGCCTGCTGTTTGACGGGGGAGTTAGAATCTTTCAGAAACTGGCAGCAAGCTCGGTCGCGAGTTTTAGTAAGATAGCGGTTTATTGTAAATCAGGGTATTTTCCGCTGCTGTGAAGCATTTTTGCGATAATTTGGTAAGAGTTAATACATTATTGGCAGGAGCACTCAGTTCCGACTATAATGACAAGTTACCAATTATCGATTAGCTTTCAAAAATTAGCATCTAAAATCATCAGATGGAAACTATAAAAACTCTTTGCCCTTACTGCGGTGTAGGTTGCGGTCTAGAAGTTGTACCCGACAAAAAACAAAGTTGGAAAGTTCGGGGCGATCGCAATCACCCATCAAGTCAGGGTATGGTTTGTATTAAGGGAGCAACGGTAGCAGAGTCCATTCGGAGCGATCGGCTACTGTATCCGATGATGCGAGATACTCTCGACCAACCGTTCCGCCGCGCTAGCTGGGACGAAGCTCTCGATACAATTGTTAACCGCATCCAAACAATTCGCAGCACCAATGGTGCAGATGCTTTGTGCGTTTACGGTTCGGGTCAATTCGCAACTGAAGATTATTATGTTGCTCAGAAACTAATGAAAGGTTGTCTGGGTACAAATAATTTTGATGCGAATTCTCGCTTGTGTATGTCTTCAGCAGTTTCGGGATACGTTCAAAGTTTTGGCTCGGACGGGCCGCCTTGCTGTTACGACGATTTAGAATTAACAGATTGCGCTTTTATTGTTGGCAGCAATACAGCAGAATGCCATCCGATTGTGTTTAACAGATTGGCAAAATACCACAAAAAAAATCAAAATGTCAAGATGATTGTGGTAGATCCGAGGCGGACTCCGACTGCTGAAGTGGCAGATTTGCACTTAGCAATTAAGCCTGGTACAGATATAGATTTGCTGAATGGAATTGCATATTTGCTGTTGCGAAAGCAAGCAATAGACTCGGATTTTATTCAGGAATCCACTGAGAATTTTTCAGCTTTTGCTGAAGTTGTCAGCAGCTACACGCCGGATTTTGTAGCCTCGCGCTGCGGCATTAGTGTCAGCGATTTAGAAACGGCGGCCCGCTACTGGGAACAGTCGCAGCGGGTTTTGTCGCTGTGGTCGATGGGCATCAACCAGTCCTCCGAAGGCACGGCAAAAGTGCGATCGCTGATTAATTTGCACTTGATGACCGGTCAAATCGGCAAACCGGGATGTGGCCCGTTTTCGCTGACAGGCCAGCCAAACGCGATGGGAGGGCGGGAAGCCGGAGGACTCTCTCACTTGCTCCCGGGCTACAGATTTGTGAAAAATGCCGAACACAGAACCCAAGTCGAGGAGTTTTGGGGAATCGCACCGGGAAGCATTTCCCCAAATCCCGGCCGCAGTGCTTGGGACATGATTGTGGGCTTGGAAACTGGCGATGTCGAGTTGCTGTGGATTGCAGCCACTAATCCGGTAGTGAGTATGCCGGATTTGGAACGCACAAAGGCTGCTTTACTGCGATCGCCCTTTACGGTTTATCAAGAAGCTTACTATCCCACCGAAACCTCTGCCTACGCTCACATCCTGCTGCCGGCAACCCAGTGGAGCGAAAAAACTGGAGTGATGACCAATTCCGAACGCCGCGTTACTCTCGGTGCGGGTTTCGACGTTCCTTCAGGCGAAGCCCGCGACGACTGGAGTATTTTCGCTCAAGTGGGCCGCCGGTTGGGTTTTGGCGAACACTTTGCTTTCGACAGCGCTGCTGACGTGTACAAAGAGTTCGTGCAGTTGACAAGGGGCAGGCCTTGCGACATGACAGGCTTGTCTCACGAGTATTTGCGCCTCCAAGGCCCCCAGCAGTGGCCTTGCCGCGACAATCAACCTCCGCATCCAGCCAACGAAGCGAAACGGCTGTATACTGACAAACGTTTTAACACCGACGACGGGCGGGCGAGATTTTCGGCCTACCACTCCCGGGGACTAGCTGAACCTCCAGATCCGAACTATCCGTTTGTGCTGACGACAGGGAGAGTTTACGGACACTGGCACACGATGACACGCACGGGGAGAACTGACAAAATTAATCAATTGCACCCGGAACCCTTTTTGGAAATTCACCCCCGCGATGCTGCGAAATTGCAGGTTAATGAGGGGGATTTGCTGGAAGTTCGATCGCGCCGCGGCAAGGCTCGGTTTCCGGCAAAAGTTACCAAGGCGATCGCCCCCGGTACGCTATTTGTACCTATGCACTGGGGTTCTCTGTGGGCAGAAGGGGCTGAAGCCAATGCTATGACTCATTCGGCAAGTTGTCCCGATTCCAAACAGCCGGAGTTAAAAGCTTGTGCGGTGCAATTGGTGCTGGTTGGGGCAGAAACTGCGCCGTCGGTTATCGCAGAAGTTGCTGCAGAAGTTGAGGAATTTAATTGGGAAAAATCCACCGTTGCCGTTCCTTCTCGAGCTGGCCTCTAAGTTTGGAATGTCACAGCTTATTTAGCGACACCAATATCATCACCTGGGTTTCGTCTCGCAGACTCCGGCAAAATCAGAGTTTTTTGTTAAGGAATCCGGTTTCTAGGCAGTAGAGTATGGCAGAATCGGTGGTTGCTGTACTTTCGGTCAAAACCTCTGTCGATCGAGCAATTTTGACTCGAACGCACCCTCAGAACCGCTCGATCGAGATGTGCGGGGGAGCCAGAAAAATTAAATTAATTAATTGTGAGTTTTTCCTTGTTGATTCGGGGTTTTTCCTTGCCGATTGCGCCTCGGATCTTCTTTTGGAGCGCTCGAGTCATAAAATTGCAGTTTAGACGCAGAGGTGCTATGATTTTTTTACAAAGCTTTATTTTCGGCAGTACAGTTCGTTCTATCGGCGTTCCTCCGGATTTAAATCTCTACACCCTCTGATTCTGGAGAATGTTCAATGTCAATCTATGTCGGCAATTTATCCTACGAAGTAACGCAGGATCACCTCAGCCAAACTTTTGCAGAGTACGGAACAGTAAAGCGCATTCAATTGCCTGCTGACCGTGAAACAGGTCGGATGCGTGGTTTCGCTTTCGTAGAAATGTCTACTGAAGCAGAAGAAACCGCAGCCATTGAGGCTCTTGACGGTGCTGAGTGGATGGGTCGCGACCTCAAAGTCAATAAGGCAAAACCCCGCGAAGAACGTGGTTCTTCTAACAGCGGTAACTGGGGCAACAACGACCGCTCCTCTCGTCGCTACTAAACCACCACAGCTAAATTTTTAGCTTGACCGTGTGTTTGCTGGGGCGAAAACTGAGTCAATAATCATTATTTGTTGAGAATAGATAGTTGACTGTGCGATCGCCTCAATTCTTAAAGTCCTCAAAATATTGCTAGACAATAGTTTGAGGCTTTTTTATGCAAAAATTTTATCCAGTGATCGCAAATCATAGGCTTGGCGGTAAATTAAGCGCAATATTTGTAGGGGCCTGTTTCACCTAGAATATATAATTCTGACAAACAATCTACATACCAATTAACTTTGGTTAACACTGTTTTTTGCCGGGATAGCCCCTTCGCATACCTCCTACTCGCCCTGCTTGTAGGGGAGTAAGGGTTGAGGCAAGAGCAACCTCTTCTGGGCCCGGGACAGGGCGCGGGCTTGACAATCGCGTATCGATATGTATACACCCGCCCCCACCACGAAACACAATTTGATTTCCGACAATTCAACCAACACGAAATTCCGGGTATGCTGAAAAAAATGTTTAGGCAAATTTCTAAGTTAGGCAGTGATGAAAATTTTCTGCATTTTACAGAAACTGTAGAAGTAATAATATCGAAAATTCTCTCACTGGCGATGATTTTGGTAATTATCGTCAGCGTTTGCGATTTGGTGATTTATTTAATCAAAGAATTGGTAAACGACCACGACGAGACTTTGTTGAAAAATACATTGTTTGTCATATTTGGGTTATTTTTAAATGTTTTAATTGCTTTGGAAATCTTGGAAAATATTACAGCTTATCTAAGAAAACACGTAATTCAGGTAGAGCTCGTTATTGTAACTTCTTTAATAGCCGTATCTCGAAAAATAATTATTCTAGACTTGGAAAAAAAAACTGCATCTGATTTGATCGGTCTAGCAGCGGCGATTTTTGCCCTTTCAATTAGTTATTTAATAGTGCGATATACGAATAAAAGACATGATAGTTAATATCTATAGCCTTTCTCAGTTAGGTGAGGTACACTCCCGTAATGGGGAATGGGGAATGGGGAAT
>NZ_JADEWV010000232.1 GCF_015207455.1 Microcoleus sp. LEGE 07076
TTTCTAGCGCCACCAATTTCGTTGCCATTGAGATTTTCCCCAACTACCGAAACTTTATTCATCGGAAAGCCGGTACTTTGCAGTTCCATCAGGGCTAGTTCCGTATCGCGGTAATTAGAAAAAGCTCCTACAGCTCGCTTGTTTTGACCTAAAGCCATTTTTTTCTCCTTCAAAATAAACTACTTTTACACAACTACAGAATTTCCGATCTGTTTGCTGCCATCAATCACATTTAGTCGTTGTTTTTCCACATTTTTCATCGGTCGCTGGGAATAACCTCGCTCTCTCTCTTCAGGCAGGTTTACCCAAATTTTCAGGAAGCGGAAATCGGAAATGGGAAATCGCAGGTATTCCACGAGTTTTTTAGTTATAAGTTTTGACTGCGTAAATCTTCAACTTTTTAACTTAAAACCCTTTTGCCCGGAAGAGTTGTGCCCGCGTTGCGATCGGTTTTGAAAGCTATCTTTTCAATGCCCAACTTTCCTTTTTTCTCTTCCTTCTTTCCCTGTTCCCTGTTCCTTCTTTCTTCTTCCTTCTAATTTATTAATTGCTAGGCTATTTGGCCGCAGCAGGGGCTACAGTAGCCGTAACATTCACCGTTTTGACACCCTTAATTTCTTTAGCTAGCGGCTCAATTTTAGCTAAATCTTCTTGATTGGGAACAGTGCCAGCTACGGTGACAACACCGTCTTTGGCGTCAACAGTTAGCTGACCTTTAGTGATGTTGACTTCCAACTTGGAGCGAACTTCACTTTGGAGGTCGCCATCAGCTCTGATTGCATCGCCTCCGGTGATGTTGTTGCGCTGTTCTCGCGCCCTGATATCAGAATTTGCTTGGGCTTTGCGAATTTCGCTAGTGGCGTCGGACTGACTTTTTTGAACAGTATCCGCTGGGGGCGGGCTGGCGGCTTCTGTAGTGGAATTAGGAGCGTCAGCGCTAGTTTTAGCCCCGTCGCTGCAAGCTGCAGCTCCAAATAATAGGATGCCGCTGAGGAGAAATGGTGTTAGTTTGTTCATAATATGTAATAACCTCCGGGTAATAAGCTGTAGATGAGTCTAGACTTCGCTGCTGAGCACTTCGTCGCTCCTGACAGAATCTTTGACAGAATCTTTGTTGGCGATCGGGGTTTGTGCTTGATACGCAAAAATCCTTATATCAAATATATAAATTTGATCAAGCAGCTTCATCGCTCTACAGATATAAATTTTATCTATGTCGTTAGATAGAGTACAAAAAACAACACAAGGTAGTTGGTCAAATTTAACTGAATTAGTCCCCGACGCAGTATTCCTCAAAAACCCGGTTGATGCCGACATCTCTCGTTAGCAGAGCCAATATTTGAGTACAAACAAAATTGAACAGCATAAGTTTTATTAATAGTTCAATTGCCGCTCCCAAGTAATTTTAACCTCGAACCTCGAACATCTTAGCGACCTCGGTTAAATCAGTTAAATGCAGTAGACAATTAGTTGCCGAACTTCCGGGTTCAAAACAAACGAAAAGAGTCAATAAATTTTTGAGCATTTTCTGGTTTTGAGGCAGTCACAACCAGCCCGTAAACGCGGGTTTCTACCAAAAAAACTTGACCTACACCTACAGGTTCAGTGGGGGAAAGCGGCTGAAACTCAAATTCTTTTCCCGGATAGCTGCCGAGAGAAATATCCCGCACTTGCAGCAATTTAGCATTCGCTCCCACCACAAAGAAATCAACGGCATTATTTAAAGTAATTTTGATATTGTTGTTGCTGAGTCGAAAATCTAGGTCAAAGTATTGAAGTAAATAAGTATCTTTGTTTTTTAAGATTGACCTGTATGTATGAGCGGTAACTTGAGTTGAAAAAGTTTCGGAGTTAATTTTAGGAGTTCCCGGCATATCGATCGCAAACAGACCCACTGGCGAGCAAAATGGCTGCCACTCTGGCATCGGAAAGGCAGCCTGCTGCGGGGTTAGTTGAGCTTTTGCCGGGGCGGCAAACTTGACAGGCCAGACAAGTAATGCAGCAGTAACTAGGAATAAATGCAGCAATTTCATTTGGATAAAAATTATATTTTATATTTTTCAGATCGATCTGCGCTAGCCTAGAAAGATATCCGCAAACGAGGGATTTATGCTGAATACTATATTTACTCAACGACAAGGCAATTCGATCGGGCTAGCTAAAACCAATAAAACCAATAAAACCAATATACTTGCTCATCTAGTAAATACTTGGCTGGCCGCGTGTCTGCTGGCTAGTGTCACAGCTTGTGCAAACAGCCCCAACAGCAAAGCACTGCAAGAATCTTTAGCCGCCGATCCCAAATTACAACAAAATCCAGCGGTTTTATCTTCCCCGCCACCAGCAACAGCAGTCGAAACCAGCACAACCGCCAAACTTCCTCCCGATTTCCCCACAGAGATTCCACTCTATCCTAACGCTCAGTTAATCGAAGTTGGCGGGCAAACCGATCCGCCACCAAAAACTGTGCGGCTGCGCTGGGAAAGCACAGATCCGGTTAATTCGGTTCAGAACTTTTACTCTACAGAGTTTGGGCGCAGCAACTGGGAAATAGTCAGCAGCCCCAGCGCCGACGGACAAGGTGCTTTAGTCGCAACCCGAGAGAATTTGCGGGTAACAGTGTCGCTTTCTCCTACTCAGAAAGTAGGGGGTTCTACAGAATTTGCGATCGACTACAGCAAAGAGAACTCAGAAATTGCCACCAGTCCCCAACCTAACAATTCCGAGTCTAGCCCATCTCCAACCGCTTCACCAACTCCATCTAATTCAGAGGAAACTATTCCAGCGACACCGACTCCGCCAAAATCAGCAAAAGTTAGCGAATTAGACAGCCAAATTCCTCAACAGTTGCGCCAGTATGTGGCAGATTTGTCTCAGTTGGAAGTGCTGAAAGTGCGATCTACAGAAAATGCTAACCTAGAAACAAACAGCGCTTTGCCCAAACCCAACAAAATTATCACCCGTCGCGAATACGCCCGCTGGTTAGTAGCAGCAAACAACCAGATTTATGCCAGCCGTCAAGGCAAACAAATTAGATTAGCAGTAGACTCTACCAAACCCGCTTTTTCTGACGTATCCAAAACAGACCCAGATTTTTCAGTAATTCAAGGTTTAGCAGAAGCAGGTTTAATTCCGAGTTCGCTTTCAGGAGACACTAAAGATGTGAAATTTCGCCCCGATGCACCTTTAACTCGCGAAACAATGATTCTTTGGAAAGTGCCTTTAGATACTCGTCAAATTTTACCGACAGCTAACATAGAGGGAGTGAAAGAAAAGTGGGGCTTTCAAGATGCTTCTAAAATTGACTCCCAAGCCTCGCGGGCAATTTTAGCTGATTTTAACAATGGAGATTTGGCAAATATTCGCCGAGTTTTTGGTTTTACAACTCTCTTTCAGCCCAACAAATCCGTGACTCGCGCCGAAGCTGCTGCTAGTTTGTGGTATTTTGGTTCTCAAGATGGGGGATTGTCAGCTAAAGATGCTCTGCAAGCAAAGTCTCAACCTGCTCAGTAGTGTTGTTTTGGTGCTTAAAAGTTTTTGGGTTTTTTTACCTAATTTTTGGACGAGAATCAAGTATCGTCGTAAAAAACCCGGTTTCTGGGGCCGATCGCGATCGCCTTTTTCGGTTGATGGGCGATCGGGTTTCTCACCGCCCGGTTTCTAATCATTTTCATCCAATCCCAGCGCCACAAAATACTGACTGTAAACCACACGCTCAGGCTCCCAAAGCGGCCGCCAATAGACATTTTGGATCACCGCCTTCTCTCCATCAGGTTCCGCCGGCCACTGAAAACTGACGATCGCAATATTACTGTATCCCACAATCTCATCACCCTCTTGCAGCCAGCGATTGCGCCACAACAGCGCTATCCAATTCCACAACCTGTGCAGCCGCGACAATTGTTTATTTTTATGCGACCTACTTGACGGCTCACCATTTTCATGCAGCAAAAACACCCGAGCTCTTTGTCGTTTAATCCAATCAATTCGATAACCCCAGTCAGGAAAAGATTGCCTGTCCCTCACCGCAGCAGCCACAGCCTTCTTCCTGCCCCTCCTCGAAATCTTCACCAACTCCAGCGGCTCATTCCATCCCAAACATTCGTGCGATCTTTCGGGAAACAGCGACTTAATCTTAGTATGAATTACATGAGTTTTCCACTCTTCATTAATCAAAGCACTAGCCGTTAACTGCGCCAACACAGAATATTTCCTATCTGTGATTTGAGATTTTAGATCCAACTCAGATCCAGGTGGCACACAGTCAGCATCCGGGCGACAAATGCCAAAATGCTTGTCAGACCAATAACTCAGCCTCACAGCAGCAGCATAGTGAATATCCCCAGTCAAAATAATCACCCTCGCGCGCTGTTTAAAAAACTCCGACAACAGCTTCACAAAAGCCAATTTATGAAAATTCCAAGCATCCCCCGCATCGCTATTAAAAACCTTTCCCTGTTCCACATCCCGCTTTTGCACCGCATCAATAATCCACAAACCCACCAAATTAGTCGGCAAAACTACCAGCGTCGCCTCGATCGCAAATTCCCCAGTTTTATTCAGCAAATCAGTCTCCCGCAAAGGCTGCTGAATTTGCTCCTCAAAACCCTTGTGAGTCAAAAGCATCGGCGGATCGATCGCACTTTGTACCGGATAGCCGCGCCAAGTCCGGGTATCCAGCACAATCACCTCATGCTTAAAACTTCTCACAGTAAAATGCCAACTCAAAACCTCCCTTGCACCGTCACAATCCCTATCCAAAATCCAAACATCTTCATCTAACTTAAACTTCGGCAAACCAGTCTCAATATCAACCGCCGGAATTCCCAAATACGAAGCCGCCTCCTCCCAAACAGAAACATCAGTACCAGCCGAATTCGACCACTTTTCGGCAGACTTTAATAACTTATCTCCGACATTTTCGCGATCGAACTGTGCGGGCGTATTTCCCCAAGCCTGAAACACAGCATAAGCCAGCAAAGCATTCTGCACCACCCGGCGGCCAAGCGGCTTACCCAGCACCCGGTAACACCACTCGCGATTCAAATACCAATCGTCGCTAACATCATGATCGTCACAAATCATATAAGTCGGAATATTAGCCAGCGCCCGCCTCACCCTCCACAAATTGCGAGCAAAACCATCAAGTTCAACAACTTCTCGATCCCAGACTTTTGCCCGCCCAGAATCTGCACAAATATGTTTACCCTTCGGAAAACTCGTACACCAAAGTACAGGCGACCAAACTAACAAATACATGGCGCAATATTCCCCCAAACCAAACAAGTGACTTTTAGCCTTATCCGGTTTATTCACCAACATCGCCGTAAAGCCACCAAAATCTCTGGCAATATCGCTGCGAGTTCCCGGCTGCAACTCAATTGGTTTTTTGTAATCAGACTCAGCCTCAGATTGTTTCCGAATCGGCGACTCTCTAAAAATTTCCCTTTCTTTGGCAACTACATTTTCGTTTGGCGAATTTTTAGGTATACTGATACACAAATTCTTTTTTATTTGGGCATCATTCATCAGGGGCAGATTCTCTTCCCAGCCCAAAAGCGTATCGCCAGCATCTGTCAAAGCCCACAACATCGGATCGGCAACGTCATCGCCGTAAATTTGGTCGCCGGTTAAAAACAGTTGGTGGGGCCGTAAATTTGCCATACCTGCAAATTGTTCGATCGAATTATCCAAGATTGGCAGCGCATCTCTGCCGTCTCCGTGGGGCTTGCGACAAGAACCGTGAACGATACGCAAATAGTTTAAATCCTGCGGGGGCAGGGCAAAAGTCGGCAATCCGTGAGCGAAATAACCGATCGTCTCGGGCCCCAAAGCCGACAAATCAGGGGAAGCACACCACAGACAAGAAAGGAGATTTTCTTTCTGATTTTCTGGGCCTGCAACCGACAGCGACTCGCCAACCCCAGCGAACTCAATGTCATACGCATAAATTTGTCCGTATGTCAAAACACTGCTGTTAATTGGTTTAGCAGTCACGGCCGCTACGTGCAGGTACTTGCCGAGCTGCACGGTAGAGTTCGCACCTTGAAGCAAGGGCGCACCGACAATTTCGCCGGTGCCGCCCTCAGTCGAATAAACCTTGAGTTCGACTTGGCGGGGCGCTTTCAGAGCTAGCCAAACAGTCACCGACTGAGTTTGGGTGCGGCGCAAAATCGGGCCCGCAAGGATGAGCGGCAAGTGATGAATTCGATGATTTAATGGTGTCCACGACATAGGATTTGAAAAAATAAAAATTAAATCAGGGGTTTTCTAGCAATCAGATTTCAGGCGGTCGAGCATCTGTCACCCTTAACCAATGCTAAGTCTGCCAACTCCTGTCCGCAAAAATGTAACAATTCATTAAGGAAGATTAATAATCACCATGCTACAAGAACAACATTTACAGCATTTCCTAGATTCAGTTGATCTGCCAGCAATTAAGCCATCAGAACCCCCTGTAGAGCGCAACAGCTCACCGATTTCCTCGTCTCCTTTAGATCGAGCGATCGACCGCCACCCCCTGACAGTGGCTCCAGAAACCCCGATCGCCGAAGTGTTGGCTCTCATGAACCCGATGCGTGTCTCCTGTAAGATTTGTAACGAAAAACAAAAGGCTGTTCCGGGCCCTGCCAAGCGCAGTTGCGTCACAGTTGTGGAAGACAATCGCCCGATCGGCATTTTTACAGAACGGGATATCGTCAAACTAACTACCGTCGAAGCTTGTGCCATCAAACTGACAATTGCTGACGTAATGACTCGATCGCCAATTACCCTCAAACAATCCGAGTCTCAGGACATCTTCACAGCGATGTTCACGTTGCGCCAGCACCAAATCCGGCATTTGCCCGTAGTGGATGAGGAGGATCGACTTGTCGGCCTCATCACCCGCGAAGCCATTCACGAAGCCCTGCAACCAATCAACTTACTTACCAATTTACGCTGTGCAGCAGATGTGATGACGAAGCAAGTTATTTGGGCCCCAAAAACTGCCTCTGCCCTCGATTTAGCCGAGCTCATGGTCAAACATCGAGTTAGTTGCGTCGTCATTGTCGAAGCACCGATTCAACATCCACAGCGGGCGATCGTACCAATAGAAAAATACCTTCTGCCGATCGGCATTGTCACCGAGCGCGACATTGTACAGTTTCACGCCCTCGAATTAAACCTCTCCCAAATCTCGGCGGCTGAGGCGATGAGTTCACCCTTATTTTGCATATCTCCCGGCGATTCCCTCTTCCGCGCCCACCAGGAAATGCAGCGGCACGGAGTCCGACGTTTAGTAGTAGTTGGCAGTCAGGGAGAACTTTTGGGCGTTATCTCTCTCACAAATTTGCCACAAGTTTTTAACCAATCTGAAATGTACGGAACGATCGAGCTTTTGCAGCAAGCAGTAGACGATAGAGCCGCCCAACTGCACAAAACCAACGAACTTTTGCAGCAAGAAATTTTAGAGAAGCAGCGCGCCCAAGAAGCCCTGCGCCAAGCTCACGACGACTTAAAAAAACAAGTTGAAGAACGCACCGCCCAACTTTTAGAATCAAATGAATTATTGAGACGAGATATTATCAAGCGCCAGCGAGTCGAAGAAGTGCTGCGAAAAAAGCAAACTTGCTTGAAGAATCAAGCCCATAAATTAGAGGAAACTGTCCGAAAATTGCAGCAAACTCAAAGTCAATTAGTCCAAACCGAAAAAATGTCTTCTTTGGGACAAATGATCGCCGGCATTGCCCACGAAATCAACAATCCCGTTAATTTTATCTACGGCAATCTTTCTCACACCAATCATTACATCAAAGAATTAATTAAACTCTTGGATCTTTACCAGAAACACTATCCAGAACCTGTCTCGGAAATTCAGGAAGCAGCAGCAGAGATGGAAATTGATTTTTTGGTCGAAGACTTATCTAAAATGCTGTCTTCGATGCAAGTAGGAACCGAACGCATCCGCCAAATAGTTCTGTCGATGCGAAATTTTTCGCGATCGGATCAATCTAACATCAAACTCGTTGATATTCACGATGGAATAGACAGCACTTTGTTGATTTTGCAGCACCGGCTCAAAGCTCAAGGCAGACATCCAGCAATTGAAATCATTAAGGAATACGGCGATTTGCCCCGCGTCGAGTGCTGTGGCGGTCAGATGAATCAAGTGTTTATGAATATTCTCGGCAATGCGATAGATGCTTTGGATGAAGAAATCCATAATGGGGAGTGGGCGAGTAGAAATGGGAAAAATTCACCGCCATCAACTCCTACTTCTCGATTGACTGTTCCCGGTATAACAATTCGCACTGAAGTTGTTGGCGATTCTGTAGCGATCCGCATTTCTGACAACGGGCGGGGCATACCGGATGACATTCGCCGCCAATTATTCGATCCGTTTTTTACTACCAAACCAGTCGGCAAGGGTACGGGTTTGGGACTGTCTATTTCATACCACTTAGTGGTAGAAAAGCACGGAGGGCGGCTCGAATGCGTTTCGGAAGTTGGACAGGGGACTGAATTTGCGATCGAAATTCCGATCGCCAGCAGTCATTAGTCAGTTGTTAGTTGGCGGTTGGCAGTTGTTAGTTGTTAGTTGGCAGTTGTTAGTTGTTAGTTGTTAGTTGTTAGTTGTTAGTTGTTAGTTGGCAGTTGTTAGTGGGCAGTTGTTAGTTGTTAGT
>NZ_JADEWV010000233.1 GCF_015207455.1 Microcoleus sp. LEGE 07076
CTCTCCCATTCTCCCCCTCTCCCCCTGTCCTTCAACTAACTAAGTTCTAATTTTCAATTCCTCCTGTGCTTCCCGCCGCAGTCTAGAGGCAATTCTAAAAAGTTCTTGACCTGTGTGCAAATGGCGATCGTCATAATTGAGGGTAAATAAATGCAATTCTTCTATGCCATCTCCCACTTGATTGATGCAGTAGTAAAGATGGGCAGCAACTCCGGCTACATTAGATGGATTGGGCATGGATCTGAGAAAGTTATGAGCTTTTTCAAGAAATTCGCTGCTGGTTTCGATATATGCTTGAAACTTTTCGATCAGTTCGTCATCGAACGGATCTGCTGACAATTCGTTTATTTCCTTTTTAAGCGGTTTCAAAATGCTGTTGAGCATTCGATTGACTGGTTTGTATACTTTAATCAGCCACTGTTCCATTTGCTCGTCGGCATCCCGGGCTGTTTGCTGTCGCTGGCGGCTGACGTTTGGCGCGTAGGGTGATTGCTGTTGGCTTGACTGGGAAATTTGGCGATCGTAAGATTGTCTTTGCTGGGCATCTCCTAATATTTCATAGGCTGCATTGAGGCGGACAATCTCTTCGTGACCGGCTGTTTTACTATGGCTATCTGGATGAAATATTTTGACTAAACGGCGGTATGCTTGTTTAATCTCGGCTTGCGTTGCTGTTGGGCTAATTTTTAGCGTTGTGTAGTGATTGGTAACGGAAGACACGCTCTTATTTCCTTGAAATATAGATAATCCGTGAAAAAATGCTTGACAAAAATATCATTATCTGCTATGATTTTAGGTATTTAGTTGATATAAATGTCAAAAAATGTAGGTAAAAAACCTTATTTTTTAAATTAGCATAAATCTATTTTAGAAACACATTGATTTTTGACAAGTTTGTAGTCAGGATTTGAGTCGATCGGGACTCAGATCGTTTCCGGTTGCGAATGATACCGAGGACGCGGCGCGGCGTGCTGACTGCGGGTAATATTTGTGGGTAATATTAATTCGGATGCTGCGACAGTTGATATCAAATCCTGATTACAAAAAACGGAGATCGCCGACAATTTGGACTTGATACAGTCTAAAAAAAGTAGAGCAGGGCGTATATTGTACGCCTGCTCTTAGTTTCTGCGATTCTAGGGCGCAGTTTGTCTAGTTGAGGGCCATCGCGAAATTCTGTTCTGGATCTTGAAACAAGGGAGTGCTCAGATAGCGTTCGCCGAAGCTAGGTTGAATCATCACAATCAATTTCCCTGCATTTTCGGGACGCTTGCCGACTTTCAAAGCCGCACAAAGTGCTGCACCGCTGGAAATACCGGACAAAAGTCCTTCTTCTCTGGCCAAGCGACGCCCGTAGTCGATCGCCTCGTCATCGGTAACAACTATCACCTCGTCGATCGCATTGACGTTGAGCACCGGCGGCACAAAACCCGCACCGATACCTTGAATTTTGTGAGGCCCGGGCTTTCCGCCCGACAGTACCTGACTGTTTGTCGGCTCAACGGCGATCGCCTTAAACTCGGGTTTCCTCGACTTGAGTACCTCTGCAACACCCGTAATCGTACCGCCAGTGCCTACTCCAGAAATCAGGAAATCCACCTCGCCGTCGGTATCTGCCCAAATTTCCTCAGCCGTTGTCGAACGGTGAACGTCCGGGTTGGCTGGATTCCGAAACTGCTGCAACATATACGCATTCGGAGTTTTGTCTACAATCTCTTGAGCGCGGCGGATGCAGCCGCTCATGCCTTCAATGCCGGGAGTCAATTCTAGTTGAGCTCCGTAAGCTCGTAACATCGATCGACGTTCCGTACTCATTGTATCCGGCATGGTCAAAATCAACTGGTAGCCCTTAGCCGCTGCCACCATTGCCAGAGCAATTCCGGTATTGCCAGAAGTCGGTTCTACTAAAACCGTTTTGCCGGGAGTAATCAGCCCTTGGGCCTCGGCTTGATTGACCATATTCACACCAATCCGGTCTTTTACCGATGCTGCCGGATTCATGCCTTCGAGTTTTACCACAATTCGAGCCAAGCAGCCTTCGGCTTGGGGAATGCGGTTGAGCTGCACCAGGGGCGTGTGCCCCACCAATTTTGTAATGTCGGTAGCAATACGCATAATTTGTATCTGTTTGTTGTTGAAAGTGAATCTTAATTCCTAGCTGGACATACTAACTAGATGTAATACATGATATCGAGCTGTCGCCTGCCATTGCGTTTTTCGCACATATCCTGTAGTGTGTATTTTTGCAAAACCGAGTTGGCAATCGATCGCGCTTCTTGCCAAACTTCCCAAATCACAGCACTTTCTACAGTTTGAGCAGGCGAGTCTTTTTGGGAGCGATCGAATTCTGAGCCTTCGAGACAGTTGATAATTTCCAGGAGTGTAATTTTCCACGGTTCCCTGGCCAAGATATAACCACCCTTAGCTCCTCGCTGGCTGCGAATCAGCCCGCAGCGTCTCATTGTAGCCAGCAACTGTTCTAAATATCGATCGGGAATATTTTGCTGAGCCGCTATCTGGCGAATTTGCAGAGGCTCGCCCTCATCGTAGCAATCGGCAAGCTCCAGCAAAGCTAAGATTGCGTATTCGCTTTTACAGGAGAGTTCTACCATGATTGCTTTGTTAACCAGAATTCTCTAATCCGAAGTCACACATTAAAATTTCCTCAATATTGAGTTCAAAATTCTAACTCCTACCTTCTTATTATACCCCGGTTTTCCACTGAACTTAATCGACTTTGATTTGAATTCCTCCACCGCACAAAAAAGCCCTGCAATCAGCAGGGCTAAATTTGGCTAGATTTGCCAGCAGAGAGGGTATGACCCGCCCTGCCTCATCTAATCGGCTCTTAGAACGTGAAAGTAGTTCTCAGAGTACCAATAATGATGTCGTCGTTACGATCGTTTTGATTGGGGTTGGTAATCCAAATCACGCCCGGAGTCACAGCAATGTTGTCCGAAAGCTTGAACTTGTAGAAGCCTTCCAAGTGCCACGACTGGTCATTTCTGAAGTTATCCAAATTGCCGGGAGCCTCAAGTTTATCCAAGTAAGGCTCGCGACCTACAACAAAGCCCAGCAAGTTGCCTTCTTTTCCTAAATCGGGCAAAGCCAAGGTGACAGCGTAGTTCCAAATTCTCGCATCGCCGACGCCGAGAATGCGAGCATTGGTTAAACCGGCCCAGCCGCCAATGACAAATCTCGGGCTGAGGCGGAACGAAGCCTGGGCACCGTAGGAGTTGCTGACAACTTTCCGAGCTCGGAAGCCGGGGAAGCCGTCGCTCAAACCGTTGAGGGAGTTAGCCACGCCGGTACCAGTGAAACCGCCGAGATTATCGGGGCCGCTTCCCAAAGCGTTGTCAAACCCGAAGTTACCTCGGCTAAAGTAACCGTGGTTGTAGTTGAAAGCAACTTGCAAGTTGCGTCCGGGGGTAAAAGTCAACTGTCCCATCGCGGCGTAGTCGCCGTTGAACAAGCCTGAACCCTTAGCAGGATTGGCTGCACTTGAGGCCAAATAGCCGAAGGACAGAGAAGTCGGGCCGAACACGCCGCCCAGCAAGCCCCTGCCGCCGAAGGCATAGTCAAAGCCGATACCCGCACCGCCACCCAAGCGGTAAATCGGGTTGCGCTGTCCGAAGGTGCTCAGGGAGCCGTTACCACCGTCAAAGTCTTCAAAGTAAGGGTTGACCGTCGGCAGAATGTCGTCCCAAACGCCAGCGTTAGCTGCCAGGGTAACGTTGAGCCTGTCGCCCACTGGGAACTTGTATAGCAAGGTGTCTAGTTGAAAAACGTTGTCGGTTCTGCCGACAAAATTCCAAGTTTGAGCGCCTTCGCTGGTAGCCCCAACGTTAAATCTTTGACCGTTGCCGACTTGAAGCCTGGTGAGCAACAAGTCTCTGCCGGTGAAGCTCGTATTTAAATTGAGACGTACCCGCTGTTGGAAGACTGTCTCATTGCTACCCCTGCCGATGATTCTGTCATTGTTTCTGCCAAACAAGCCATCGGAGCCGCCAAAGTCGTCGCTGAGGGCAAAAATTGCTTCCCCAGTCAGTTTGGTAGTAGTTGAGAATTGGTTGGCTTCGAGTTCGGATGTCCGAGTTTCGAGAGCATCGACGCGGCCGCGCAGGGTCGCCAGTTCAGCTGCAAATTCTTCTTGGAGGCGTTGGAGGGCTGCCAAGTCATCTTTCGTAGCTAAGTTGCCGCTGCCTCCTCTGATTAGCTCGCTAACCTTGTCTAAGCAAGCGTTTAAACCGGCGGCGAATTCGTAGCGGGTCATGGCCCGGTTGCCGCGGAAAGTACCGTCGGGATACCCGGCAATACAGCCGTAGCGCTCGACTAGGGATTGCAGTGCTTGGAATGCCCAGTCTGTGGGCCGCACGTCGGAAAGTTGGGATACTGAGGTCACTTGACCTTGAGTTTCGCCACCTGCTGCACCTTCGCTGCTGTATTGGTTGAGTTGCTCTAATGTGGCGGCTGGGTTTTGAGCTTGCGGTGCGGCAGTTTGGGCTACAGATTCAGCCGGTGCTGTTTGGGCTACAGCTTCAGCCGGTGCTGTTTGGGCTACAGCTTCAGCCGGTGCTGTTTGTTCTGCTGGCGCTGCCGCTGTTTGTTCTGTCGGGACTGCTGCTGCTGGGGCGGTAGTTTCTAATTGAACTGCACCCAGGATCTCTGAGGTAGCGGTAGCTGCAGGGGCTGCATTGTCTAGTTTGGCTGCTTCAGAATTTTCTAGTGGTTGAGCCGCTGCTGGTTCAACTGCTGCTAAAGATTCAGTTGCAGGTTGTGATGCCGCTTGGGGATTTTCCGCTGAGGGGGCTGTGTTAGCGGAGGCGATCGCGCTTTCTGTTGCACTCTTGTCGGAAGCTGCAATCGCTGGCTCTGTTTTGATGCGTGCTGCTAGGGAATTTTCTTCGACTAGATCGGCCGCTGCGGTAGTTTCCTCCACAGCAGAAGGAGCATTGACTTTCGCTTCCGAGGTTTCAGCAGTTTCAGCGATTGCAGCTTGAGGCTTGATCGCATCAGCACCGGGCTGAGCGTTTGCTGCCATCGCGCTCGAAGAAACTACTAGGGTAGCTCCTAAGACTGCTGGGCTGATTAATAGGTAACTCCACAAAAATTTCGACATATTCACTCTCATCCTCACACCGATTACAGAGAAACTTTTCTAGTGTTCTATGCGGTCAGTAGTTGCTCGACTAGCATACTGCAAAACTACACCTAAAATTCGCTTTTTCTTGGGATTTTTTACGGCTGACTGAGTGTATGGATGCGGTCGGCTGATGCACAGAGGGTGTTTTTACCCCTGCCATCAACTGCCTCAAAACCCTACTTTACTTAGGCTGTCGGTTGATTTGACGGCTGACACTCAGAATCCCGATCGCCTCTCTACTTTTTAGCACAGTACGCCCGACTCGTCTACGCTGATTCGACTTTAGCATCCAAGCTGTGTCCTAGGACGCTAAATACTTGGCATTGATCGAACAATTCTAACAAGTCTGCGTTGATTTTGTGGTGAGCTGCTTCTTGTCGCAAAATTTTCATTGCTGCATCTGTGCATAGAGCTCGTTTGTAGGGACGATCGCCTGCTGTCAGGGCGTCGTAAATATCGGCGATCGTCATTAGTTGCGCTTGAATCGGGATTTCCGAGTTTTTCAATCCTCGCGGATAGCCTGTACCGTCTAGTTTTTCATGGTGTCCGTAGGCGATTTGGGGAACATTTTTTAGATCCTTTGTCCACGGAATTTGGCTGAGAAATTCGTAAGTGTGAGTTACATGAGATTCTATTGCCGATCGTTCTTCCGGTGTCAGGTTGCCTCTGGACACCATCAATTGCACGATCTCCTCGGGACTCAGCAGGGGTTTAACTGCCCCGTCGATATCTGTGTAAGTTTGCCGAGAAAGTTCTCGCAGTTGAGCTAGGGGTTCTGCTGTCAAAATGTGAGGTTCGTTTGCCTCGATCAGAACTTCCCAATATTGAGCCAATCTGGTTTTCGCTTCTGCTAGGTTGGTGTCTAGCTGTTCTATTTGCTGGCATTGACTACATTCTGGCTCTTCGCTCGGATGTTTTCGGTAGGCTGAATGTTCTAGCAAGTATCTATATTTAGACTGGGCGCATTCGAGTTCCATTGTCCGCTGAGCTAAGCCAAATCGGTGGCGGATGATTTCTAGCTGTGCGGGATAGAGCTTTTTTTGTTTGGTCAAAACTGCTTCTGGCACTCCGATTTTGCCAAAATCGTGCAGCAGGGCGGCGTAGCGAATTTCTTGAATTTGGCGGTTGTTAAAGTAAACTGAGCGCAGCCATCCGCTGCTGACAGCGTTTACTTCTTCTGACAGGCGTACTGTGAGGGCTGCGACTCGTTCTGAATGGCCGTATGTACAGGGGTCTCTTGCTTCTATGACTTGCACTGAGGCTTTGACGAAGCCTTCAAACAAGTGTTCTATGCTTTCTTGGAGTTGATTGCGTTCGATCGAGATTGCTGCTTGAGATGCTAGCGATCGAACTATCCTTTCTTCCCACAAAGAATACTGCTGCGTCGATTCCCAGGCATTCTCGGCTGTCAGCACTGCATCTGCCTTTGTTTTGCGGTTGATCAATTGCAGTACGCCGATTGTCTCGCCCTGTCGGTTTTGCATCGGCAGCACCATTACCGAGCAAGTGCGGTAATTAATATCCCTGTCAAAACTGGTATCTAGCTGGTAAGGTACGCCTGGGGGTAAGTCGTAGGCATCCGACAGGTTCAAACTTTGACCTGTAATTGCTACGTAACCCGCCAAACTTTTGTCTGTCAGCGGCAGTGCAAACTCCTTAAACGACAGTCTGGGTTTAGAAGCGTTTTGAGCCACCTTGAACAGCAGCTTGGATTTTTCGTCGCTGCGATCTACTAAGTAAACGCTGCCCGCGTCGCTGCTGGTGATTTCCCTACTTTTGGATAAAATCAAATGTAACAAACCGCCTAAATCTTGAGCGCTCGACAAAGCAGCGCCAATATCCAGAAGCTTTTCTATAAGATCGGTTCTTTCAGCAGACTCGTTCAAGAACTCTGGCTTTTCAAATACGATCATGGTCGGATGATGGCTAATAGCCTTTTATACATTGGACTTTTGGCATCTCGACTTTCTCTCACCCGATTTTAACCCAGAGTCGATTTTTTATTTGCGAGCTTTCCGCTATCGGGGACTGTCGCTAGATGATGCAGCGGTTCCTGTTGGACAAACGGGAACTCTTTTAATCTAGCGTAGAAAGGACTTGGGCCAGCGCCCAGTCTTTCTCAGTTAAGCCTCCGGCATCGTGAGTTGTCAAGTTAACTGTTACTTTGTTATAAGAGATTTCTCTGTCTGGGTGATGTCCTGCGGCTTGTGAGGGGGCAACCAACTTATGCACTCATGCGATCGCGTCGATAAAATCTTTAAATAAACGGGTACACCGAAGTTGCTTTCCTTTAACCGTCCAGCCTGACAATTTGCTAGCGCGCTCTTGAATTTCAGTATCGTTAAGTAGGTCAGCCATATTTTTTTTTGTATTTTGGGATGAGCCGTGGCAGATTCACAGTCCTCCTGGGGAAAATCCTACCAAAAACTATCCGCTCTCACCAATAGTGTTGGGACCCAAGTTTTAATACTCGAGATGTAACACTATTTAAGGTGAGAGCGGTCTAGCGGGTCTTCAGATTAGAACCTGACTGCCGGGAGAATCCCTAGATCAGCCTTCGGGTGGAAGTCGTTTCCAGTTGGCAACGACGGCTGACTGCTAGTGAGCGGCCCCGGCGCACAGCCGGTAGTTTCCAATCTGATGACCCATGCATTTACTACTTTCTATCATGGGCATCACCTCCAAGTTTTACTAAATGGTTTATATTTGAACGCACCTCATCTTAATCTGAGATTAAGTATGAGGGTTTGTGTGCTACCAATTGGCAGCATTACCAGAAGAACCTGCGTTCTGAGTCTCGTTCTGGTATGCACAATTACTAGAATAACACAAGGAATTACAAGTGGGGGATGCAAATTGACAATTTTGCAAGATCGGGGAAATTTACGGCTGCTGCAAGGTTTTGGCTCTCTACAGCGAAGGGGCGATCGACCTTTTGAACCGATTGCAGATATTTGATTCGGAAGCTGGGATCGAAAGCGGGGTGCAAAGCGCCAAATGTGCGATCGATATTCTTGCCAGATAGGGGGTTGACAAATGCGCCGATGCCGTCGGCTGGAGAGACTTGTCCGAGGGAACGTCTACATCTGGCGATCGAATCGATAATTTGACTAGCATTTTTGCATAAATCTTGGCTCGATCGAGAAACCCCAGATGTCACGATCCTTGACGTAGATAACACAGACGCCTTTTAAGAAAGTTAGCCGGCACAATTGTCATGCGGCCGAGAATACTCGATATTCTCATAATTGTCATAAAAAGCTCCTGCCGATCGGCAGGAGCTTTTTAAACATCAAGGGTAAAGCCTAAACTAATTTATCTTACCCTTTTAAAATGTTGCAGCTTTTGGTATTTTGCCCAGATTACAGAGCGTTACCGCGAGGCAGAACTTCTTCAGGGAAGATGAAGTTTTCGTGAGGTTGGTCTGTTGGAGCCATCCAAGCACGAATGCCTTCGTTAAGCAGAATGTTCTTAGTGTAGAACGTTTCAAACTCAG
>NZ_JADEWV010000477.1 GCF_015207455.1 Microcoleus sp. LEGE 07076
AGC
This sequence comes from Microcoleus sp. LEGE 07076, assembly GCF_015207455.1. Taxonomy (GTDB): domain Bacteria; phylum Cyanobacteriota; class Cyanobacteriia; order Cyanobacteriales; family Microcoleaceae; genus Microcoleus. The sequence continues at coordinate 4 of NZ_JADEWV010000477.1, forward strand.
AGAAAAAGCGATTACCAAACAGCGCTACAAAGGTTTAGGTGAAATGAACCCACAACAATTGTGGGAAACCACCATGGACCCAACCGTGCGCCGTTTGCTGCGCGTTCAAATTGAAGACGCGATTGCTGCCGATCAAATTTTCACGACTCTGATGGGCGATGAAGTTGAACCTCGCAGGGCGTTTATCGAAAGCAACGCTTTGAAAGCCGGCAATATTGACGTTTAAGCACAACGCTCTTGATCGCGTAATCACTATCTTCGATTAAGCTCAAACCCCACACACTCTGTTGTGGGGTTTTTTTATTGGGGATGCAAATTCATGGAATCCAGCAAAGCAAGGTGGATAGGCCTGTCTGTTATTGCATTGGCTTGTGTACTTTATTCCATGGACCTGACGGTATTGAATCTCGCAATACCCGCAATTAGCGCAGACCTTCAACCCAGTAGCACACAGCTACTTTGGATTGTTGATATTTATGGATTCATGGTGGCTGGTGCCCTAATCACTATGGGCACACTGGGTGACCGAATAGGTCGCAGGCGTTTGTTGATGATTGGTGCCGCTGCGTTTGGAGTCGCCTCGGTTTTGGCGGCATTCTCAAACAGTGCTGAAATGTTGATCGTAACCCGTGCTTTGCACGGTTTGGCAGGCGCCACAATTGCACCCTCCACGCTTTCGCTGAAGCGATTGGTATCTGGATTAGCAGTTTTTCAATTGGCGCAGTGATGGGGCCTTTGGTCGGTGGGGTATTGCTGGAATATTTCTGGTGGGGCTCGGTTTTTTTGATCAATGTTCCGGTGATGATTTTGTTGTTGGTACTTGCGCCACGCCTGTTGCCTGAATACAAGGATGAATCTGCAGGTCGCATGGATCTGCCCAGTGCAGCGCTTTCACTCAGTGCGGTACTTCTCCTCATTTATGCACTGAAAAACACTGCCGAACAGGGCGTGAACACGATGGGCGCCTTGAGTTTCGGAGGGGGTTTGGCGCTTGGCGTGTGGTTTGTGCGCAGGCAGGCTAATTTGAGGGACCCGTTGATTGATCTAAACCTGTTCAAGGCACCCGGCTTCAAGGCTGTGCTGGGCACTTACCTGTTGAGTTGCCTGACCATGTTTGGTGTCTATGTTTACATTGCCCAATACCTGCAATTGGTGCTGGGCTTGACACCTTTGGTGGCAGGTGCCTGGACAGTGCCCTGGGCTCTGGCTT
>NZ_JADEWV010000234.1 GCF_015207455.1 Microcoleus sp. LEGE 07076
CATCAAAGCCCCCGCCGCCGTCACTGTCACCGCCGCTACCCCAGCCCTAGCAATCAAATTTCTCACCCGCCGGCGACTTTGTCCGGTTCTGACACCCTGAAAATTTGCCCCTCTCAAAATCGCCCCGGTGAAATTGCAGCCTCGAATATCGCAACCGCTAAAATTCGCCCCAGACAAGTCAAGCCCTTTAAAAGAACGGTTCCGCAAATTTTGGTTAGCAAAATTGAGATTTCGAGGTAAAGTCATTCGATTTTTGATTTTTGATTTTTGATTTTTGATTCACAACCCAAAGACCTAGGATTGTAGATTTTAGATTATAGATTTTAGATTAACCAAGCACAGGGCATTTAGAATAAAGCCTGTGGTTTATAACGAGTTCCCATGTCTCCCATCTCCGAATCCCCATTTTCCCCCGAACAAATTGCCGGTGAAAGACTCACACCTGAAGAATACGAAGAAATCGTTCAGCGTCTCGACCGCCACCCCAACAAAGCTGAATTGGGAATGTTCGGCGTGATGTGGAGCGAACACTGCTGCTACAAGAACTCGCGGCCGCTATTAAAACAGTTTCCCACACAGGGCGATCGCATCCTCGTCGGGCCGGGAGAAAATGCCGGCGTTGTAGACTTGGGACAAGGCTTGCAACTCGCCTTCAAAATTGAATCCCACAACCACCCCTCAGCAGTCGAACCCTTCCAAGGTGCAGCAACCGGCGTTGGCGGGATTCTCCGCGACATCTTCACAATGGGTGCGCGCCCGATCGCACTTTTAAACTCCCTGCGTTTCGGCAACTTAGATGATAGCAAAACTCAGAGATTATTCAAAGGCGTAGTATCAGGAATTTCCCATTATGGCAATTGCATCGGAGTACCCACAGTTGGCGGCGAAGTTTACTTCGATCCCGCCTATTCCGGCAACCCATTAGTTAACGTCATGGCCTTGGGTTTAATGGAAACTCAAGAAATAGTCAAATCCGGCGCTTCAGGAATCGGAAATCCCGTGCTTTACGTCGGTTCCACCACCGGGCGAGATGGCATGGGAGGAGCGAGTTTTGCCAGTGCAGAATTGACCGACAAATCAATGGACGATCGCCCAGCAGTCCAAGTAGGAGATCCATTCTTAGAAAAATCCTTAATTGAAGCTTGTTTAGAAGCATTCAAAACCGGCGCAGTCGTCGCCGCCCAAGACATGGGTGCAGCCGGAATCACCTGTTCCACATCAGAAATGGCCGCCAAAGGTGGTGTCGGAATTGAATTCGATCTAGACAAAGTTCCCGTCCGAGAAAGCGGCATGGTTCCCTACGAATACCTGCTTTCAGAATCGCAAGAACGGATGCTGTTCGTAGCACAAAAAGGACGGGAACAGGAATTAATCGATATTTTTCACAGATGGGGATTACACGCCGTAGTCGCGGGTACAGTGATCGAAAAGCCGATCGTCCGAATTCTGTTTAAAGGCGAAATTGCTGCCGAAATTACCGCAACTGCTTTAGCAGATAATACCCCAATTTATCACAGAGAACTGTTGACAGAACCGCCCGAATATGCTAAAAAAGCATGGGAATGGACGGCGGATTCGCTGCCAGAATCCACAGTTACAGGCATCAAAATTAACGGCAATTTCCAAACTTGGAATCAAATTTTATTGCAACTTTTAGATACTCCCACCATCGCTTCTAAACGCTGGGTGTATCGCCAATATGACCATCAAGTGCAAAACAATACAGTTGTTTTACCCGGAGGTGCTGATGCTGCGGTGGTTCGATTGCGTCCGCTAGAACCCTGCCAATCTTCCCTTGCTAACGGGCTAGAAGTACACCCCTTTGCTAAGGGGGATCTACAGAGAAAAAATGCTGTTTCTATAGCTTCCGAAAGCAAACAGGAAGAAGAGGTAATTCCTCTATTTACCAAGGCACAAGGTAGGCAAACTCCCAAAAAATATCCCCCTCTTAGCAAGAAGGAAGCGCCGATGGGGATGATTCCTGGAGTTGCTGCAACTGTTGATTGCAATTCTCGCTACGTTTATCTCGATCCTTATGAAGGTGCAAAAGCAGTCGTAGCGGAAGCAGCGAGAAATTTAAGTTGTGTGGGTGCTGAACCCATTGCAGTTACTGATAATTTGAATTTTGGCAGTCCTGAAAAGCCTGTAGGATATTGGCAGTTAGCATCAGCTTGTCACGGCATTGCTGAGGCTTGTCGAGAGTTGGGAACGCCTGTAACTGGCGGCAATGTTTCTCTTTACAATGAAACTGTTGATGCTGGGGGAAATCCTGTACCAATTTATCCGACTCCGGTAATCGGAATGGTGGGGTTAATTCCCGATTTGAAGAAGATTTCTGGTCAAGCTTGGCTCAAAAAAGGTGATTTAATTTATCTGTTGGGAATTGGTGAATCATCTCAAAACTCCGAATTGTTATCTGAAAACTCAAAAATGAAAACTTCTCCTACTTTGGGAGGTTCGGAATATTTAGCGGCAATTCACGGGATTGTCGCTGGGAAACCGCCAAGGATAGATTTTGAGTTAGAAAGAAAAGTACAGTCGGTTTGTCGGGATGGAATTCGCAGCGGTTGGGTAGGTTCAGCCCACGATTGTGCGGAAGGTGGAATGGCGATCGCCCTCGCGGAATGCTGTATCTCTGCTAAAATGGGTGCAGAAATTCATCTCAGTTGTAATTCGGCAAATGTCGGCCGTTGGGATGAAATGTTGTTTGGTGAAATGGGCAATTGTATTATTGTTTCTGTCGCACCGAAAAATCAAGGAATTTGGGAAGCTTACCTGCAAGAAAATTTGCCAAAAATGTGGCAGAAAATCGGTGTGGTTGGGGGTGCTGATTCGCCTATGCGGGTGGTGAGTGCGGATAATCTAGGGTTGATTGAGGTGGGGATGGGTGATATGCGCGATCGGTTCTATAATGCGATCGAGCGTCGAATTGGATCTGTCTAATTAGCCGTAGGGTGCGTCGCCCGAAACAATCTGTAAATCAAATCAAAAATCTCACACCGACGCACCACACAATAGTCAGGTGCGTCACCATCTCAAATCTACAAATTTCATCGAATATCTCGCAGCGACGCACCCTACAAAAACTAATTAGCCGTAGGGTGCGTCGCATCGACAATCTGCAAATCAAATCAACAATCTCGCAGCGACGCACCACACAATAGTCAGGTGCGTCGCCATCTCAAATCTGCAAATCAAATCAACAATCTCGCAGCGACGCACCCTACAAAAACTAATTAGCCGTAGGGTGCGTCGCATCGACAATCTGTAAATCAAATCAACAATCTCGCAGCGACGCACCACACAATAGTCAGGTGCGTCGCCATCTCAAATCTGCAAATCAAATCAACAATCTCGCAGCGACGCACCCTACAAAAACTAATTAGCCGTAGGGTGCGTCGCATCGACAATCTGTAAATCAAATCAACAATCTCGCAGCGACGCACCACACAATAGTCAGGTGCGTCGCCATCTCAAATCTGCAAATCAAATCAACAATCTCGCAGCGACGCACCCTACAAAAACTAATTAGCCGTAGGGTGCGTCGCATCGACAATCTGTAAATCCAATCAACAATCTCGCAGCGACGCACCACACAATAGTCAGGTGCGTCGCCATCTCAAATCTGTAAATCAAATCAACAATCTCGCAGCGACGCACCCTACAATAACGGAAATCGATCAAACCTGGTTTATTTTCGTTAAAATATGCCAAAGTCGCACATCAGGAAGGACAAAAAATATGACCCTCAATCTTCCTCTTCCCGATTCAATTCAAAATTTTATTAACGAACAAGTGGCAATCAAAGGCTATAATAATGCAGCGGAATACATCTTGCACCTAATTCGCCAAGAACAAGCAAGAGCCGCGCGAGTTGAGTCGTTATTGTTGGCTGGTTTGGATAGTGGCAATTCTATAGAGATTACGGATAATTGGTGGGAGCAAAAACGCGCCCAATTGGTGAATGATTTTCAATCTTTAGACCCGGCGGTTGAAACCGCGTCTACACAAACAAAACCAGCTTTGCAGGTTGAATTTCTATTTTTATGACTACATTTATAATTCTCTCAGAATAGTCCGAACTGGCAGAAATAGAGAACGCTGAGTTTTTCTAAAAGGCACAAAACCCTGTTTCAACCAAAATGCTTTTGCCTCTTCGTTTCTAGTATCAACTCTAATCGCCTGAAATCCAATAATTTCTTGTTCAAATAGCAAGCAAATTCGACGATAGGCATCTGCTAAAAGTTGGCGACTTACTCCTTGCCCTTGCCCTTGCCACGCCCTATTGATTGCAAACTGTCCTATCAAGATAGCAGGAATCGGGAAAGGAAGGGGTTGCTTGTATTCATCTGGCAATTCTTTTACAGGAATTGTTGAGGCACTAAGAGTATAGAATCCAGAAACTTTTGCCTCTCCAGGTTCCACAATCATCAAAAAAGTTCTAGAAAAACCAGCTTCATCAGCCGTTTCCACTAGATTTTTCAGATAATTATTAATTTCCTCGTCTCCACAGTCAAACTCCTCTCTTTGTAGAGTAGGAAAATTTTTCAGGCTGCAAAATCTCCATCCCACGGTTCACTCCTGTTATAGTTATCCTTAAATTCAGCAACAGTTAACTTGAGTTCTTCTGATGCTGCTGGTGGGTTATCCCATAAATTTTTTGAACTTGCGCTTTGTTTCTGGGCTGTTGCCTTTGAAAGTTGAGATTGTCCTCGAACACCGAAACCTTCTGGCAACAACTGGTACTCGCGCTGTAGAATTAAAAAGATTAGCACGAGTTGCAAAAGAATTACGACTGTTAACAGCAGAGTTTCCATATTTTATGCTAGTAATTATAGTTGTAATGTCGATCGCCGATCGCACATTTTCACTGATTGATAGCTCAGCCTGTTTGTGACCTGAATATTTTGTTGAAATGGAATTGACATAACTCGATCGCGCCCAAAAATGAGTTTATATGGCCGCACAGATTCCCATGATGATATAGTAGGTGAATTCCCTAAAAAAGTCAAGGCTCGATCGCCCTTAAATTCTAATATTTGAAAAAGCGCATCAAGCAAGTTTATAAGTTGTTTTGCACTGCACGATTGCCGTTCTCTTCAGTCTCGCGCTGTGCGGACGAAAGTTTGACAATCGCCGATCGCTCGCTCGCCCGATCATCGCCGTCCCTAAATAAATGTTACGATCGCAAATCTGGGCGATCAGATACTACAATGCCATTAAACGCCGCATCGCTGCTGTCGGAAATGCTATACGAGTTGGAAATAATGACAGCTCCGTGGCAAGATTAAGGCAATGTTAAGTTATGCAGGGCTTTCGCCAACAAGAATTCCCGCTGAAACTGTCCCCCTAACTCACCTTCCCCATTAGGAACCCACCCATCTATGATTCCCAACCATTCCTTCGAGGCTGACGAGCATTCTAGCAAACCCGACAAGCCAGAGGAAGCTTGCGGCGTTTTCGGTATCTACGCACCGGGTGAAGATGTCGCCAAGTTGACCTACTTTGGTTTGTATGCCTTGCAGCACCGGGGTCAGGAATCAGCAGGAATTGCCACCTTTGAGGGTGAAACAGTCCACCTGCACAAAGATATGGGACTAGTTTCGCAAGTTTTTAACGAATCGAATTTAGATCATTTGCCCGGTAACTTAGCCATAGGTCACACTCGCTACTCTACTACCGGATCGTCGCGGGCGATCAACGCTCAACCTGTGGTTGTCGAAACTCGTTTGGGAAGTCTGGCTTTAGCACATAACGGGAATCTTGTCAATACTAAAGAATTGCGGCAAGAATTGCTGTCTCGCAACTGCGAGTTTGTCAGCTCGACGGATTCAGAGGCGATCGCCGTGGCGATCGGTTCGGAAGTAGACAAGGGCAAAGACTGGCTGGAAGCAGCAATCAGTGCTTTTAATATGTGCCGGGGAGCTTTTAGTTTGACGGTCGCCACCCCGATCGGCGTGATGGGAGCCCGCGATCCCCACGGCGTCCGCCCGCTGGTAATTGGCACTCTCCCCACAACTCCGGTACGGTACGTTTTAGCGTCGGAAACTTGCGGCTTGGATATTATCGGTGCTGAATTTTTGCGGGATGTAGAACCGGGGGAATTAGTTTGGATTACAGAGGAAGGTATGGCTTCCTTCCACTGGAGCAAGCAGCAGAAGCGCAAACTTTGCATCTTTGAAATGATCTATTTTGCTCGACCAGACAGCCAGATGGAAGGTGAAAGTTTGTACAGCTACCGACTGCGGCTCGGGCGGACGTTGGCTGCCGAATCTCCCGCTGATGCTGATATAGTCATCGGCGTTCCCGATTCTGGCATCCCGGCGGCGATCGGCTTTTCTCAAGCTACGGGCATTCCTTACGCCGAAGGATTAATTAAAAATCGCTACGTCGGGCGCACTTTTATTCAACCGACTCAGACAATGCGGGAGTCGGGAATCCGCATGAAACTCAACCCTCTCAGAGATGTGTTGGACGGAAAGCGGGTAATTATTATCGACGATTCGATCGTGCGCGGCACTACCAGCCGCAAAATAGTTAAAGCCTTGCGGGATGCGGGCGCGACCTCCGTTCACATGAGAATTTCCTCGCCGCCGGTGACTCATCCTTGTTTCTACGGTATCGACACCGACAATCAAGATCAGTTGATTGCTGCTACCAAGTCAGTCGCCGAAATCGCCACCCAAATAGAGGTGGATTCCTTGGCTTTCTTGAGTTGGGATGGAATGCTGAAGGCGACTAACGAAGACCCGATGAGTTTTTGTTCTGCTTGTTTCACTGGCGATTATCCGATCGACGTTCCAGAAGTGGTAAAACGGTCTAAGCTCATATTAGAAAAAGCTGCAACCTAGAAGCAGTCAGTTGACGGTTGACGGTTGTCAGTCAACAGCTAACAATGCCGCTTCGCTGGGCCCAATTCCCAATTCCCAATTTCCTCCTCTTCCTTTGACTATAACTTGTTGCCAGAGTGTGTGTAGAAATGTTAAATTAACTTAGCTCTGCCATTGGCGGACTGGAGGTAGTGCCTCCAGAAGTGCACTTTCAGATAGAAGTCGCATTTCGCACCAACAACGGACACATGAGATTTTTTTAGGATAACAGGGTCGATCGCACTAATTTTTCCCGCACAAGTATTCTACAAGCCAACTTGGTTGAGAATCGCGGTGGGATGTTCGTGCGAACTAAAGAACTTTAGAAACCCTTGCAGAGTAAAAAATAGGGCTCCAGGCGAGCCAAAAGTGAATGTTAAAAGGCGGAATGCGGTTTCTCAAGTCAGCTTAAATCGGAAACTTCGTGCAATCAAATACTGTTGTCAATCCGCCGAGCAATAAAAGCTCATCCTCTCGTACAAAAGAGTTACCTTTTACTCTTGCTGATGTCAAAGCAGCCATTCCAGCCCATTGTTTTGAACCCTCGGCTTGGAGATCTCTAGCTTATTTCTTTTTGGATCTTGGCATCATCGCAGGCTTGTACGCGATCGCCTACAGCCTCGATTCCTGGTTATTTTATCCAATCTTCTGGTTGATGCAGGGAACCATGTTTTGGGCATTGTTTGTAGTCGGCCACGACTGCGGGCACGGTTCATTTTCTAAGAGCAAATGGCTCAACAACCTGATCGGACACCTCTCCCACGCACCCATTCTCGTACCATTCCACGGTTGGCGGATCAGCCACAGAACCCACCACGCCAATACAGGCAGCTTGGATAACGATGAAAGCTGGTATCCAGTGTCGGAGAGCAAATACAATCAAATGCCCTGGTACGAGAAGCTGGGACGCTTTTATTTGATGTTATTTGCTTATCCAATTTATCTGTTTCGGCGATCGCCCGATCGAGCCGGTTCTCACTTCATGCCCGGTAGCCCGATTTTCCGTCCCTCCGAAAAATGGGATGTATTGACGAGTTCCGCATCCTTAGTATTGATGGTAGGCTTTTTAGGCGCATTAACCTACCAATTTGGTTGGCTGTTTTTACTGAAGTTCTACCTGGTTCCCTACGTAATCTTCGTAATGTGGCTGGATTTGGTAACATTCCTGCACCACACAGAAGCCGATATTCCTTGGTATCGCGGAGATGACTGGTATTTCTTGAAAGGTGCGCTATCGACGATCGATCGCGACTACGGAATCATCAATTCCATCCATCACGACATCGGCACCCACGTAGCCCACCACATTTTCTCGACAATGCCGCACTATCACTTGAAGGAAGCCACAGAAGCCATCAAGCCACTGTTGGGCGATTATTATCGCAAGTCAACCGATCCAATTTGGAAGAGCTTTATTCGCTCTTACTGGGATTGTCATTTTGTCTCGGATACAGGTTCTGGAGTTTACTACGAATCGCCTAACTCTCGGAAATCTACTGAAGTTAAGTAACTTCTAATCAACAATAGAATACCTAAAAACCCGGCTTCTTAAATAAACCGGGTTTTTTATTCATAACATTTGAGCTACATATTTGGGGCGGGCTAGAAGCCCACCCC
>NZ_JADEWV010000235.1 GCF_015207455.1 Microcoleus sp. LEGE 07076
CCCTTAACCCGCGTCACCGGCATCGGCCCCGCCAACGGCAACCGCTTGCTCAAACTCGGTTTAAACACTGTATACGACTTGCTTTACTACTATCCCCGCAACCACATCGACTATGCAAAGCAAGTACAAATTCGCGAGTTAGTAGCGGGGGAAACTGTCACTTTAATCGCACAAGTAAAGCGGTGCAATTGCTTTTCTAGCCCGAAGAATAAGAAATTAACAATATTAGAAGTAATCTTAAAAGACAGCACGGGAGAATTAAAAATTAGTCGCTTTTTTGCGGGGCCTCGCTACAGCAATCGCGGCTGGCAAGAATTCAAAAAGCGCGAGTATTGTACTGGTGCGCTGCTGGCTGCTTCGGGTTTGGTGAAGCAGGGTAAATATGGCATTACTTTAGAAAATCCTGAGTTGGAAGTATTAGACGATTCCGGAAGTGCGATCGAATCTATGAAAGTCGGCCGCCTGATACCTGTTTATCCGCTGACGGAAGGGGTAGATGCCGGTTCGGTGAGGCGATCGATTTTGGCTGCGATGCCGGCGGCGAAACTGTTGCCGGAATCGCTACCGGATGATTTGCGCGATCGTTACGGTTTAATGGGTTTAGCCGATGCCGTGACTAATATTCACTTTCCGCTCGATCGCGATTGCTTGTCCGCCGCGCGCCGCCGCTTAGTTTTTGACGAATTTTTCTACCTGCAATTAGGACTTTTGAAGCGCCGCCAAACTCAAAGAAAAGCTCAAGCTAGCGCAGTCATTCTTCCTGGCGGCAAATTGATCGAACATTTCTATGAAATCTTGCCTTTTGCGCTGACAAATGCTCAGGAAAGAGTAATTAACGACATCCTCAACGATTTAGCTTCGCCGCAACCGATGAACCGATTAGTACAAGGCGATGTCGGCGCGGGCAAAACTGTAGTCGCCGTAGTCGCAATGCTAGCAGCAATTCAATCGGGCTATCAAGCGGCTTTAATGGCACCGACAGAAGTTTTAGCAGAACAGCATTACCGCAAATTGGTAGGTTGGTTTAATTTGATGCACTTGTCTGTGGAACTGTTAACTGGTTCGACAAAAGTAGCAAAGCGCCGAGAAATTCACAGCCAGTTAGAAACCGGAGAATTGCCTGTTTTAGTGGGAACTCACGCGCTGATTCAAGATACAGTAAATTTCCACAAATTGGGTTTGGCGGTAATTGATGAACAGCACAGATTTGGGGTGCAGCAGCGGGCTAAATTGCAGCAAAAAGGCGAATCTCCGCACGTTTTGACGATGACGGCAACTCCCATTCCCCGGACGCTGGCGCTGACGGTGCACGGCGATTTAGACGTGAGTCAAATTGATGAACTTCCCCCCGGTCGTCAAGCGATTCAAACGACGGTTCTGTCGGCAAAAGAACGCAGCCAAGCTTACGATTTGATTCGCCGGGAAGTGGCGGGCGGCCGTCAAATTTATGTGGTGCTGCCTCTGGTGGAGGAGTCGGAAAAGTTGGATGTGCGATCGGCAATTGAAGAACAAGAAAAACTTCAAAACAGTGTATTTCCTGAGTTTAAGGTGGGTTTGCTCCACGGCAGGATGAGCAGTGCGGACAAAGACGAGGCAATTACTAAGTTTCGGGACAAAGAAACCGATATTTTAGTATCTACAACTGTGGTGGAAGTGGGAGTAGATGTGCCGAATGCTACGGTAATGCTGATTGAAAATTCCGAGCGTTTTGGACTGTCGCAATTGCACCAGTTGCGTGGTAGAGTCGGTCGGGGCAGCAACCGTTCTTATTGTTTGTTAATGCCCGGTTCCAAGACGGCGGAAGCTATGCAGAGAATGAAGGTTTTAGAACAATCTCAGGATGGTTTTTTTATTGCGGAAATGGATATGAGATTGCGGGGGCCGGGTCAGGTTTTGGGAACTCGGCAGTCGGGTTTGCCGGATTTTGCTTTGGCGAGTTTGGTGGAGGATCAGGAGGTTTTGGAGTTGGCGAGGGCGGCGGCTCAAATGGTAATTGAGAATGATGAAAGTTTGAATCAGTGGCCTGTGGTGCGGGATGAGTTGGAGAGGAGATATCAGCGGATGATGAGTGGCTCGATTTTGACTTAAGTTGAAACCCAAAAACCCCGGCGGTTGAAACCGCCGGGTTTCTAACGGCCGGGATTTCTCTTTTTAAGGCAAGTAACCCAAGGTAAATAATATGATATTTTCTAATTGTACCAGTATCTCTGGATTGACTTCACCAATTTTATTTCGCAATCTTGTTTTATCCAAAACTCGCAGTTGATGGCACAAAGCAACAGAATCTTGTGTTAATCATCCCTCACCGCCGGGAATCAAAACACAGGAAGGAAGAGATGCACGGCGCCGATTTGTGGTGAGAGGAATACTGATAACAGTAGTTGTGTATCTCGAAATTGTATCGTTTTGAAAAATAATTGTGGGACGCACGCCTGCTTGTTCGGAACCTTGTGTGGGATCGAGGTTGGCAATCCAGATTTCACCTCGTCTGATTGTCATGCCAAATCCTCATGTTTGAAGGAGTTCTGAATATTCGCTGATTCCGAGTTCCGCAAGTTGTCGGTCTTCTTCGGCAAATTCGCTGTAGAGTGCAGCTAAGTTAGTTTCATCGATCGCAGGAATAGTCACTAATCTGGCACGGAATTTCAGGAAGGCTATAAATTCAAATACTTGTTGGAGTTGTTCTCGATCGAACTTTTCTAATTCTTGTTGGATTAACTCTCTCATGACAGTCATTTTTGTTGTCAAGTTTTCTGTATTATAGCCCGATCGCCCATCAACCCAAAAATGCGATCGCACATCAACCCAAAAATGCGATCGCCCATCCACAAAAAACCCGATCGCGGGGCCCCAGAAACCGGGTTTTTTCCGAAATACTTCGCTACAACCCACAGATGCGGACAAAAACCCGGTTTCTTGGATCGGTGGGTGGCCCAGAAACCGGGTTTTTTCCGAAATACTTCGCTACAACCCACAGATTCGGGCAAAAACCCGGTTTCTTTGGTGGGAGGCGGGGCCCCAGAAACCGGGTTTTTACCGAAATACTTCGGTACAACCCACAGATTCGGGCAAAAACCCGGTTTCTTCGATTATCCCCCGCCGCTAACTCCCTCCAATCGCAGGAAATGCACCCGGCCCGATCGATCGCCCGCTACAACTGTCACTCCATCAGGGGCGATCGCACAGCAATGAAACTCATAATCTCCGACGAAACTAACAACCTCTTGGCCCCTGTGGATCTCCCAGACTTTTAGGGTACGATCACTTGAAGCCGAAATCGCTGTTTTGCCATCGGGTGCGATCGCTACTGCATTTACCAAGTGAGTATGACCCATCAGAGTTCTCAGTTCCCTGCCACTATAGATATCCCAGATTTTGAGGGTCTTATGCCATGAAGCCGAAATCGCTATTTTGCTGTCGGGTGCGATCGCTACTGCTGTTACATAGCTATTATGACCGACAAGAGTTCTGAGTAAAGTCTTGCTGTCCATGTCCCAGACTTTTAGGGCGCAATCCAATGAAGCTGAAACCGCTCTTTTGCCGTCTGGCGCGATCGCGACTGCTAATACCGAGTTAGTATGACCAGTAAGAGTTTTCAGTTCTTTGCCACTGTTTGTGTCCCAGATTTTGAGGGTGTCATCTCTTGAAGCTGAAATCAGTGTTTTACCGTTAGGTGTGATCGCGACTGCATTTACCGAGCTATTATGACCGATGAGAGTTTTCAGTTCTTTGCCACTGTGGATGTCCCAGATTTTAAGGGTGTTATCCCTTGAAGCGGAAATCATTGTTTTACCGTCGGGCGCGATTGCGACTGCTGATACTGAATCAGTATGCCCGGTTAAGATTCTTACTTCCCTACCATTTTCTGTATCCCAGATTTTGAGGGTATTATCTTTTGAAGCGGAAATTGCTATGAGGTCGTCCGGTGCAATCGCGACTGCTTTGACCGAGTTAGTATGACCGGTGAGGGTTATGAGAAAGTTACCACTGTGGATGTCCCAGATTTTGAGGGTGTTATCGTATGAAGCGGAAATCGCTGTTTTGCCGTCTGGTGCGATCGCGACAGTTGTTACTCCGTAAGTATGACCGGTCAGAGTTCCAACAAACTTGCCACTGTCGGTGTCCCAAACTTTTAGTGTGTTATCCCATGAAGCGGAAATCACTGTTTTACCGTCGGGTGTGATCGCGACTGCTGATACATAGCCAGTATGACCGGTGAGAGTTCTGAGAAACTTGCCACTTTCTGTGTCCCAGATTTTCAGGGTTTTATCCCTTGAAGCGGAAATCGCTGTTTTGCCGTCTGGTGCAATCGCGACTGCTTTGACCGGGTTAGTATGACCCATCAGAGTTCTCAGTTCCCTGCCACTGTGGATGTCCCAGATTTTGAGGGTGTTATCGTGTGAAGCGGAAATCGCTGTTTTGCCGTCTGGTGTGATCGCGACTGCATTTACCGAGCCATTATGAGCGATGAGAGTTCTTAGTGCCCTCCCACTGTGGATGCCCCAGATTTTGAGGGTTTTATCCTCTGAAGCCGAAATCACTGTTTTGCCGTCTGGTGTGATCGCGACTGCATTTACCGAGTCAGTATGACCGGCAAGTGTTCTAAGTTCCGTGCGGCTTTCTGTGTCCCAGATTTTCAGGGTGTGATCCCCTGAAGCGGAAATCGCGGTTTTTCCGTTTGGTGCGATTGCGACTGCTGTTACCGAGTTAGTATGACCGGTGAGGGTTCTAAGTTCCGTTCCACTTTCTGTGTCCCAGATTTTCACGGTCTCATCCCCTGAAGCGGAAATCGCGGTTTTACCGTCGGGTGTGATCGCCACTGCTGTTACTGAGCTAATATGACCGACAAGCGTCCGCAATGCCCCTTGATTTGCCCGCTCCAAATTCCCCCTCAAAGGCCGCAACCAAACACTATCTTTCGACTGCTTAGCCTGTTTCAGCATCGCCTGAATCTCAGGTATTTCAAAATCCAGCAACCTCCCCAACAAATGCCCAGCCAATTGTGTTTTATCCCTTTCCAAAACGTGTGCAGACTTCCGAATTGCCCCTTGAATCAACTTCAGCGTTTCCGTTTGCCCCTCCGACAACAAAACATCAGAAACCCTCGCCAAATCGTAATCCTCAATTAATGCTTGAACTCCCACCGCATCCAACTTCGCCTCAATAAAATCAAAATCCGTCAACAACTGATGCAGCCGTTCCCCTTGAACACTCTGGGCCAAATGCCCCGGCAGAGTTTCCAAAGCATAAAGCCGCTTTTTCGGCGACAGTTTCCCCAACCGTTCTTTAAACTTACTCATCGCCGTACAAATCCTCCCACAAATTATCAGAAATCGCTGTTTCAATATCCCGCAGCGAAACCCCAGCTTTCTGCACCACATCAATACGATGCAGAAATCTTTGGAAACTCGCGTGATAGATACTGTAATCGGGAGAAATATCACCGCTACGCCGCAGAAACTGTTCCCAATCATCCAGAACTTCCTGCACATCCAAAGCATCTTCCTCAGCAAAATCCGCCAAAATATCGCAACAAACCGGCTTGCGAGTTTTCGTCAACAAATAAATCACCTTCAACTTCCGGCGGCGCAATTCCTTATCTTTAACCGCCATTTCCATCCGCGCCCAATGCTTGTCATAATATCCTTCCAACTCCCTCGGCAAATCTTGCAAATTCACATCGCTGTACTTGCCGCTATCGATATCATTCAGCACGTAGCGCAGGTACATAAAATTATTCTGGCTTTTTTCCGCCACCGCCGCCACAAACAGTTCGCGCTGCAAATTTTGACGGTTAATCCAACTCTGAATAGATGCGCTATTCCCCGTGCGTTTGTCAATATAAACCTTGACATCCGCCAAACTTTCTGCACTGTACTGCATCAAATCAAAAACTTCATGATTTGGCAAAGGCAGAGTTTTCGGCTGCTTCGAGACAATAAAATAAACATTATCCGGCAAAGCATCTGGCAAATACAAAACATTGCTGCCGCGCCCCTGCAAATTCAAATCCACTTCATCCAGGGCATCGACGACAATAATCAACTTGTTCGATCCCAATTTAGCGCTGACTTCCCCCAACAATCGACTGAGAAAGTTGCCATCTCTCGTCGCATTTTCCGGCAGTTGCGGATAATTTAGTTGATAACGTCGAATTAACTGAGTGCAGGCATTTTCCAGAAATTGTTCGGCGCGGACAATGCCTTGAGATTGCGAGTTAAAATGGGCAACGCAGCGCCGTTTCAGCAGCAGCACTAACTTCGCCATAATTGAACTTTTGCCGACACCCGGATCTGCTTCTAAAACAAAATAGCCTTTGCGATTGTTCTGCAAAAATTCGGCAATTGCTGCAAACACAAATTGGCGGCCGGTAAAGTCTTGAGTCCTGTCTGCAATAATCGTTTCGCACTCGTAGGGAAGCGGCAATCTGGGCGTACCAGTATCAACAAATCGTTGCAGCAAGTTCTGAATCTGCGCCAAATCATCCCGAATACCAATTTCGATCGCCTCCAATTTCACCATCACTTGACAAATCTGCTGCTGCGTCGCCAAACTCTCCAATTTTTGCAGAATTTCCCCATTTTGCAGCCCCAAATCTCTCAATTCAGCCAAAGCAATTTGGTGCAGGTTCAACAGCAGCGCCGCAAATTTTTCGCCTCCCTTCGCCGCATCCAGTTTCAGCACTTCGCGGTAGGCTTTTGGGAATGTTGTATATAGCTTGTCCGCCACAAATGCGACGATTTCCGCATCGAAGGATTTGCCCTCGCGTCGGGCGAATTCCCCCAGGAAAGTTGCCCAATCTTGCGATGTCAATCCGGTAACGCGATCGAACTCTTCGACATCCGCAGAAAAAATCTTGGTTAGCTGGTCTTCGGAAATCTGTAAACCCCTTGACAAATCGGCTGTACTCGTGTTAATATCCAGCCAATATCTGGGAGTTTTTTCGGCTAATTCATCTAAAGCCTGTTTTGCATAAGGCAATTTTTTGGTTTCGGCGATCGCAATTAATTGATCCGACTTCGCAACCTCTCTCAAAATATAGCCGATCGCCTCACCAGCCGCCTTAATCAAATCATGATTGTCGAGAATATTCGGATTTTTGCTCAATCGATCCGTCATCCGATTTGCCAGTTCATCAGCCGCCATAGTCTCAGCGATACCACCAGCAATTGCAGCTAAGATAGAAACTCCCCCAATGGCGATCGTACTACCAGTTAAACCCGCTGCTAGAGTTGCCGGATTGGCGATCGCACTTGAAATAAGTTGTCCGACAGCCATCACCGCGCTGCATCCAATAACCCGAACTTTTGTATTAGCTAAATCAACTAACGACATAATTTAAATAGTTCTCATACTTTGCAATAGTTTAGCGCGGCGAGATAATTAAATACAAGGTTAATTTACCCGATTAACAAGGGAGACTTTGAATACTCTTGTCCCCCCCTTCTTAAGGGGGGCTAGGGGGGAGCTCCGGGTTTTCAACTGAAGACTGAAACTCTCTGTATCTCTCGTTTATATCGAAGTCTAGATCCCCCTAAATCCCCCTTAAGAAGGGGAGTAGGGGTTGACTTTGAGAATGCTTCCAGTCCACCCTTGTAGGGGCAGTGCCCCCGTCCCCGCCCTCTTGGTTTGGGGGAGCTCCGGGTTCTCTTCCCTCCACCACTCCACAAAATCCGATTTGTAAACTTTTTTATCAACCCGATCGCACAGTTGTCATTTGATAGATAATAAGAGGTTATTTATTTTTTTCCTCCCACAGTTCGCACCACAAAAAAGTTTACCTTTCTTTACAAACAACAGACAAAAAACAGCGTGTAAAACAAAAATTCCCTTGCAGACTTTCAATGCGGCGCGCGATCGACTAAAGTAAAAAAAATGGCTTTATCCGTTTATTTATCGCAAAGGAAACAAAGCTCATGGTTCAACGCGGTTCTACAGTCCGGATTCTTCGCAAAGAATCCTTCTGGTATCAAGAAGTGGGCACCGTTGCTACGGTAGACCAAAGCGGCATTAAATACCCAGTTATCGTTCGCTTTAACAACGTAAATTATGCAGGCGTCAACACCAACAACTTCGCCCAAAGCGAATTAGTGGAAGTAGCCGGCCCCAAAGCAAAAGCGAAAGCATCGACTCCAGCAGCTTCCGGCGGCAAGCAAACCACCGTAGACCCGAAAACCCGCAAAACCGGCAGCGGCGGTTCGGCCCAGCAGCCGAAAACCACGGCGGACAGCAAACCGGGCGCAGAAGTTCCAGGGACTGTCGAAGGTTCGCCCAATCAAGGAACAGAACAGCGCTAATTGTGCCGGAACTGCCAGAAGTAGAAACTATTTGCCGGGGTTTGAACCAACTTACCCTCGATCGAGAAATATTGGGCGGAGACGTGCTGTTAGAGAGCTCGATCGCCCGCTCAATCTCTGCAACCGATTTTTTGACAAAACTCAAAGGAAAGTCGATCGAGGGGTGGTACAGACG
>NZ_JADEWV010000478.1 GCF_015207455.1 Microcoleus sp. LEGE 07076
CCAGGGCTATTTCATTCTAAACAGCTTCTTCAAAACGTCTAGACCATAGCCCGCGAGCCGTTGTGCCTGTGCCATATTTGTTTCTCCAGCTTCTCGATAAAGATTGAGTGCTAAATTACGAGCAATTGCAAAAATGGCCGGGATCTCGCCGACTCGAACTCAGTTAAGCATCTTCTACGCCCGGTCACATCTCGGACATAGTGGACTTTATTTTCAACACCCCAGTAATCGCGAATTCTAGTTGCAAATTGTTCCACCGTTTCATCCAATGAACTAATGTAGTACCTGGTTTCAGGCGAATTGATTTGAATATATTCACCTTTTAACAGGTGTCGATAACTCGTGACTCGAATGATACTTCGTAGTCCGGCCGAGTCTTGGCTCTCCGATAGTCTACGCCAGCGGGTCCACAAACTCACACCTCGTCGTTCCACTCGTCCGTGGCCGGTTTCAACGGTATTAATATGGGATTCTGATTGAAATTTCTGCTTAATTTGCTCATGAAAATGGCTATGATTCCCTTTTAAGGCACCGAGATAGTCATTCCCAGACTCAATAATTAGCTCACAAGTTTTTTTTGAGTATTCAAGGCATCGAAGGCAAAGACGACTCCCCGTTGGGCCAAGGCTTCCAAAACGGGTGGAATCGCTTTGATTTCATTGGTTTTACAATCCACTTGTTGGGGAGTTAAAATCAGTCCTCGTTCGACCAAGTAGACCGTCACCAATTGAATCGCTGGATGGGATGGGGTCCGATTATCACCCGTTTCAATGTTGTAAGAGCCACGGAGGACTTTTCCATCTAAGGTCATGGTTTCACCTCTTTTCGGTTCAATTTTGCAGAAAGAAGCGACGCAAGCGCCATAGGATTGATAATCCAAGTCCAGTAACGCCCGACGAAGCGTACTGTAGGAAGGAATCCCATGCTTCGGGAACCCAAACAGCGCAATTCTTCGGTTCGCGGTAAGCCTTTAACCAATCCCCGATGGCTAGAAAACCACCACATCCTGCGCTAATCGCCAGGGTAAATAACGCTAAACAGACCGCATACTCATGACGACAGCCTGCTCCACGCCGTGGGTCGGGTAATTCCGAAAATGCTTCTACAATTGCTAGCGAACTCATAAATCATAAGTTAGGGTGAATCCGAGTTCTCAACTCTAAACCTAAACCCTGCCTACTGTCTAGAACGAAATAGCCCTG
>NZ_JADEWV010000236.1 GCF_015207455.1 Microcoleus sp. LEGE 07076
CAGGTTCAAATCCTGTCATCCCGATTGACTTTAACTCTTCACGGGTAAAGGGTTTCAGATTTATTACTCTCTAGGATATTCCACTTTCCGCTCATCTTTAGCTCAGTCCGACTCTTCTAAGTAGCTGAGTATCTCCAACACTGTTTGCATATCAGCCAAGTCAGCCTTCGACTTTTTGCGCCGCCCTTTCAACTGATTGAGCAAGTCGGCCGGCTCTAGAAATTCTGCGAGGGTCGGAGCCGAGTTTTTATTTGCTTCCCGTGAGCGCTGCGCTTCCTTGAGTTCTTGCTCCAACATCTGCACCTTTAGCACCAAATCGCCGTTGCGCTCGTGTAACTGATTGAGTTCTGCATCCCATTCTGCAAGTTGCTTGTTGGCCGCTTTCAATTCCTGCCTGAGTGATTCATCGTTGCCATCACTCAGGCACTCAATTTTCCCAAGCGTTCTTCAATCCCTGCTAATTTAGTGGCTAGCAGTGTGTCTAGCTTACTATCTAGCAATTTGTCTAGCACTGGTTGAATGTCCGAAATTTCGGACACTTGTGTTTGAGGTTGGATTGTTGGCGCTGATATTGCCTGGTTGGCCGCTTGCTCTAAGGTGCGGATTACCCAAGCATTGACGCTCAAACCCTCTGCTGCTGCAACATTTTTAATGGTTTCGAGCAAGTCTCGGCGACCGTCTAATCTCAAGTTAAGCTGGCATCTGTCTGTCATATTTAGTACCTGTCTAGTGGTTGTCTAGTTAGATACTAGCACTTTGTCTAGTGGTTGTCTAGTTAGATACTAGCACCTTGTCTAGTGGTTGTCTAGTTAGGTGCTAGCACTCTGTCTAGCTAGTCAACCTTCAGTTTTTCCAGACGTTCTTCAATGACAGCTATCCGTTTAATTAGTGGGGCAAGACGATCGGATATAAGTATGTCTACACTTTCGGCGGCTACTGTAGGCACGAGGTTAGTGTCACTTTCTTTAGACAGTGTTGTAGACGTGCCTGAGACTTCCTTGAGAATGCGTTGTGCAGCTTGATTAACCGACTCACCGTCTAATCTCTGAGCTTCTATCCAATTCAGAAAGTGACCGGAAGCTCTAAACGATACGACTTGACTTTGACTCATTTGTAGACACCTGTATACGGTGCTTGTCTACAATAGCTGATAGCCGTCTACACTGTCAACACTTTGTCTACAAAATTTGTAGATATGAAAATCCCCCGATTAAGGGGGATAAGATTTAGCCGTCAATTGTCAGGCAGCTATTAAATTTTCCGCAGGTCGCAGAAGAGCATTGAGATTACCCGTCCGCCTTTCATGCCCTCGCGTTCTTCCCAGTCAACCTTGCAACCGATGCTCGTGTGAATCTCAACGATGTGACCGTGCCAGTTGTAGCTAATGTCCTCTGGATTGTTACCAGCCACTTCGTCTCCGAGTCTGAATGCTTTGATGGGGTCAGAGCAGGGAATGCCGGTGAGTTTTGTCAGTTTTTGTCTTTGAGACAGGGTGAGTTTTGACAAAGAATTGCACAACTCCAAAAGAAGTGAGTTTTCGTCCTCAGCATCCTCAGCAGCTCTCTGTGTAAGGGTTACTGCCTCAGCACCATCCTCAGCAGAATTTTTTTGCTGAAGCAGTGCTGAGGATGAAAGTACCGTAGAGTCAAGTGCTGAGGATGCTGAGGATGATTTTTCACTTATTTTGGAATTTTGTTTGCAGATACCAAGATAGTAAGCTTCACCCATCATTCGCTGAGACTCGAAGCCCCTTTCTGTGTGTCGATGTTTTTGCAATCTAGGGAACAACTCACTGAACCGCGCAAACACTTGGTTGATAGCCTTTACAGGAGTATCGCGCCCCGGCAACTCGTTCCAAACCAATTTTTCCTTCTCACCCTCAATCTCAAGAATGCCAGCCTCTACATACCAATCCCGCAACTCTTGCCACAAGTCCTTGGCATAAACGCGCTCACCTTGGCCGGCCTCATATCCCATATCTCTGACAAACTGCCACAGATGCTGAGACTTTTCCTGAGCTTCCCGTAAAGCTGCGTCACTAGAGCCGTAATTAATCCCCTCAGCCAGCAGTAACGGTATCCGCTCCAGCATCCTGTTGAGAAGTGCCGGCGCAATCTGTTCCAAAATAAAATTAGGGTCTTCTTTGAACCGAGGGTCGGCTTCTAACTGGCCCTTCCCAGAGTCAGCCCCAACCGCGTAAGTTTTCTTGAAACTCAAAATGCAGTAACGGCTCCTGATAGCCTCTGCATCACTGCTGATACTTGGCAGAACATTGCAGTTAGCAAGGAATATAGCCTCTGGCTTGTACGGATACTCGCCACGCCCCTTGTGCTCAATTGTCAGCTCATCGCCCGTGATGAACTGCTTGAGACTTTGCAGCTTATCAAGTTTCACCGCGTCTGCATTCTCGCTAGACCAGTTGCACAAAGAATTCTCCAGGCCAGCAAGAGGAAACTTTCTCCCGCTGTCATAAACCTGAAAGTCCTTTAAGCTTTTGCCTGTAACGCCCCGCCCCAACACCGCCACTAACGCAGTCCGCAAAGTATCTTTGCCGTTGCTGCCGTCGCCGTGACAAAGCAGTCCTTTAACCCGCGACATCTTCAGGCGAGCCAGCGGTAGACACAGTGCAGCAGCAACCGTTCTAAGGAAAATTTCACGCTGTTGTGGTTCCAAACACTCTAAAAGGCGATCGCAATCTACGGGGCTAATACTGGAGTCGTATTTGCCGCCAATGTAAGTGTAGACCTGCTTAGGATTGTGCGGGGCAAAAGTATGAGAACCATCAGGATTAATCCTGAGAACCCCGTTAGAGCAGTTCAGACCCGGCGGGTTTACGGCATCAATCTCTACCGCCAAACCTGCAACCACCCAGTCGTAAACCTGATTAATGCTGGCAGAGCTGGCACGGTTGCAGCGGTATACGCCCTTAACGTTCTCAAAATAGGTACTGAGCCAATCACGGATACGGCGTTTTTCCGAAGGTTCCGACCGCAGTTGATAATAACCGTCGGCAAATTGGTAAATTTGACCCGCAATCGACACCCAATGCCCCTCAGAGTACAGTGAAGCCTCCGCTTTTTGGACGTAACTAAGCTCTGGAGGCGGTGCTGTGTCAGGAATGTAGTCACTTGTATTACTGTCGTACTTCTGGTATACTACATTATCTCGCGTATGCGCGTGAGAGGTAGGAAATTTATTAGGGGTTGAAGCAGCATTTTTGCGATCGCTTTTCTTGAGCTGTTTCTCCCATTTGTCTAGGGTTGGCGCGTTCGCTACAGCCTCTTTGAATGCGTCACCACCGTTAGCTTTGATAAAATCATCCATTCCTTTGAATTGGGCATCCCAAGTTGTTATGTAGACCTCGCATCCGCGTTCTTCTAGCAAGCGGCCAAGCTTCAAAATGGCTGCACGGCAAGATGAGTTGCCCGCATAGTCAGAATCAAAGTCTATGTAGTGGCGCGTTTCAGGTTGCGCCCAGTTTTCAACCTCTTTTGCTAGTTGACCGTCTTTGCCCCAATTCCAAACTCCTGTCAAAGCAATGGTTGCTAAGCCGATGCTCAGTCCAGAGCCAGCCTTTTTAACCCCTTCTGTCCAGTGCCGGGGAACAGAGAGGTCGTTGCGAGTCTTGAGCCAGTAATCTCTGTCTGGCATGGCTAGAAAGATTGCGTCGGGTTCCGTTCCTGATGCTGTTAGGTATTTGCGCGGTTTTTGCCCTTCTGGTTTGTGCGGCTTGTCGGGTTTGCCTTGTCCGTAGCGGTTCCCCGTTTTTGCGCCAGTGCGCCAATTGATGCTGCGGCACCACCAGCCACCTGTTTTGATTGGTTCTTTGGGCTGGATGCGTTCGTTGAGTTCTTTGGCTGCTAGCGATTCGATGTTGAGGCGGGCCAGAGCTTCTGATACGGCTGAACCTTCAACCCACTCGGCGAGGTGTTTGGAGCTGATGAAGGTTGAATTTTGGGATGCAGAATTTTCCCCAGTGGGGTATGATAAATTCATTAGTGTACCGCCCTAAAAAGCGGGTTTAGTACCAAAAGCCGTTGCGTTCAGGTTCCAATTGATGGCAGCGGCTTTTTGGCGTTTACTTAGTTTTTTGAAAGATTTTAGAGCATAGAAGGAACCGCCCCGCGAGTTAGATTGCGGGTGCGATTAAGCTGTCGTTGCGAGCACAGCCACCTATTTCAATATCTGGTATGGGGATAAAGCCTTTCGGTGGACTTTCGTGAGGTTCAGATTGTGACTGCGCTAAACTCCGAATAAAACTCTGGAACTCAGTCAAACTTCCGACCAAGACTCGGAACGTATCAGGATTCTCGTTGAAAAAATCCTTGATAGAACAAAATCTTGGTCTGCGTAGGGACTGGTAGGCACCAGGAAGGATGTTTACTCGACTGAGAATATGCCTAAAAGATTTGTCTAGGCTTCGTTTATCGTTAAGCTCTGCCAGAAAACGTTCATTAGAAGCCTGCATGACAGCTTTCCAGAAAGAAGGTCGCTTCGACGAACATTCTCTCTGATGCTCCCAAAAAAATCTCAAAGGCTCGTCGTGGGGGCATTGCCCCCAAAGCAGTCGCACCACTTTTCCCTGCGTCACTAAGTCCATCGTTTCATTTTACACAAGTATTGCATCCGACTTTTGCCTCCTCAAAAATCACCCTCGCTTACTTCCTCAGTCTCTACGACTTCGACCTTATACATCGACGAGTGAGTTTGTGGCGGGAAACGTAGACAGTGTAAGAGTTCCAGGAAAAGTGATTTTCGAGGCAAAATTGGAGGATTTTACTCCCCGACCAGGCGCTTATATTCAGCCTCAGCATCCTTGTACTTTTGACTGCCACCCTTGCTGACTCCCCAAATTTCAAGGATGATTTTTGCTTTGCCCCAGCCTTTAGCTTTGAGTTGCAGGGCCCGTTCCCCGCGATCGTTCTCGTTCTCGTTCGCCGCGTTCTCAGCTAGCTTGCTTGAACGTTCCGACTCAGGCTCATCGTCATCGCCGTAAGTTAGTGCTAGGGCGCGTTCGAGCCGTTCCACAGGATTAAGAATCGCTTCTGCTTCCTGCTGTCTCTGAGCTTGGCTTACATAAACCGATGTGCTGATTTCATCTTCCACGTCTGCTTTAATCGCCCTGGTCTTCAGAAGCTCGATTTCATTTTCCTCTGCCAGTTGGCGGGCAATGTTGCCCGCGCCGACCGCGCAAGCGATCGCACCGCAGAGGCTCAATCCCTGCATAGATTTGTGCCAGGTAATTTTTTATCCAGCATTGTAAGCGGGGTTAGCCACAGAGTCAGCGCCACGCCGCTCAACACAAACATTTTTAACTGCATAAAAACACCCCCGCGCCGATGAGTGTCATTGCTAAACCAGCCAGCAACACGGCTTGCAGGTTTTGCACAGAAATTTTAAGCCAGCCACTAACCGAGAAGTCTAAGAGCCAGCACAAGCCCCACAGAATAAAAGCCGTTGCTGCTAGAAATGCGATCGCCCTAAATGCCATCGGATGCAAACTCGCTATCCACCCCAGAAGGGAGGAAGCGATGCACCCGGCAATAAAATAATTTGCCAGATACATCGCCCGCATTAGTTCATCCCCGCTGTGAGCTTGGCTCGGATAGCGTCGATACGGGTGCGCGCGTCATTCTCAGCTTTATCAATTCCGAGTCCTAGGCGGGCATAACCGGGGCGCAGGCCGTGCAGTTTTTTAGCCAGTCCAGCATCGGCGCGCTTCTTGCCTAATTCGTTTTCGGCAACCGCGCCCTCGTATTTGCGGTGCTCTTTGTGTACCACTTTGTCAGCCACTTCAATCTTGACCAAAGCCTTGTAAGCGCGTTTACTCTGCCTTGCACCGTCGGTCTTTTCCTTGGCTAACTCCTTAAGTCTGTCGGCTTCTTCGCGGTCAAAGTAGCGCGGTTCGGGCAATATGGGAACTGTGCGGATTGAACCAAAGTTACCGGGATTCGTTGGCGTGATGACGGCTGCATCGGTTTGTGCCAAAACTTTTGACTTGTCAATGGCATGATTGCCGTCATTGCTGGCCGTAAGTTTTCCAGCATCAGAATTGCCGCCAAAAAGGCGTAGTTGCAGGCTCATAATTTTGTCCCTATTTGAATGTTGATGCGAACTGGGGGAAACAGATTGAGAGGATTGATTTGTCGCCACATTGACATTGCCAGCACAAACACTCCCGCCGATGCGAGTATGAGTGCGATGAGTTGAGAAAAATCAACCCACTCTAAAAAGTTGGTGGAAGTCTGGCGGGTAAAGTCGCAGACGGGGAACGAACCGTCATTAGTCCAGCTAGTGTCTACGGTGTCTACATCGCCTGTACCAAAGGATTCAGGTATTTTGTCTACACTGCCTGCACTGTCTAGTGGTGTGTCTAGTGATTCGCCGTCAATCAGGTAAAGTTCTAGCAGCGCTTCCCATGTAGCAGTCTTGGAAAGCTTCCCAAATTGCTTAGCGTCTTGGTTGGTGAAACCGCGCTCAAAAGCGATCGCCTTGAGTTTGTCGATACGGCGATACAGAATGGGAGGCTCAGTCATAGCTAGCCCCCGCAAACATTAAGTGTTGCGATCGCCCCTGGGGACGATCGGCTGAATGTGGCATAATTATTCGGCTCCAAACGTTGTAGACAAACGGTTTGGGGAAGTCGTGACTTGGTTAGCATTGCAAGTGCTAGTCAGTCGCGCATCAATCTTCCTTAGTTACATACGATCGCAGCTTCACAGCCATCTGTCAACACAGGGACTGTAAACTTTTGTTTCAACTTATTCGGCTAGCAACTCTATCACTTCGTCGGGCGTAATGCCGTAGATAGCAGCTAACAAATCGACACATTGTGCGTTACTTCCTATCCGTTTGAGTACCCCAATTGCGCTACCTAGAGGAATAGTTTCCTTTGTAGATTGAGTTAACAAGTTGATTGTTGTTTCAGTGTTAGCTCGTCTCTTGTAAATCCCTTCATTCATCTGTGTTGAATGCCCCAAACTTTTAGCTCTCGTCTCCTGAGACATCCCCCCCATTTGACCGCTAAGGTTAGCTAAATGACGCAGTGCGTGAGTTTGTGTTAGACCTTTGTTTAGTCTCGTTAAGAATTGACGCGCTCTCCTAGCGTAAGCTTTACCAATGGTATTTGGATTGTCTGAAACTGAATGAATTTCCGGTAATTGTCCTGATTTGATTTCTAAACGCTTTACCAAGTCGGGATGGGTAGGAGGAAGCATCGGCACACACAATCTGTAGCCAGTTTTGGTTGTCGTATCTAACAACGTTTTATCACCCACTACAGCAATCATTTTTATATTGTTTGGCTCAATCAGTGCCGGGATAATAACGCCATCGTTTGCTGTAAATGGTTTGTCGATGTTCTGAACAGCAAAGACCTCGTGAACCCGAAAGCCATACACAACCTGCATTGACAGCACCCACATCCACCGCTTGCGCGACTCTAAATGGTATCGTTTGTCATCAGGAATTGTTAAAATTTCCTCGCGAAGTTTCAAGAATTCGTCAACCGATATAGACTGAAGGTCTTGTCTAAACTCTGTCTGCGTACCATCAACTTCTTTAAGGCGACCGAGTAAGTCAGTGTTCTGAATTGTTTCGGCGAGCTTACGCATAGCGCACAAGCAGTTTTTGAAGCATTTAGTTCCTTTTTTTTTGCTGTTAACTGCCAACAGAACATCTGCCAGATTGACAACTGTGTTTTGGGGCAACAGTCTGTAATAGTGGCCATAAACTACATTCCAAGACCGCTGCTGACTAATACTGCTTCTGTCACGCTGCTGGCGGCGTTTAGTGCGTCCATCCCAATATTCTTTCTCTACTTTTGCAATTGCCTCGCCAAACGTCGTCAAGTCATTCTTGATGACGTTTTTTTGCAAAATAACATCTTCGTACCAGCTTAAAAATAGAGTCTCACTAGAGAACGATTCTAAGGCGGTAGCAACCAAGCGAGCTTTATTTAAGGCATCAGTGATGCCCTGCATTGTGAGATAGCACCCACAGGTTTTGTTGACCCGCTTGTCACCTAGTCTGAACTGAAGGGTGATGTAAGACCCCTTGGCTTTACTGTCCTTCTTTAGTCCTACCCCTTTGGGGCATTCTTTCTGTGCTTGGTTGAAGTAGTCCAAAATCCGTTCATACCCAATAAGGTAGTCAGCGGATGTGCTGAGTGTGACTGAATTAGATTTTTCGCTCATCTTTCGCTCAATCCTCCATAGTGCTGAGTCGCTTACTGTGTAAAGCATACAGCAGACCCACTCAGTTTTCGCTCAGATGCAAAATAGGTTGCCTAGATTGAGCGAAAATATGGGCTAGGATGGCGGAAAGTGGTAGAATACTTCGGAGAGCTTAATTCAAATCCTGT
>NZ_JADEWV010000237.1 GCF_015207455.1 Microcoleus sp. LEGE 07076
GCTATAGTGTACCGCAGATTTCCTGTTTATGAAGTACGCCCCGCAGGGACAAAGGCTTTCGCCGTGTCCCTACTCCACTTCACAAACTTATCTACCCGCGCGATCGATCGGCGGTAAAGATAACAAGACATTCCGATCGGCAGCTATTTGAGCCAGTGGTTGGTTGACTGCGCCGACTCCAACCAGATTTATTGCTGTGGAGCTGATCGCATAATTCTGCTCGATATCAAACCCCATCGAGTCAATAACTGTTCTGAAATCGGCGATCGTCTCGTCTTTTGATACCGCCCCCGCGATCGCACCACCATCCGTCACAATATCTAGTGACTGCGCCCGCCGGGGAATTTCAGTCTCCAAAGCCAGCCCAAAAGCTAATATTTGAGTAAACTGAGTAGCGCTAAAATTGTTATCGCTGACTAACACTAAAGATTGCTGTCCGTTCGGCAACACGGGCCCCAAAGTCATGCCTTCCACATTATCCAAACCAGTCGGCAAACGCAAACTGTCAAAATTGAGAACCAAGCGTTTGTCAACGGGTTTGACAGTATTAATGTTAATCGCATTCAGCGAATTAATGCTGCTGATATCGCTGGCTCCATTTAGCCGTACTTCATAGAGTTTGATGGTATTTCCCGTACCTGGTGCGCCTGTGGAAAAAGAACGTTCTAGTGCTAAGAAAGTGCCACGATTGTCTAAGGCTAACAGTTCCACTAAACCGTTGGTACTAAAAGCTGTTTCTGGAACTGCTGGAAGGACCACCGGGTCAGTTAGATACAGAAACTCTTGTTCCGGCTGTCCTGTAGTTAAATTATATTTGAGAATGCGCGATCGCGAACCGCTATTAATTGTCGCCAGCGGCCCGTCTTGCACCAGAGCATTCTCCGTTGCTGTAAACAAGAATTTGCCATCAGGAGTAATGGTAATGTTTTCAAAAGCTAAATTGTTGCGAACTCCCGCTGTTGGCGTATCTCCTGTATCCACAACTTGATTGTTGTTAGTATCCTGAACCACAGGTACAAACTTTGACGGCACTGGTAATTGTCGCAACAGCAGGCCGCTTCCTAAACCAAACTCGTTCACAAATGGACTCTGAACTCTGGCAGCACCCAAGTTGGGACTGACTTCGCCTTCTGAGGAAATAAACACCGTGCGGTTGCTCGTTAAACCGATGCCTTCCGGGTCAAGAGTATTAGTAGCAAAAGGTTGAGCGTTTTGGTTGAGCAGTGTTGTCACCCCAGAGAAATTAATCCCAGAACTAGACAGCGCGCCAGAGCTTAAATCGATATTCAGAGTATAGAATCGGGCTGGGTTTCTGTCCGAACGATCGTCAGAAATACTGTAATAGCGGTTGTTAACTTGGTCGTAATCAATGCCAGAAAGTCCACCGAGTTGAGTTCCTTGGACAGTGACAGAACCTGTGGGATAAGTAGCTTGTCCGATGAAGTTGATATTTTTGACACTGGTGCGGCCAGAGCGATCGCCCACAGCAATATCTGCCCAAACTAAACTATGATCGGAAGTAGGAGTAGTGTCCGCAGTTTGGCGATCGCCCACCAATCTGTACAGCGGATCGCTCGTCACAGGCCAAAATACCCCAGCATTATTAACTTGCAAATCAGCCGACGGTAAAACATAATCAACTCGCAGATTTCCCGATCCAGTTCCTGCATCTCCAAAATCCGCCGTATCAAAAGCCGGATTGCCTTTTTGGTTGACATTATTGCCGCCGTCTGCTACTTGTTGAATCCCGCCTAAACTTGCAGGAATTGCGCTAGTGACTCCTGTATTTACCCGCGAGTTATTCAGCAACTGCAAAATCGCATTGTCAAAACTATCGCCATCAACTGGATCGGCATTTTGATCGCCCATAATTACGAAACTTGCATTGGGTGCAAGTCCGCCAAATGTGCGGCGATCGTCGTAAATATAACTACCTTTGCCGGGAGCAACATAATCTGCCCACAAGCGAATTTCATCATGATTTCGCTTGCCGTTTCTGTCTTCTGGGCCGTCAAATACAGGCGGCGTCGGATGGCTGACTAAAGCGTGAACTATCTCGCCGTTGATATTAATTGGTACGTCCCAGTGACTCTTTGACGAAAGGCGAAATACGTTTAATTCAGCAGGTGAGTAATAGTCATTGGCGGCGGCTGTAGACGAGTTATCCGGCAAAAATGCTCTGGGCATATCTTTCCACAGGAAGTTTTGGAATGTGCGAATATTGGCCGTATCGATCGGATATTTTGAGTACAAAGCCATTCCGAATTGACCGGGAAAATTCCCAAACCCGAAAGCGTCGTTGCCGTATCCATTTCCGCCAACTTCTGTGACAGCGGAACCGTTATTATCTAAATCGAAACCGGAAGCAATCCCCGTGTTAGAAGGGGCTGTATAACGAAATGGATAATTAACAGGAGTTGCCCCATTTTGACTGACTGACAGATAGTTTTGCTGAAACAAGTTTAAGGCTGTGTCGCTGCTGTCGTAGTCAAATTCGTTAATTAACAAAACATCGGGATTTACCCGCTGAATAGTTTCAGCGACATTCTTGGCTTGCTGATTGTCAGAAGTGGAAAGGTCTGTAATTAACTGACGTGCATTATTACGATTCAAAGAAGCGTTGAAGCTAGAAAAGCGCACTGCCGGAACGGGATTTTCGGCAACAATAAAATCTCCAGAATCGAAATTTATGATTCCTTCCAAAATCGCTAAAAATTGGTTGGTTGCTAAATTTTTGAGAATAATACTGTTGCTTAAATTGCCGATACCTCTAGAAATTTCGATGTTGGCCGGGGAAATGCCGCTGACACTTATTAAGTCTTGACCTTTGACAAAATCGGTAATCACGTCAGCATTTTCTAGTTGGGAACCGCCAGTAGTGGCGGTGCCGATCCGCCCGATCGCAAAAATATCTTTACCGCCACCACCAGTCAAAATGTCACGATCGAGATCGCCGGAGAGAAAATCGTCTCCTTCGCCACCTTGAAGGGTATCGCGGCTTCGACCGCCGTAGAGTACGTTATTTCCCGATCCGCCCAATAACAAGTCATTACCTGCATTACCAAAAAGGCGATCGTTTCCTTCCTGACCGGAAATGGCGTCATCGCCGCCCAACCCAGAAATGAAGTCCGCTGCGATCGTCCCGCTTAATGTGTCATTCCCTGATGTGCCGTTAATTACTGCCACCTTAAGTCACTCCTCTAGCCCGCTGAAGTCAAATATTTTCGGGTTTGCGAGTATCGTCTCACGCTAGGATTAAAGACTAATTATTTACTGGTTAAAAACTGAAGCAATTTCTGGCTGTAGCCGCCCGCCAAAAAAGTTTGGTATCACAGACAATAATCGATATCTAACTGTTCTTAGAGCGAGTTTTAACTTTGATGGCGAGCAACCTACTTACAAACTTTTTAAGGAATAGCAACTTCTCGCAACAACTTATCAACAATCGTCCTCGCCCTCCTTCCTCCCGCCGGAATCAATCGGTGAGACAGTACGTGCGGTGCCAAATCTTTCACATCATCCGGGGTAGCATAATCCCGGCCCGAAATAAACGCCAATGCCTGCGAGGCCCGGTGCAAAGCCACCGCACCGCGGGGACTCACCCCCAGAGTAATTTCCTCATTTTCCCGCGTCGATCGCACCAAATCAACAATATACTGCTTCAAAGAGCCTTCCACCTTCACAGCAGCACACAAACGGCGCAATTCCTGCACCTCAGATAAAGAAATACAAGGCTGCAAATCCTCCACTGCAAAAGTATCAGACAGCCGTTCCAACATTTGCAACTCTTCCAGCGCTTCGGGATAGCCCAAAGTCAAAGACAGCGTAAACCGATCCATCTGCGCTTCCGGTAGCGGAAAAGTGCCTTGATATTCGATCGGGTTTTGAGTCGCAATCACAAAAAACGGCGCCGGAACACTCCGAGAAATTCCGTCTACCGTCACCTGCTTTTCTTCCATCACTTCCAGCAAAGCAGACTGAGTTCGCGGTGTCGCCCGGTTGATTTCATCAGCAAGCAAAACATTAGCAAAAACTGGTCCTGGCAAAAACTCAAATTCTCCGCTGCGCGGATTCCAAATATTAGTACCGGTGACATCTGTCGGTAACAAATCGGGAGTACACTGAATCCGCTGAAACTTGCCATCGATCGATCGCGCCAAAGACTTCGCTAACAGCGTTTTTCCCACACCAGGTACGTCTTCCAGCAGCGCGTGTCCGCCCGAAAGCACGGCTACTAGCACCAAGCGAATAGCATCCGCTTTACCGACAATAGTTTTACCGAGATTTTGTTTGAGCCGCTCAATATGTTCTCTCATATCCCTGATTTTTAAGTAGAGGTCAGTTGTCAGTTGTCAGTTGTTATTTGTTATTTGTTATTTGTTATTTGTTAGCAAGAAGGAATGAAGAAATACATAGCTAGCTTTTTACCGTTCCGCATTTTACGTTAATTAGGTTGATTTACTTTGCTAATTGTTCGTTTTTCATTGCTGGTTCTTTGATTCCTAGTTCCTCTCAGCTAGGACTTCGTTTGTGTAGTAGCGATTTCAATCGCCCCAGCAAAACTATACACAATGAATTCATAATTCGGACGGGCTAGAAGCCCATCCCACAACAAAAGAAATGTGGGATGGGCTTTGAGCATCGTCCGAAATTTTGATTAACAATTTTTTTTTGGAATATATCTATTAACCATTAGCAGCTAACACCTTTCTAGCAACATCACAATCTGCTTGAATTTGAGTTTTGAGAGCATCCAGAGAAGCAAATTTTTGTTCGGGTCGCAAAAACTCTACCAAACTTGCGCTCAATGTTTGACCGTACAAATCTCCCGACCAATCTAACAGGTGAACTTCTACAGTTAGTTGTAAACCGTTTACCGTCGGGCGGCGGCCAATATTCATCACCCCATTCATGAATGATACATTTGACGGTCGATCGCCGATTACAGATTTAGGATTTTCCCACTTATAGGAAGAATTTCGATATTGGATATTTTCTCCTCCATTTTTTACCGAGACTCGCACCGCGTACACCCCAAAACAGGGTAAAAATTTTTCCGGCGGCAGTTCGATATTAGCAGTAGGAAATCCGATCGTCCTACCCAGTCGCTTTCCCCCAACCACAGTCCCGACTAAACTGTAAGGTCGCCCCAGCAACTTATTGGCTTTTTTGAGGTCGCCGGATGCCAGACCTTCGCGGATGGCAGAACTGCTGATCCGATCGCCTTGGGCGCAATTGTACAGGGGTATCAGAGCAACATCAATACCGTAACCCGAGGCGATCGACTGCAAATCCACAGCCGTCCCCGCGCGTCCCCGCCCAAACCGAAAATCAACCCCCACGCTAATTCGACTCGCTTGCAGTTGCCGCACCAGAATTTCTTCGACAAACTCGTCAGCAGTCAAGGCCGCCAGTTCTCGATCGAACCGCAGCAGCACAAGTTGCTCGACTCCCATTGCTGCTAGCAATTCTACCTTTTGGGCCAGAGGTGTCAGCAGTTTTTTGGGTTGACCTGTAAAAAATTCTTGCGGGTGCGGATCGAATGTCACCACAGTGCTGCAAAGTCGATCGACCGGATCAGAATCGAAGCCAGAGAAGCTGTTGCCCTGGGCCTTGGGGCCGATCGAACCATCGAAATTAAGGCCGCTGCCGGCTGTATCGGGCGGTGCTGCTGAGTCGTTGTCGCAGGTCGCCGGATGTTTGCTTTCCCAATTTTGATCTGTGTCAGTCAAGGAGTGCAAGTTTTGGCTTGTCTCCGAAACCGTCGCAGAATTTGACTTAGACGATGGATTTAAAATTGGCTGCACGACTTGTCGATGCCCTAGGTGCAAACCATCAAAGTTTCCCAAGGCAACGGCAGTTGGAGTCAGAGCAGAGGTACAAGAAGAAGTTACCAACACGCTTAAAATTTTGACATACTTAGCCTGATTGCGATCGAAGCGTCGATTGCAGAATTAAAGAATTGAAGAATTGAAGAATTCACCAAAAAATTGGGATACAAGCCCCGTCCTTTGAGCGCGGCTTTTTGCTAGAATAAATTAACTCGTCATAGGGCATTGGGAGACTTTAAACGGACGCAGAGACAGAGTAAGACAACTTCGGTTGCAGCCGGAGGGTGAAGCCTCAAGAATCACCCTCCGCGACGGTCGGTGAGTATGTCAATCCACAATCGAGCGCCTCGGGAGAACATCGAACGCGCCAGCATTCATGCGTGCTATCCGCCCTCCCCAGATTATCAAGCCCCTGTTGTTCGGGGACGCGCTTGCTAGGGCGACCGCTTCAAGAGATCGATCGCCTAAACAATGCTTTTGGTAAAGCCCCAGATGCTGCCTCCTCTAGGAGTTCTCTCTTCTTTTTAAACTTTTTGGTTTTCCACTCCTAGCGCCTGGGGCTGGTATCCGTCTTTCAGGTCAGCCCTAACTTAAATTTTAGATTTTCCACCTCAAGATTTCACAACCATCTGGCAATTTCAAATCCATCAGACAGACACTTTAGACGAAGACACCGATTCTTCAGACACCTCTTGATGAGGAGGCAGCAACTGTAACGACAAACCTTCCCGCGCCATCAAACTGTTCGGGAACCTTTGAGCCACTTGCTCTCCCACCTTGTCTAAAAACTCGTCATTGTGTACCGGATCGTGGTGAAAAATCACCAACTTTTTGACATTAGCAGCCTTTGCCACCTTCACCGCTTCTTGCCAAGTCGAATGTCCCCACCCGACCCTGCTGGTCTTCTCCGCATAATACTCCTCATCGGTATAAGTAGCATCGTAGATCAGCACCTCAGCATCCCGAGCCAAATACAGCACATTTTCGTCCAAACGATCGGGAAAATGTTCGGTATCAGTCACATAAGCAGCCGAATAGCCCCGCCAGTTCACCCGGTAGCCCATAGCTTCCCCCGGATGATTCAACAAAGCAGTTTCGACCTTGATATCCCCGATTTCCAGCGGTTTCCCCACTTCTATATCGTTAAACTTCAGGTCTGCCCCCATAATTTGCAGGGGCACGGGAAAATTGGGGTGAAGCATCTGGTCGTTGAGCCGCTGCTGGATCGTAGCCTTATTAGGAGCAACCGCCCCATAGATGTGAAAACAATTGCCCTTAACAAAAGCGGGGACAAAAAATGGGAATCCTTGAATGTGATCCCAGTGGGAGTGAGTAAAAAACATATGAGCTTCTACGGGCATCTGCGACAGGAGAGTTTGTCCCAAAACCCGCAATCCAGTACCGCCATCGAAAATTAGGCGGCTCTGACCCACTCGCATTTCTATACAGGGCGTGTTGCCCCCGTAACGTACTGTTTCAGCCCCGGGAGACGCTATGCTACCTCTAACGCCCCAGAAGTGAACTGTGAACTGGTTTTGCATACTAGACATGGGTTTTCCTGCAAGATTACTCCGGCGAGCCATCGGTAAAATGTTTACATATTGGTAAGGGCTTTGCCATCAAACCTCAGTTCTTTGACTGTCGAGTTTTGCACGATTGGTGCCTAGAGTCTCGTTTGCCAGAGAATGCAAAACTGTTGAGCTTGACGACAGGGTCAGAAATTACAAGGTAGACTAATGAAGTCTCGATCGCAACTATTATTTTCTTTTCTTCACTAGCCTAACCTCTACAGACACAATTTGGGGCAGCAGTTCTGCCTGAGTTTGGTCTTGCCGCCTGTATTTTTCCAGCCTCCGCACTTGCCGACACAGAATGGCGCGGTCGGTTGTTGGCGCTGCAGGCTTACGGGTTTGAACCCGGATGATGACAAGGATGCGCTCGTCTCCGGTCGATCGACCGCAATATCTAGATATCTGGGGTGGTTTGCGCCTCGCGATCGGGCGCGGTGGCTCCTGCCCCTACCAGAATTACGGCTAATTTAGCGGGCTTGATTTGTTTGCATTATTATCCAATAATCTTAGCAGTCTAGGAGCGATCCTGCTATTGATTGTAAAACAATACTATTGGAATTTTAGGGCATCACCTGCGGCTGTCGAGCCAAACGCTCAAGCTTTGAACGCACTCGGATCTGACATCGGCTCACAGATTCCGAGAGACCGGACAGGAGGGCAAAAGGCTAAGTTTTCGTCGCGTATTTCTGGGAAAACTGCTTCTAACACTCAAAATCGCCCTAATTTCAGAAATTTATTAGTTTTCGGTTTTTGTCGGCAGGCCTGCTGTGTTTGCACCCCGGCTGTCTCAAAAGTGATTCAGAAATATTCGGTGTTGACGGGCCGTACTTTTTTAAACAATCTTCAAGTGCTCTATTTTTGGTAGTGATGGCTCGAAATTTAGGAATGAGAATTAAATAACTTACCATTTTTATTGTTCTTGTGGGATGGGCTCTATAGCCC
>NZ_JADEWV010000238.1 GCF_015207455.1 Microcoleus sp. LEGE 07076
CGTCAAAAATCCCATCGGGCTGCTATGGATAATAACTATATGCTGACTGTTCTCGCTAGTTGTTTATTTCCACATGATGATGCCTCAAGACCCTGTTGTCAATAGGCTTTGAGATGCGCTTACCCTGGACAAAATTGCCCTGCAACAATCTCTCGACAAATCCGGGCTAGCCGGCGTAGTACAACTCGTGAAGTCAATTCTAGCAACAACCGTTTTGTTTGAATTAACTGGAGTCTTTTTGCTGATGTCGGTTTTCGTCCCAGAATCGGGATTTAAAGAAGGTATGTGGTCTGCCGTATTTCACAGCGTTAACGCTTTTAACAACGCCGGCTTCAGCCTCTACTCAGATAGTTTTAGCAGCTACGTTAGTTCGCCTATAATTAACTTGACAGTCGGCGGTTTGATCGTAATTGGGGGCATCGGCTATCAAGTAATTATGGAAATGTACCTGTGGCTGCGCGCTCGCTTCAACAAAAGCCCGGTATGCACAGTTTTTTCCCTAAACTTCAAAGTCGTTACCAGTACAACTGTTGTCCTTTTAATTTTAGGAACGCTAATCTTTTTGGTACTGGAATACAACAACCCAGGAACTTTTGGCTCTCTAAATTTTCCGCAAAAAGTGATAGCAGCTTGGTTTCAATCTGTTACTTCCCGCACCGCCGGATTTAATACAATTGATATTGGCAAAATGAGCGACGCCGCGCTATTTATGACGATCGCCCTGATGTTTATCGGCGCCAGTCCCGGCAGCACCGGCGGCGGCATCAAAACCACAACTTTTAGGATCTTGTTTAGCTGTACCGCAGCAGTTCTCGAAGGCCAAGAAGATGTGCAGTGCTATCAGCGCCAAATCCCGCCAGCCATGATTTTGAAAACCATTAGCGTAGTTTTCGGTTCCCTGTTAGTCGCCTTCGCATCTGCAATTTGCATTCAGCTAGCCAATCCCGAACTAGAATTTATCAAAGTGCTGTTTGAAGCAGTGTCAGCTTTTGCTACTGTCGGTCTTTCCACAGGGATTACAGCCAAGATTTCATTCGTAGGCAAA
The DNA here is from genome assembly GCF_015207455.1 of Microcoleus sp. LEGE 07076. GTDB lineage: Bacteria > Cyanobacteriota > Cyanobacteriia > Cyanobacteriales > Microcoleaceae > Microcoleus. Next base: position 1,046 of record NZ_JADEWV010000238.1, read on the forward strand.
CTGGTTTTAATTGCTACAATGTACGTAGGTCGGGTTGGCGTGCTCCTGCTGATGAGTGCCGCTGTCGGCGACCCCAAACCCAGAGCTTTTAAGTATGTTGAGGAAAGTTTGTTAGTAGGATAAAAAAATCCTGCCTTGTTGCTGATAATCTAAACAATGGGTGACAACCCAAATCAACTTTTACTATTTAGTCAAAAATCAAAAGGAGGCGGCGCTGTCTGTGCCAAAATTTAAAAAGCAAGACACCCAGCGCTGGATATTCAGTGAACCTGTCATCTTTGAATTTTTTTCGCGGTTTGCGCGCCGAAAACAAACAGTTTGCAGTTATTGGTTTGGGACGCTTCGGCAAAGCTGTGTGTTCGACTCTGCACAGCTTGGGTTACGAAGTCCTCGGAATTGACACCGACGAAAAAAAAGTAACTCAAGCTTTGAACGATCGTATTGCTGCTCACGTTTTGCAGTTAGATTCTACTGAACCTAATGCTCTGAGAGCAGCAGGTATATTTGAATTTGAAACAGTGATTGTGGCGATCGGCAATTACCTAGCAGAAAGCATTACCACCACCCTAAATCTTAAGGAAGGCGGGGTAACTCACGTAATAGCCAAAGCTTCCTCGGAAACTCACTTGAAAATTTTGAAAAAAGTCGGCGCCGATCATGTGGTTTTTCCCGAACGAGAAATGGGCGACTCTTTGGCCCGCATTCTTACAAAACCCAGCATTCTAGAACGCTTTGACCTCGACCCAGATCACAGCATAGTTGAGCTGCTCGTTCCTGAAAAGTTTGACGGTAAAACCATCTCCGATTTGGAGCTCCGGCGCAGGTACGGTTTAAACTTGCTAGCAGTAGGTCGCACCGACAAGTTCGAGATCAATCCGCAGCCAACCCAACGCTTGAGCAAAGGCGAAGTGATGGTAGTAATTGGTTCTAATAAAGATATCAATCGCTTGCCAATTTAACAGCTCGCCATTTCACTTGTTCCACAGGTAGGGTGCGCGCCGCGCACCTTATAATATTATCTCCGCTCCAACCGCAAGCTTTATGTTATAACTTTTAACCAAAATATCTAAATAGAATTTCACCAATGCTGGGCTTGTTTCTGCGGCTGACACCTCCTCAGAAAATATAGCGAAAATTTCTACAAAGTAGCAGCACCCGACGATCGCACTCCGGCAAATTTAGGAGCGCTCCTGAAAATTCAGCCTGCATTCAAAATATTTTGCAGGTAAGCTCTAGCCATAATCAGCACCGCCACAACTAAAGCGAGTTCAACAGGCCAAGGACACACCGCCACCAGCCAAATTAACGAACACACTCCAATAATTGCAGCTATCGGAGCCGGAATCCCGTCTAGCGTTCTGTTGTCAGTCCGGACACTCACCCACCCAGCAATCAAGCAGATTGTTAACGGAATCAAGCAACTTACGATCATAATTTTTACCTCATCAATTTTTTACATCGGAAATTTGAGCATATTGTAACGATACATCAAAAATTCTGCAATGAACCATTAGTTGGGATAAAATAGAATGTTAATGAATTTATACGCTCGATCAAGAGTTTGTTGAATTTTTAGCGGAAAATATCTCCAAAGGCAGAATGCAAATTTTTGGGTGTGCATAAGCGATGAAAGCTTTCTACCTGGAGATGAATTGCGTTCGGCCGAACTCTGCAAGTTATACTGAGGATTGCAGTCAGTTACTGTAGAGCGTCAATCAATGCAGGGCAAATTTTTTCGCAAGCCAGAATCAGAAAACAGCGATCGCGTCCCTCCGGGTCAATACCTCGCCAACGGCTTTCCCGTACTGACTTACGGCGATACACCCTCGGTCAGCATTGACAGTTGGGAATTTAAAATTTGGGGATTGGCAAAACCAAAAACCTTCACTTGGTCAGACTTCCAGGCCATGCCCCAAAGTAACTTTACGAACGATTTTCACTGCGTCACCCGGTGGTCAAAACTCGACGTGCAGTGGACTGGAGTCAAAGTCACAGACTTCATGAACTATGTAGAAGTCGATGGCTCGGCTCTGTACGTCCTCGAACACTGCTACGGTGGCTACACAACTAACATAGCGATCGCCGACTTGATCCGAGAAGAAAACTTTTTTGCCCACACCGTCTTCGGCGAACCCCTCTCCCCAGACCACGGCGGCCCGATGCGGCTGGTAGTGCCCCACCTCTACGCCTGGAAAAGCGCCAAATGGATTAACGGCCTAGAGTTTACAGAAACCGAACAACTCGGTTTTTGGGAACGCAACGGCTACCACCGCAGGGGCGAACCTTGGGCCGAAGAACGCTACAGCGGTTTGTTTTGATACGCTCGATCGCGATCGGGGCTTGTTGAAACCTTATATACTAAGCTGTGGCGGCATTTAAACTGTATGTCAAAAAAACTAAAACAATGAGTGGGGCGATCCCGAAAGCGGGCCCTAAATATACAATTTAAATACGCGACAGCTTATTTATTGGTTGAGGAGGCAATCTGCTCTTTGACAGCTTCAGTCTCCGTTCATCCCCCCCTCGATCGCATCTTAGGGCTTTCTCACCGCCCAGATACCCTCTAATTTAACCAAAATACCTAAACCAAACGATCGAACTTTGTACGTAATTTGCCCGATCGATCGGCCACTTTAACTTCCATACGCAAGTCCCAAAACAAAAAATATTCCCAATTTCTAGTTAATACAAAACTTTCATAACTCTCTGTTTCCTCCCGTGCCACCGTGTTTATACCTAAATATTGCCTGTCGATAATCTAGACCGTGAACCAAATAAAAAATGAGCATAAACCAAGCCAAAATTAAATTACCATCTCCGCGCTGTCATGCTTGCCACAGCAAGGTTTAAAGCCACAATAGCGATCGTTGTATTGTGTACTTTTAGGGAGCAGTAGCCATCCGTGCCAATGCGATCGACAGCATTTGTAAAGGAATTGTAAAGACTTGATAAAGAGTCTGTCAAAAATCACATCAAGTGCCAAACATACCAAAAAAGTATTGCATAATGAAATTATTGAAGTCGTCGCACAAAACAAATCAGATTATGAATACCAAAATCTTATCCGCCTTAACAGCTACCGCAGCCGTCACAGCTATGTTGGGCACCGCAGCTCCAGCTCATGCCTTCTCCTTTGGTACCAGCGGTATCACCTTCACCCAAAATACAGATGTCAAATTTAACTTCAAAGAGTCTCACGGTGGGTATACTTCCTCTTTCGGAATCTACGAAGTCAAGGACTCGGCGGCATCTCTAGTGAGCACGCTGTTTTCGGAAACTAAATCCTCAGACAACGGCGCTCAGAACGAATGGAAAGGAACCCTGGGTAATACAGTGTTGGGTTCAGGATCGGCAGTATTCACCTTCGTGGCAAATCAAATTTACACTTTGGGACTCGACAGCGGCAAAAATGGCATTGTCTACTCGAGCTCAGCCTTGAACGGTGGCAGCCAGCAAGCGGTGTTTGGCGGATCGGAACTTTGGAACGCACTCGGCACACAAACTACGAACACCTTCAAAGCTGCCGGAAAGTTCACAAACGGAATAGGTTCTCTGTCTAACGGAGGCACAACAATCTCCTTCGACGATCGCGGTGGCGGTAACGACGCAGACTTCCAAGATTTCACCGTGACAGCAGAAGCAGTTCCCGAACCGATGACAATGACTGGTTTGGTTCTCGGTTTGGGCGGATTAGTTGCAGCACGTCGCCGCCGCGGTAGCAAGACAGCTTCGTAATTTTTTTAACATAACGCTGTATTAAACAAAAAAGAATATGAGTAACAGGCGCGCTGATGGGAAATCGGCTCGCCTTTTGCTTGAAGGAAGAACAGAAATGGCAGCCGTCATACAGCATAAGGATCGTGAATTAAATAATTTAGACAAGTTTGTGGGATGGGCTCTCCCGCCCATCCCACAACAACAATAAAGATTGCAAGTTATTTAATTCTCATTCCTAAGCTGTTGCGGCAAATAAAAATTGTATGTTAAAAAACAATCAAACTATTGTGGCGTGTCGGGCCCTGAATATACAATGTTTATTTGCGCGACAGCATATTCCCTGTATATATTAGACCTCTTGCAAAAATATTTTCATCAATTGATGGGACAGGCTCTCGGGCCCATCCCACAAGAGTTTTTTTTCTGGTGGGATGGGCCCGAGAGCCTGTCCTAATTAGGGCTTGCAAGAGGTCTAATGTTTTTCAGCAAAATTCCGCTACTTTGATTCTGGATGGGGTTGGCTGTAGTGGCTACCAGCCTGGGTTTTAAATTGTCGATCGTATCTTAGCAAAGACTATATTGATTGATGCGCGATCGCCCTTTTAGAGCAATTTTTGAACAAAGCATCTCTTTGGGTCACTAAAAAGCATTTTTTAGGAGTATGAAAATAAAATTGGGATCAGATCCGGGCGCATCTAAGTTTTACTATCAAGTGCGATCGCACCGTTGTGGCGTGTCCCGCCAGCCAGAAAAATACAATTTAGATGCGCTGGGGGTTACTCCCAATCACCAATATTAAAAACTAGATTTTTGTAGTTTTTAATATTGGTGATTAAGTACGACGAATCAATTTGTCGTACTTAATACACTACTTCGCAGCCTGACGCTCTTTCGCTTCCTTAATCACTTCCTCAGCGATGTTGCTCGGACAAGGAGCATAGTGCGAGAAAGACATAGAAAACTGACCGCGGCCAGATGTCATAGTACGCAAGTCGCTAATGTAACCAAACATTTCGCTCAACGGCACATCTGCCTTGATCCGCGCTCCTGTCTGGCTTGTCTCCTGAGATTTCATCATCCCCCGGCGGCGGTTGAGGTCGCCGATCACGTCGCCCATGTAATCATCTGGAGTGAATACATCGACATTCATAATCGGTTCGAGCAACTGAGGCCCCGCTTTCGGCAGAGACTGCCGATAGGCCGCTTTGGCAGCAATTTCAAAAGCCATTGCTGACGAGTCAACGGGGTGGAAACCGCCTTCTAGTAGGGTAAATTTCAAGTCCAGACAAGGGAATCCGGCCAAGACGCCTTTGTCGATGCAGCTTTCAAAGCCTTTTTCAACCGCTGGCCAATATTCTCTCGGCACGCTACCACCGGTCACTTTTGACTCAAACTGGAAGCCGCTTCCCACCTCACCAGGCTCGATCACGTAGCCGATTTTGGCAAATTGACCGGAACCACCTGATTGCTTTTTGTGGGTGTATTCGTCTTCGAGGCGCTTGGTAATCGACTCGCGGTAGGCTACCTGCGGTTCGCCGACTTCTACTTCGATGCCGTGGGTGCGCTTGAGAATGTCTACTTTGATGTCGAGGTGTAACTCGCCCATCCCCTTGAGAATCATTTCGCCACTTTCTTGATCCGTCACCATGTGGAAGGATGGGTCTTCTTGCACCATCTTGGTGAGGGCTGCTCCCATTTTTTCTTCGCCGCCTTTTTGTTTCGGTTTGACCGAAATAGAAATAACGGGATCGGGGAATACCATCGGCTCTAAGGTGGCGGGATTTTTGGGGTCGCAGATGGTGTGCCCGGTGCGGACGTTTTTCATGCCGACGATCGCCACAATGTCGCCTGCTTGTGCCGATTCAATTTCTTCGCGAGAGTTGGCGTGCATTTCCACCAAACGGCTGACGCGCTCGGTTTTGCCTGTGGCTGTGTTGAGTACGGTGTCGCCCTTGGACAACTTACCGGAGTACAGGCGGGTGAAGGTTAGAGCACCGTAGCGATCGTCCATGATCTTAAACGCCAGTGCCCGCAACGGCCTGTTGGGATCGACGACTGCAAACTCGCCGGTTTCTTCGCCATCGAGATCGACTTCTGGCTGCGGTGTGACTTCCATCGGGTTTGGCAGATAGTCAACCACGGCATCGAGTACCAACTGCACGCCTTTGTTTTTAAACGATGAGCCGCAGTAGGTGGGGAAAAATGCCCGATCGCGAGTACCTTTGCGAATACAGCGCTTGAGGTCGTCAATACTCGGTTCATTGCCTTCGAGATATTGTTCCATCAGAGCGTCGTCTTGCTCGACGGCCAGTTCGATCAACTGTTCGCGGTATTTTTCGACATCATCGACCATATCGGCGGGGACATCTTTAATTTCGTAGTTCATCGGATCGCCCGATTCATCCCAGATCCAGGCTTTGCGGGTGAGCAAATCGACTACGCCGCAAAACTTTTCTTCGATCCCGATCGGCAATACCATCACCATCGGTTTAGCTGCCAGGATTTGATCGACTTGCTTGACAACGCGGTAAAAATCTGCGCCTGTACGATCGAGCTTGTTGATGTAGACGATGCGAGCGACTTTGGAATCGTTAGCGTAGCGCCAGTTGGTTTCCGATTGCGGTTCAACTCCACCAGAACCGCAGAACACGCCGATGCCACCATCGAGCACTTTCAGCGAACGGTAAACCTCGATCGTAAAATCGACGTGTCCGGGAGTATCAATGATGTTGAGCTGATGCTGGTTCCAGAAGCAGGTGGTAGCAGCCGATTGAATCGTAATACCGCGCTCTTGCTCCTGTTCCATGAAGTCAGTCGTCGCCGCGCCTTCGTGAACTTCACCTATTTTGTGGATTTTGCCTGTCAGTTTCAGGATTCTTTCAGTTGTGGTGGTCTTGCCAGCATCTACGTGGGCGAAGATGCCGATATTTCGATAACGAGTGAGATCTTTCATAATTACTGTTGAGATTAAATGCGACGAACCGTCGGCGACCACCTGTAAGCGTGACAAGCGAGGAATCAATGTTGCCTTTGGGGCCAGTACAGCCTAGATTTCCTTTCCCCTGTTTCTGGCATACATATCTTAATTTTGACACTTCTGAGTCATTCCTGCGAAGTATTCTTGGGTGATTGACACAATCACCGCACCCAAGCGGGCGGTGATTGTTGAGAGTTCCACCGGATGTGCTACCGCAGCAGTCTGACTTTACCTCCCTTTTGGCAAGCGAGTCGTGACAATGCCCTGTTCGACTTTTTGTCGGTTTTTGGCAGCATTTTCAACGCTGTCTTGTTGCCTCAGACAACTCAAACAAACAAACTACCTAATAGATACAGCCGAGTCTCAGTTAGGTGAGGTACACTCCGGTAATGGCTAATAGGTAATAGGTAATTGGTAATTGGTTAATTGGTCATAAATCTGAGCTGATAGATAACCCGAACTCAAGTTCGCGAAGGACGGAGAATCGAACAGCGTCATGCCCATTATAGGCCTTTCCTGGGGTTTTATTTTTCTTTGCGGGCCAAATACGCCGATAGCGGGGCGCGGGCAAGCTGGGCCTTAGGGCCGGCTC
>NZ_JADEWV010000020.1 GCF_015207455.1 Microcoleus sp. LEGE 07076
GGCGTGCCTGCTTTCGATCGCAGTTTTAACATTAATTGATGGTTGAATTTCAATTGGCATAAATGATTAGTCAGTTGTTAGTTGTTAGTTGTTATTGGTTAGTTGTTGTTTGTTATTTGTTATTTGTTAGTTGTTAGTTGTTGTTGGTTAGTTGTTATTGGGAATGGAAATTAACTAATTACTGTTGACTGTTGACTGTTGACTAATGACTAATGGCTGTTGACTAATGACTAATGGCTGTTGACTAATGACTAATGGCTGTTGACTGTTGACTAATGGCTGTTGACTGTTGGCTGTTGACTGTTGGCTGCTAACAAATAACCAATAACCAATAACCAATAACAAATAACCAATAACCAATAACCAATAACCAATAACCAACAACTAACAACTGACTTACCCCAAGCCCAACTCGCGCTTGAGCAAATTAATCGACTTAGAGCCGATGTAATTTTCAGAGCATATCAGTTGCGGGGGACGAATAATATCCTCTCTGGCAGCGTTAATGGCAGCTTTTACTGTAGCAAAACTCGGTTGGTCGCAGAAAATTGTTCTCGCCGATCGCACGATCGAGTTAATCTTGTAGGTATCCGACAGCAAAGCCGTCATCACCAGCAAATCCTCGCCCCGGATACTGTGGATGATCACTTCGGTCGATCGCAACATTCCCGGACTCAAGCTGACCAAACCCAAATAACTATCTTTCGGCAAACCCCCCACAAGCTGGATTTCCTGATCGTAATCGTAAATGTCTACGGGAATGACTCGCACCGAACGCGGTGCCGAAATTGATTCTGCTTCTCCGATAAAATAGCGACTCGTGATCACAGTTCCCGAAGAGATTTGATCCAAAAAAATACCTAGCTGTTCCATCGGCACTAATTGTATAGGAATCCGCAAAGCTTGTTCGAGTTCTTTCGCCATCAGCTCGCCCACGCCGATGTCTTCTGTGGGGGCTGTGACGACGACTCGGGCGCTGCACCTGAGCCGCCAGTCAATTTCGGCCAAAAATAATTCCCTCGCTTGGTTGAGCGTACAGCCCTGTCCCAGCAGTTGATCCATACTTTCTTGCACTATTCTGTTAGCGAGGGGATATTCTTCGAGGATCGCCGATTTGACCTTACTGCCACCTTCGTGGCCTTGAGCGCGGACGTAAATGCCCGATCCGGCTTGGGCCTCTACCAGTCCGGTATTTTCAAGCTGTCGGTAGACTTTGCTGATGGTGTTGCGGTGCAAACCCGTCTGCATCGCTAGTTGTCTGGTACTGGGCAAGCGGTGTCCGGGCGGAAACTGGCGCGAGGCGATCGCAAACCTGATTTGATTAAATAGTTGTGTGGATGCGGGGATATCGCTATCTGTTTGAATATGAAATTGAACCATATTAAAGGCTCCGAGGACTTCAACTTAGTATTTTTATAACGTTGAGTACCGCGCGGGATTGCTCGGATATCTCTGTGTATAGCATAATCTGATTTGGTTCATCTGTTGGTGTCGTTTTGCTTGGCTGGCGATCGTGCCTGATTGTTCAGCTACTTTCAAGTCTTAGCTGTAGGGTGCGTCAGGCAAAATAATTCTCAATTCTCACTCCCAATCTCAGAACTGACGCACCATTCATTAGTTGGTGCGTCAGAATCAGATTGTGAATTTCTCGCACAAATTTTACGCTTCTGACGCACCCTACTTCACTGAGGCTTCATTAGTTGGTGCGTCACAATCAGATTGTGAATTTCTCGCACAAATTTTACACTTCTGACGCACCCTACTTCACTGAGGCTTCATTAGTTGGTGCGTCAGAATCAGATTGTGAATTTCTCGCACAAATTTTACGCTTCTGACGCACCCTACTTGACTGAGGCTTCATTAGTTGGTGCGTCACAATCAGATTGTGAATTTCTCGCACAAATTTTACGCTTCTGACGCACCCTACTTGACTGAGGCTTCATTAGTTGGTGCGTCACAATCAGATTGTGAATTTCTCGCACAAATTTTACGCTTCTGACGCACCCTACTTGACTGAGGCTTCATTAGTTGGTGCGTCACAATCAGATTGTGAATTTCTCGCACAAATTTTACGCTTCTGACGCACCCTACTTGATTGACACACTTCTACATTTAATCTCCGGCTATCTCCATCTCCCTTACTGTTTTTCTACCCGTCAGCCAATAAGTCCGCATTTTCCCTTTACCTTTAATCTCGATCTCACCACGATCTTCAAATTCATATTTATCCTGCAGCCACTCATGAGTATAGTGGCTGACTTGAATGCGGCCAGGTATGCCGTGAGATTCCATGCGGCTGGCTGTATTCACCGCATTTCCCCACAGATCGTAAATGAATTTTTTAGTACCGATTACCCCCGCCACCACCGGGCCGCTATTAATCCCGATGCGGATCTCAAAATTCGCCTCTAGCTTCACATTTAATTCCTGAATTGCTACTAGCATATCCAGTGCCATTTCCGCGATCGCCTCTGCGTCATCCGGGCGTGCGATGGGAATACCACCCGCTACCATGTAAGCGTCCCCAATCGTCTTGATTTTTTCTAACCCGTGCTTATCAGTCAGTTTGTCAAAAGTCGAAAAAATTTCATTCAACAAGTATACTAACTTAGTTGCAGACATAGTGGTAGAAATTTGAGTAAAATTCACCAAGTCAGCAAAAAGAATAGTTGCTTTCTCAAACTTGTCGGCAATTACCCCCGGTTCGTGCCTCAACCTGTCGGCGATCGGTTCTGGCAAAATATTTAGCAGTAAATCCTCAGTTTTTTTCTGTTGTTTTCTGAGTGCCGATTGCATCTTCTTGCGCTTGGTGATATCGTGAAAAAATACAGAAATGCCGTCGTAACTAGGAAAAGCCCGGACTTCAAACCACGCTCTTAAGGGACGGTAATATTTGTCAAAATTAACTCCCACTTGTTTGGCTACAGCTTCATGACACTCTTCATAAAATACCGAACTTATTAAATCGGGAAACTCTTCCCAAAAAATTTTACCAAAAAGTTCTTCTGGCGAACGCTGCAAAAATTGCGATGCTTTGTAATTGACGTAAGTAAAACGCCACTGGAGATCGAGAGCAAAAAAAGCATCGCTCATTCCTTCTAAAAAATTGACAATTTGCTCGTCAGTAGAACGGAGTTTTGCTTCAACTTGTTTTTGCCTGAACTGCGCCCGCTTTAATTTACCATAATTAATTCGCAACTCCATTTGGCTAATAACTTGCCTTCCTAAAGTCCGCAGCGCTTCTAGTTGTTCTGGGGTGAGAGCGCGGGGGACTGTATCTATCGCGCACAAAGTGCCGATCGGGAAACCATCAGGAGTTACTAGCGGTGCTCCAGCATAAAACCGAATATTGGGATTGGAAGTTACTAGCGGATTCCCCGCAAAGCGATCGTCTTCTAAAGCATTAGGTATAACTAGCAATTCGTCGGGATTTAAAATAGCGTGAGAGCAAAATGCTATCTCTCTCGGAGTTTCTGGTGCGTCCAAGCCGACTTTTGACTTAAACCACTGTCGGTTAGCATCTACCAAGCTGACTAAAGCAATAGGAGTGCCACAAATATACGATGCTAAAGCTGTGAGGTCATCAAAAGCTTCGTCGGCACCTGTATCGAGAATATTGTAGCTATGAAGTGCTTTTAGTCTCTCTTCTTCGTTGCTAGGCAAAGGTGCAGCTTGCATCGGCGGCGGCGAAGATACACGGTTGCGAAAAATGCGCGCAAGTCTCCTTGCTGCGAACTTTTGGATTTTTGATGCCAGTTTTTCAACTAGCATCAAAAGACCTGTTTGCCAAGCTTTACTCATCTTTATTTATTTTTTCACGCCTGATTGAACTGCGATGGATCCTCATGCACCTAGGGCAACTAACTCCTCAATTTCCTGAGCTTTCGCTGGTAACTTCCCTGTCAATACTTCTCTACCCTCTTCGGTAACAAGTATATCATCTTCAATGCGTATTCCGCGCAGGTCTGCGAATTTTTCCAACTCGTCCCAGTTTACGAAGTCTTTATATTTGACGCGAATTTCTGAGTTATTCAAAATTGCTGGAACTTGATAAAATCCCGGTTCGATCGATACCAGCATTCCCGGACTCAAAACTCGATTCAGCCGCAAAAATCCCAACCCAAACCGACTGCTTCTGACTCTTGGGGCTGCATAGCCTGCCAAATCTCCCAAATCTTCCATATCATGAACATCCAAACCGATTAGATGTCCGATGCCGTGCACGAAAAATAGCGCGTGAGCATCCATTTCCACCAAATCTTCAACATTGCCCCGCAAGATACCCAAATCCACCAATCCGGCAGCTATAATTCGAGCAGCTAACAGGTGAATATCAAGATATTCCACGCCGGGACTAATCTTCTCAATACAAGCATCGTGCGCCGCCAAAACGAGATCGTAAATTGCTCTTTGAGTTGGCGAAAATTTCCCAGAAACAGGCCAAGTGCGGGTCACATCGGCCGCCCATCCCATTGACGATTCGGCACCGACATCTGCTAATAGCAAATCTCCTGTTTGTAGCGGATTGTGATAGTGCTCGCTGTGCAGAACTTCGCCGTGCACCGTGACGATACTGGGATAGGCGCAGGTCATATTTTCTGAGACGATCGCACTTTCCATTGCAGCGCGCACCCCTGCTTCAATTCGAGCATTTCGAGTGGCCGCCATCCCCGCTTTGTGAGCTTCTACGGTGACAGCCGCAGCTTGACGCAATTCGATCAAACTAGCTGCATCGTGACTCAGGCGCAGAGATATGACTGCCTGAGTTAATTCTAGATCAATTCCGGTTGGCGCTTTGGACGGTGCAAGAGGGCGAGCGAGAATTTCACGCTGTTGCAACTGAGTCACAGAATCCTGAAGGGCGATCGTTGCCGCATTTGTCGATCGCGCTTTTAATTCAGTCATTGAAAAAGCAGCATCAGCCCCAATTATTTCAGCAATTTCTGCTCGTTTCGGCATTTCCCCGTGCCAAATAGTGCTGCTAGCAGGTGCGTCATCTAAGAACAGTTCTAATTTGCCCGCTTCTAAGCGAATCGCAGCATTTTCCAACGGCAAACCCGCGAAATATAGAAAGTGACTGCTAGCGCGAAAAGGAAAAGTAAGCGCCGGATAATTGCGAGGAATGCTGCGACCCGACCAAAGAATTACCGGAAAATTTATTAAATTAGCCAGTTTGTGTCGCCTTTGGCGTAAAGCATCTCTTAACAAATCATCACCTTTTGTAGTAATATTCATGAATAAAAACAGATAATTTTGACTTGTGTCTGTAGTAAGGACTTAAATCGGTTAATTTTCAGAGGTAAAATAAATAAAGCCCTAACTTCCAATGTACCAGCTCTTTAGAAAAAAGTCTAATCTTTATATTATTGCTTGCTGTCATCTTTTTCACTGTTTTTTTGAGCGTGTCTGTCCTCATCCCCGAGCTGATTTTGCTCGGCAAAAATCTGCCCCGACTGCAAGGACAAAAAGCCTGAAAGTGCTGCTAGGCAAGTAATTAACATTTCCTGTTGCAACACAGGCGATCGGCAAAATTCCTCGATCGAGTTTTTAGAGATTTTGTGACATAAGCGATCGCCTCTATTGACTGTTTGATATTTGACACTTTAAAGTATAAGTAAATCCACCGAAAATAACATGAAAAGTTCTCACATAACTCGTAAAAATTCCGTACAACTACGTGACTGGCCGATCGAACACCTACCGGGCTTGAGCAATGAAAATCTGTCTCAACTACAACAGTGCGGCATCACCACAACCGCGCAATTAATTCGGATGACGAAAACACCTGCCGCCAAAGCCTTGCTAGCACATCAATTACAGATTAACATTCAATCTGTGAATAAATGGGTAGCAATGGCAGAGCTTGCTCGTATTCCGAGTGTCGGCTGTCAATATTGCGGGCTGTTGCTGCACGCAGGCGTTGCTTCAGCGTCTCAATTAGCTCAAATGCCCGTCGAGAGATTGCACCAACAAATCCTGAGACTGCACGTAGCGACAATGCAGCGCAATGATTTGACTCCTTCGGTCGATCGCGTGCAAAAATGGATTCAACAAGCTAAATTAGTTAGCGGTCATTAGTTATTGGTTATTAGTTATTAGTTATTGGTTATTGGTTATTTGTTGCTTCCAATGCCCAATGCTTTTCGACCCAATTCCCAATTCCCCATTCCCCATTCCCCATTCCCAAATATTATGTCTGTTCAAGTTTACGGAATCCCCAACTGCGGAACCTGCAAAAAAGCTTTCCAGTGGCTCAAAGATAACGCTGTCAATTACGAGTTTGTTAACACAAAAGAACAGCCACCCACTCGCGAAACCATTGACAACTGGGTAGCTACTTTAGGTTTTCAACCAATGCGAAATACTTCCGGTCAATCTTATCGCGCCTTGGGCGACGAGAAGAAAGATTGGACGAGTGAAAATTGGGTGGAAGCCTTTGCTAGAGATGCAATGCTACTGAAACGTCCTCTTTTTGTCAAAGATGGAACGGCTGTTTTAGTAGGTTTCAAAGCAGAATTAATTCGCGAAAAATTAGGGATTTGAACAAACTAAATTTACCGCATTTTTCGCATAAACTTCATTTCACCGATATCATCAGTGAAACCCCAGCGTTTGTAAAATGGGATCATTTTCGGCAAACAGTTAAGATTCATATTCTCCACGGCTTGCAGTTGGGGATGATTTAAGACTGCATCCATCAACACCTTACCCAGTCCCATCTTTCTGCATGTTGGGTGGACAATCACATCCAAAATCGTGCCTCTGTAGACAAAATCAGTCATGACGCGGGTAAAGCCAATTAATCGTAGCTTGCGGGGCGGGACGCCATCGCCCTCATCGACCAAACCTATGATAACATCCGTGGCGGCAAGCATTTTCACCACATCCTCCCGCGTCCGCTTGTTACACCAGAATTCGTTTTTGTACAAATCCATCAAGTCGGAAACCTGACTTTCAGTCAAAGTTGCGACGATTCGGTACTTATCCATGTTGTCGGTCATACTCAATTTTACCGTAATCTAGTTTAATTGCGCGATCGGCTAGATCGAAATAGCGATCGTCGTGACTGATGACAAACACCGTTTTTCCCCGTCGCTTCAACTCCGGTAACAACTGCTTGTAAAAAATATCCCGAAAAAACGGGTCTTGATCCGAAGCCCACTCATCAAACAAATAAATCGGCCTGTCTTCCAAATAAGCTGTCAGCAAAGCCAGCCGTTTTCGCTGTCCCTGAGACAAAGCAGTCGTAGACAAAACCCCATCTTTCACCTCAACCTTCTTATCCAAATGAAACTCTCGCAAATATTCTGCCGCCTGCTTGTCCAAATCGTGGTTAGCCATCCCCAAAAGGCGATCGAACAAATAGAAATCAGAAAAAATCACCGAAAAATGCTGCCTGTACCATTCTCGATTCCCATCGGTAATCGGCTGTCCGTCTAATATAATTTCCCCAGATTCAGGAATATACAAACCAGTAATTAACTTAGCCAAAGTTGACTTACCACTGCCGTTACCGCCAATTATAAACACCAACTCACCCGGATGAAACTTCAAATTCAGTTCGCCCAATATAAAATTGCTATCTTCTTTATCTCCCGGATAGCTGTGAGTTGCCCCCTTTAATTCAAGAGTCTGCCACTCAGAGGTTTCAACCATTTTAACCGCCGAACTTATCTCAGCTTGACTCGCCAAAGCCAATCCCATTCTCTCGATTTTTTCGACGGAAGTATTAGCTCGAAAAATCGCCGGCAATCTTTGCAAAATATTCTGAAACGGAGACATCAAATAGGTACTTGTCAGAATGTACGCCGACAAAACAGGCGTAGAAACGGGCACAAACTTGGGCAAAGCAAATAACAGCAAACCCATTAACATAAAAAATAGCAACTGCCCAACTCCAATCGCAACCGCACCAGTATTCAAAGCAGTCACATTATAATCGCGGGAAGCATCAGCACTCATCTGCAACTCTTCCGTAAAAAACTCTTGTCGGCGCAAATAATGCAGTTTTAGTTCCTTAATTCCGTCAGTAATGCTGCGAAAATGCTTAAACAATATATCTTGTTCTTCTCTAGCTAAATCGAAGAATTTCCGCATTTTGTTTAGCAACAACTGCACCGTACCAATCATCAGCACCAAAAAACCAAATACAACCACAAAAACCGTACTAGAAATCGTGCTTAAATAAGCTAAGCAGCCAACAACAACGGCGATATCAACACACAGAAAAGGAATCAGAAATATAGTATTAGAAAGAGTTCCCACATCATCAGTCAAAGTTGCCAGCAAGCGGTTAGCCCCCAACTCTTCTAAATTCCGTAACGGAGTAGACAAAATGCCGCGACTCAAACTCAGTCGCAGATTATAAACAGCTTCTTGAGAAAGATAGATTAACAAAAATTGAGAGACAAAGCCGCTCAAAAGAGCCAAGATTGCCAATCCCGCAAAATACCAGACTAAATTAGCATTAGAATTGTCGCTGATGGCGCGGTTAATTAGGGCAATTAACATAGCGCTGGAACCGCCGCTGATTAAGCCGGTGAGTATGGCGATGGAAACATTTAACCAAGAAGCTTTTAAGAGTAGCCAGATTACATTCATCCGATTTTATTCCAAATTTAAGCTTTCAACTCAGGCTCTAACTAGGTAGGCATGGATAACCTTAGCAGTGACTGAGTTAAACATCGCATCACCCAATAGCATGAATTTCATTCCTGTACTTCTGTTTCCTCCGTCTCGAATACAACCAGCTCATAAATATCACTCACCAACATTTGCACCCCCACCGAAGTGAAAGAAACTGTTGCAGATTCTCCATTATATTCTTGAAACAACCATTGATTTGATTCATTTTTAATATATTGTTGGATGAAAAATTCTTGTTGGCTGACTAATACGTACTCGCGGAATTCAGGGATAGATCGATAAAACCGAAACTTATCCTCTCGGTCAAAATTTTTGGTAGACTTAGAAAGCACTTCTACAATCAGTATCGGATTGAGTATTTCATCCTTGCGTCCCTCAGTGCAAACTAATTCTCCTTCAACTACCATCACATCCGGGTAAGTTCCCCGTCGGTACTGAGGAATCCACAACCGCAAATCGCTCATAAATGGTCTTGCATTCTTTCCCCGCAAAGCAGATTTTAAGAATGCATAAATATTACCGATTATCTGGCTGTGATTAATTGTGCCGCCTGTCATCTGTACAATTTCTCCATCGCGATATTCATTTCTAAACTCGGCAGCTTCTTCTAATTGTCGGTACTCATCGGCCGTATGAAAATTGGGCTTGGTTTTTACTAACATTTTTACACCTTCACTATCTTTTATCCGCGTCAAAAAGTTTCGACCATTCGGTACTTATCCATATATATCGTCCCTCATAAAAATCAGAGGACTAAATTGCTCACCAACCAAATTAGTATTGTTTTACTGTTCCCAATCTGTAAATTGCATCACCCAACAACATAAAATTTATTCTTGTACTTCTGTTTCCTCTGTTTCAAATACTACTTTATTGTAAATCTCACTCATAGACATTTGGACTCCCAGCGCAGCGAAAGCAACTCTTGCTGCTTCTCCTTCGTATTCCTGAAACAACCATTGATTTGATTCATTCTTAATATATTGTTCCACTAAAAATTCTTTTTGGCTGACTAATACGTACTCGCGGAATTCAGGGATAGATCTATAAAACCGAAACTTATCCTCTCGATCGAAATCCGTTGTAGACTTAGATAGCACTTCTACAATCATGATTGGATTAAGTATCTCATCACTGCGCCCTTCGCTAAAAACTGGTTCTCCTTCAATCACCATCACATCCGGGTAAGTTCCCCGTCGGTGTCGGGGAATCCACAACCGCAAATCGTTGTGAAAAAGCTCAAATGGCTGTCCTTCAAGCAAGTTTCCCAAAACTCTACTCAAATTTCGGATAATCCGACTGTGATTAATTGTGCCGCCTGTCATCTGTACAATTTCTCCATCGCGATATTCATTTCTAAACTCGGCAGCTTCTTCTAATTGTCGGTACTCATCGGGAGTATAAAACTTTGGCTTGGTTTTTACTAACATTTTTACCTCAACGGTTGCGACTGTTTTTTAATTCTTGACTTCAGAAGCATTCATTTCAATAACTGTTGCTTCATTGAACACGGGAAAATTTACCGAATTCGCAATATAACAAACATGATGTGCATTGTCGTGCAAACTGCGTGCTTTTTCCAAATCATTACCAGCTTCGATGGTTGCGTGCGGATGCAAAATTACCTCCGTAAACCGAATTTTGCCATCTTTTTGTGCCATTTTTCCCGTCGCTTCATCCGAGTAAGAAATTACCCGAATCCCAGCACGAGCACACAAAGCGAGATAGCTCAACATATGGCAAGCTGACAGCGACATTACTAATAAGTCTTCAGGATTGTACAGCGCAGCATCGCCTCGAAATGTTGGGTCTGCTGAACCTACGAATGGTGGCTTACCCTCGATATTTATTGTATACTGGCGAGAATAAGCATCATAAGATGAAGTATAACCTTGACTGGCACCTGTCCAAACTGTATGGATGCGGTGTGTTCTTTGGTCATTATATATTAATTGGCTAGTTAACATTATAATTAATATTATATCATATCAATATCGTCTCGCTTTTTATATCAAACAATAAAAAATAATGCAACAGAAATTGTAGGGTGTGTCGCCATCAACAATCCCTAAAAAATATCGACAATTTAACAGCGACGCACCCGATCGACAGGGTCAGTGTAAACAGATACAACATTTGTGTAGCAATCTTTTGTTGAAATGGTATTAGCAGGGGCTATTGTCGCTTGGTGCGGATCCATGAGATTGTTGAGAGAATTCAAGGATTGTGGAGGGCGACACACTCTACGAATACTGTTGCGTTTTTAAAACTAGATAGAAAAATCGCCTAACTTGTTACAGTTAGGCGCTAGATCATCTTTCAAAATTCGCGCAAATTAATCGTTGCGAGATCAAAGATTCGATTCGATTTTTGCAGCAGCTACAACAGGCTGCACGTGACTGATGGCAGACTGCAATATGGGAGTTTTAGCAACAGCATCGTTGGCTAAATTAAACAAAGGGTTGGATAAAATACCTGCCAATGTTGTCGCAACCAAGGTGAGTACGACGCTGACTTGCAAAGGTCGCATTCCCTGAAGGTTCCAGCGAACTTCGGGATAATTTTTCACTGCGTCTGACATCTCTTGAGGTTCTTTGACTACCATCATTTTGACGACGCGGATGTAGTAGTAAATCGAAACTACGCTGGTAATTAATCCCAGGATAACTAAGCCGTAAAGTCCTGCTTGCCAGCCTGCCCAGAACAGGTAGATTTTGCCAAAGAAGCCAGCTAGGGGCGGAATTCCGCCGAGAGAAAGCAGGCAAATACTTAGGGCTAAAGTTAGCAGCGGGTCTTTTTGGTACAAGCCGGAGTATTCGCTGATTTGGTCGGTTCCAGTTCGTAGCGAGAACAGGATGATGCAGGCGAAAGCGCCTAGGTTCATAAACAGGTAAACCAACAGATAAAATATCATGCTGGAGTAACCGGCTTCGGTTCCTGCAATTAAACCCAGCATTACAAAACCGGCTTGGGCGATCGACGAATAAGCCAAAAGCCGCTTCATGCTAGTCTGGGCGAGGGCAACTACATTGCCCAACACCATGCTGAGTATGGCTAAGGCTGTGAATATGAATTGCCACTGGGCGGTAAGTGCGGGGAAAGCACTGGTTAACAACCGGATGGCTAAGGCAAAACCGGCGGCTTTGGAACCGACGGAAAGGAAGGCGACAACTGGTGTGGGCGAACCTTCGTAAACGTCTGGAGTCCATTGGTGGAAAGGAACTGCGGAGATTTTGAAGGCGATGCCGGCGATCGCAAAAACCAAAGCAATTACCAAACCGAGAGATTGACCGTTATTAACTGTAGAAAGGTTGGCTGCGATCGCACTTAGCTGAGTTTCGCCGCCAGACAATCCGTACAGCAGCGAAATACCGTAGAGAAACACCGCCGAAGAAGACGCTCCAATTAACAAATATTTCAAAGCAGCTTCATTGGAACGCGGGTCGCGTTTTGTGTAACCTGTCAGCAAATAAGACGAGATACTCAGAGTTTCCAACGAAATAAAAATCATCACCAATTCATCAGCGCCAGAAAGGAACATTCCCCCCAAAGTAGCGGTGAGCAAAATGCCGATAAATTCCGCTAAAGCAGTACCAGTTTGCAGTACGTAGCGGACGGATATCAAAATAGTGACAGCGGCTGTCAAAGCGATAATTCCGCGAAACACCAAACTCAAGGCATCGCTGTTAAAACCGCCCAGAAACGAGATGGTATTAACGTTGTCCCACTGCAAACACAAGGCAGCGACGGCGGCCAGCAAGCCGGCAACAGCAACGTAGGGAGTCCAACTAGAGGAACTGCGGCCTACGATTAAATCGCCGACGAGAACCACCAAGAGGGTGACGATGACAATTCCCTCCGGCAAGATAGTTCCAGCATTTAGCTGGGCGGCAAGAGTAGCAAAATCCATATTTTCAGACAATTTTGGGTAGTACAAGGCCGAAACGGCTGTAATGGGCAGCGAACTCGTAAAAATTCTTTACCAAACACCGATTGTAGCGGATTACAGCTTCGCCAACCGAGTTGGGCGGGTGTTTGTTGCTGGTGAGGTGGCGGGGATTCTGCCGCAAAAGCGATCGTACTGCGGAAAAATCGCCATTGGGGCCGATCGGGCAAATTTTTTTTCCTTCACCCGTTGACACCGAGGCAACGTAAGGCGTTTAGGATTGATTGATTGGCGATCGACTCTGAACAGAAAGGAGGTAACTGTCTTTACCGCGATGCTATCGCCCTTTGATTCTCCCAATCTGCTCGGCTGAGGCGATAAACAAAGCAGTCATCGTCGCCAAACTTTCGCGGTTCAACAAATTGGAAACCAAGACGTTCGTAGAAGCGGTGGGCGCGGGTATTGTTCGCAAGCGGATCGATCAGTACAGCCGTCACAGCAGAGTCAGCGAAACATCGAGCCAGTGCAAGCTGCATCATTTGTGTGCCGTAGCCTTTGCTCAATTCTTTCTCCTCTCCGATCCAGATATCAATGGCGCGGAGATTGGCAGCAACATCATCACCCCAGTAGTGACTGTCCTCAAGTGCTGGATCGATAATCTGGATAAATCCGATCGGGCGATTGTCGATTTGAGCAATCAATTGTTCTCTCCAGTCGGGAGTGCGATCGAGTTCTATCTCCCAACCCCAATCATCGTTAGTTTTTGCGTCAATTATGTGAGGTTGCTCGTCCCAGCGTCGCAGTAAATTTAAATCTGCGGGGGTAGCAGGGCGTAAATTTATCATGGCTTTTTTGCATCTAAAACTTGTTGCAGCTTTGCTGTCGCGCCCAAACGATCGCCTCTTTGGCAAACATCTGCCGTTTTGCGAAATAGGCGATCGCTAAATCACGGAAACCACTGGATAATTATAACTTTCTTTCACCACTAATATCGTTTTCGGTTGCATCGGAATGATTTAACCTTACTAGAACACAGAGAACACAGAGAGGTCGGAGAGAAATGAATAATTCCGTTAGCATCGGAATTGATATAAACCGTCCTTCAATCCAATAGCCAATAGAAAGCTGATTGCTCTTCGTGTCAATTATTTGACCGTCTATTTTAATATTGCATCTGTGTGTATGTGCCTCACATCTGCGGTTGAATTATCAATCGAAGATTTACGCAAATTTGTAAGGCGTTCCCAAAATCGGATCAAAAATTAGTCCCACAATATCTGATGTTAGCTGGCGATCGCCAATCGGTCAAATAGTCGATCGCGCTTCTAGTCTTTTTGCAGGGAAACCATCAAATCTATCCCAATCTCAAATCTAAAACTTAAAATCTAAAATTGAGGAACCATCCGCCCGCATCCAACAGTCTCAGCATCGAGTTACCTGCAATTCTGCTACAGTCAGTCATGACATCCCCGTGCATCTTCCAGAGACAAGGGTTCCCAGCCTCTGCGCCGACAGCAGTAAAATCCCATCAGCTTGTCGCAGTCAGCCCGATCGGCAATAACTTACAAATTAAGGTAGTTTGAAAATAACCCCTAAAGTTCCCATAAACCTTGACATCCGACCTACACTCTGTAAATTAGACACTCTAACTGCGCCGCCATCCATATTTAAAAAGATGCCATGTCAACTTTAGTCATCGTCGAATCTCCCACAAAAGCCCGCACCATTCGCAACTTCCTGCCCTCCACCTACCAGGTAGAGGCATCGATGGGTCATGTCCGCGACCTCCCATCCTCCGCCGAAGAAATACCAGAAGCGGTTAAAGGAGAAAAATGGGCGCAACTCGGCGTAAACGTGGAGGCAGACTTTGAACCCCTCTACGTCATCCCCAAAGATAAAAAGAAAATTGTTAAAGAACTCAAAGATGCCCTCAAAGGCGCAACAGAACTGATTCTAGCCACTGACGAAGACCGCGAAGGCGAAAGCATTTCCTGGCATTTACTGCAAATCCTCAAACCCAAAGTTCCCATCAAGCGGATGGTGTTCCACGAAATCACCCGCGAAGCCATCCGCGATGCTTTGACTCACTGTCGCGACATCGACAATCGAGTCGTACAAGCCCAGGAAACTCGGCGAATTCTCGATCGACTCGTCGGATACACCCTTTCTCCGCTACTGTGGAAAAAAATCGCCTGGGGTTTGTCCGCCGGCCGAGTCCAGTCAGTCGCCGTGCGACTGTTGGTACGCCGCGAACGCGAACGCCGCGCCTTCCGCCAAGGTAGCTACTGGGATTTGAAAGCCGTTTTGGAAAAAGGCAAAATTTCCTTTGATGCCAAACTCGTCACAGTCGGGAATGTGAAAGTTGCCAACGGTAGCGATTTCGACGAAAATACCGGGCAAATTATTGCAGGCCGCCGCGTCATGTTGCTGAACGAAGACCAAGCCAGGGCTTTACTTTCGCGAATTCAAAACAAACCCTGGACTGTCGGCAATATTGAAGAACGACCAGTCACCCGCAAACCGTCGCCGCCTTTTACGACCTCGACTTTACAGCAGGAAGCTAACCGCAAGCTGAGGCTGGGTGCGCGGGAAACGATGCGAATCGCCCAAAGTCTCTACGAACGCGGTTTTATCACCTATATGCGGACGGATTCGGTGCATTTATCCGAACAGGCAATTACCGCTGCCCGCAGTTGTGTCCAAGAATTGTACGGTAGCGAATACCTCAGCCCGCAACCGCGCAAATACACGACCAAAAGCAAAGGTGCCCAGGAAGCCCACGAAGCTATCCGCCCGGCCGGCAGCACTTTTCGGACTCCGCAGCAAACGGGATTGGATGGCGTGGATTTCCGCCTCTACGATTTGATTTGGAAGCGGACAGTCGCTTCTCAAATGGCAGATTCGCGCCAAACTCACGTGACGCTGTTAACTCAGGTGGAAGATGCAGGTTTCCGTTCCAGCGGGAAACGCATTGATTTTCCGGGCTTTTTGCGCGCCTACGTGGAGGGTTCCGATGACCCGGATGCGGCTTTGGAAGACCAAGAAGTGATTTTGCCGGCGCTGAAGGTGGGGGATAAGCCTAATTGTAAAGATGTAGAAGCTGTCGGCCACGAAACTCAGCCTCCCGCCCGTTTCACGGAGGCTTCTCTGGTGAAGATGTTGGAAAGCGAAGGCGTTGGCCGTCCGAGTACCTATGCGAGTATTATCGGTACAATTGTCGATCGAGGATACGCAAAATTAATAGCTAACGCGCTGATTCCGACCTTCACCGCTTTTGCTGTCACGACTTTATTAGAAACACATTTCCCGGATTTAGTAGACACGGGTTTTACTTCTCGCATGGAACAAACCCTCGATGAAATTGCCACGGGCGAGGCGAAATGGTTGCCGTATTTGCAAAAGTTTTATACAGGGGAAACGGGACTTGCAACGCAAGTTAAGGAACAGGAAAGTCAAATAGACGCGAAAGTTGCCCGAACTGTGATATTGGAGAATATCACAGCCAAAGTTTGCATCGGTAAATACGGCGCTTACCTCGAATCTGAAAACGAAGAAGGCCAGGTAAAAGCATCGATTCCCCAGGATTTGACTCCGGCAGATTTAGACCCAGAAAAAGTTGAGTTTCTGTTAAAGCAAAAAACTGAAGGGCCAGAAAAATTGGGTTTGCACCCGGAAACTGGGGAACCGATTTATGTGCTGATTGGCAATTACGGGCCCTATGTTCAGTTGGGGGATGTTTCGGAAACGAACAAGAAACCGAAGCGTTCTTCTTTACCGAAGGGGACGGATAAGGATAGTGTGACGGTTGATATGGCGGTGAGTTTGTTGACTCTACCTCGGTTGTTGGGGACTCACCCGGATACGGGGGCGAAGGTGCAGGCTAATTTGGGGATGTACGGGCCTTATGTGGTGCATGACCAGGGTAAGGTTGGTAAGGATTATCGATCGATCAAGCCGCCTGATGATGTTTTGACGATCGAGATCGATCGGGCATTAGAACTATTATCGCAGCCGAAAGCCGCCCGCGGCCGCGGTAAATCGGCCACACCTTTGAAGGAATTGGGCGCACATCCAGAGTCGGGAGAACTCCTCAATGTTTACGACGGCCGTTATGGGCCCTACGTCAAACACGGCGATATCAATGCTTCTTTGGCTAAGGATGAATCTGTGGAGAATTTCACCTTACAAAAAGCCCTGGATTTGTTAGCAGCGAAGGAAGCAGCGGGCGGCGGCAAATCTAGCAAGTCGAAGAAGTCAACGAAGACAACTGCGGCGAAGTCGGAAACGGCGGCGAAGAAAACAACTACTGCGAAGAAAACCACTGCGGCGAAATCGGAAACTGCGGCTAAGAAAACCACTGCGGCGAAAAAGACAACCACTGCTAAAAAGACGACGACTGCTACGGCGAGTAAGAAGAAAACAGAGTGAAATTAGTAAGGAGACGTTGAAATTAGTAAGGACACAGCAGTGCTCATAGGTGTCAACTTAAGGTCAAACCCAGTCAGAGACTGTTATTTGACTATTAAATCTAGATCCCCCCTAGCCCCCCTTAAGAAGGGGGGGACAGGAGTCTTTTCAAAGTCCCCCTTCTTAAGGGGGATTTAGGGGGATCTAGACTTAGGTAAAAGCTAGAGATACCAAAGGTTTCAGCCTTAAGTTGACACTAATGAGCAGTGCTGTGTCCCTACAAAACTCACGGATTTCTTTTGGATGATGCGTTATCGAAGAAATAGAAACTTTTTGGCTGCAACGACGGATTGATGGAAAATTTCAGTTTGTGACGCTACAACCTTTTAAGGAGACTTAACATGATTCTAAAGCTATATCAGGAAGTTGCTTTAACTCGTGACTTACCAGAATATCAACTCAGAGCTGGAGATATTGCCACATTGGTTGATTTTGTTCCTCATCCTAGTGGTGGTGAAGAAGGCTGTCTGTTGGAAGTATTTAATGCTGTTGGTGAGTCTCTTACAATTATAGCCGTCCCCATCTCTACTGTAGAAGTTCTCCGCCCTGATGAAATCTTAACTGTTCGTTCTTTGGCAACAGCAGGTTAATATTGATTCACATCCAGGTTGTAGAAACCGTGGCATCGGAACATTTTGTTTTAATGATATAATCAAAACTATCCATGTAGTAATTGGAGTAATTGAATCACCATGATATCTGAACTTATGGTACAACCTTCCTACTGGATCGATCGGGAGATTTCGATGCAGAAAGTCAGAAATCTTTACTTATTCAAATTTACGGAAAACCTGCAAGCCAGATTAGAAGAACTAGCCGAGAGAAAAAAGGCCTATCTTTTAACTTCAGAAGAGGTTGTAGAATTAGCAAGCTTGCTAGAACTCGATCGGATTTTTACCTTAATTAACGCTAAAGTTATAGCAGCTTCATGTCAGTTAGACACTTAATTAATTAGCAGTGGAAATCAGAAATATGTCAAGGCTTGACAGGCAGTGGAACAGAATACCCCTCTCCTAAGATATGTGCGACAAAGCTAGTTCGAGCGTAGAAAGCCCGAGAGGTGCTGCCATGCCCTGGCCCTTTAGTTCTTGGCTGCACAAGTTTGCCCATTTTTCCAGTAAGGCTTGAAAATCCTTGAGTTATAATCGTTTCTCGAACAAGGTTGTAGTCTGCTTTCACTTGCTCGTAGATTTGAGGATTATCAAGATCGAAGGAAGCAACTGAATGCACAAGAGAACGATTATCTGCTTGGCTCTCAAATACCCGTGCAACAACAACCATTTTCTGTAGTTTGTTGAAGAGATGGCTTTCCTCAAATTCTTTGCTTGCGACCTCTACTTGATCTATCATCGTGATTGCCATCGTTTCTTTGACTTTGAGTTCTCCTGTTCGTTTAGGTATTAGTGGAACCAGCTTTAGCTCCCAACTACCAAAATTAGGCGATCGAGATGAGTTAAGGGCTAATCCCAAGTAGCGTTCAATTGTATGCCCAGCCCAACCCTTGTTTTTCTTGTTTTCTTTGCTCCAAACCGTTACACGGTGATAATCTGCTAGTTGTCGAAGATCTTGACCTACTAATGTAGTGAGTCTTTTAATTGCCTCTACTCTTTCCATAAATGACCTTACTTCAATGCCAGCGGTAACTCTACTGGACTGGGATTAATTAAACCGAAGTTATCCCCGGCCGGGGTACTTCCGGTTAAACGTTTAATCGAGAGTTCAACATGACCTGGATCTGCTTCACAACCAATAAATTTCCGCCCTAATGATAAAGCTGCAACTCCAGTTGTGGAAGAACCGGAAAAAGGATCAAAAACTAGATCGTCTGGGTTTGTGCTTGCTCGAAGGC
The DNA here is from genome assembly GCF_015207455.1 of Microcoleus sp. LEGE 07076. Taxonomy (GTDB): domain Bacteria; phylum Cyanobacteriota; class Cyanobacteriia; order Cyanobacteriales; family Microcoleaceae; genus Microcoleus. The sequence goes on from NZ_JADEWV010000020.1 coordinate 18,849, forward strand.
AACGCGCAACAAGTTCAATAGGTTTTTGTGTCGGATGCTTACCATAGAGTTTTTCATGTTTGCCAGGAGTAGACATTCGCCAGACATTCTTCATCTGTTTGTCGCCATTCTCAGCCTTCATTTCCTCATAATTGAATGTGTAACGTTCTTTTCCTTTACGTGCTTTCGTTGCCCACAGGATTAGTTCTGTTGAATGAGTGAAACAGCGACACCCCAGATTTGGAGGTGGAGCTGGTTTTTCCCAAATAATGTCATTGAGAATACGAAAGCCAATCTGCTGCATGGCAAATCCGACTGATGGGTACACATGGAGAGTACCCGTTACCCAGATGGTACCAGTTGGTTTAAGAAGCCGATAACAAGCAGCCAACCATGCTTTGTTAAACTCATGGTCTAGCTCAGGACCTTGACTGCGATCCCATTCCCCCTTGTTTACCTTGACCATACGACCAGCCACGCAGGTAATACCATCATTGGATAGGTTGTAGGGCGGATCAGTCCAGATGCAGTCTACGCTTTCAGCAGGCAGCAAAGCCATGAGTTCCAAAGTATCGCCGTGATAAAGGTGCGACAGTCCATCACGCGATCGCCAAACTAGCTCTGGCTTTACCTGTTCAAGTTGTACTTGTGAAGTCATAAGGCTTGTTTACTGCTAGGTTGATAGTCGAAAAGCACAATCTAGATTTTAGATTGGAGTTGAAAGCTTATCACAAATTTCGATCGCCCAAGGTCGATCGCACAAACCCACCCTATCCCTGACCTCGCCTTGGTCTAAAATCTCCTCAGCCACCAAAAAGACGATATGTGCGATCGACCAAACGAAAAAACTGCGGTAATCCAGAAATAGAAAGCATACCATACCGTAAATTGCCCACACTGGAAAATTTTCATACTTTTCCTGATTAAAAATTGACCCATATCTAAACTATGAACTATATTAAAAACATGGATGCAGCAGACATGATCTAATCATGACATCCCGTTACCCACGAGGTCGAGGAATTCCGGTAAAGACGTTCTGAATACCAAAATTTATATTTTGGCGAAGGCTCCTTAAGGAGCCTTTGTTATTTTAGGGCTTCGGTTTTTGGCATCGAACTTTTAATAAAATTTGAATTAAGGGCGATCCTCTTCGAGGGCTTCGCTAACGCATATTTCGAGATTTCGATAGAGGCCGATCGCATATTTTGCGCGAACCATTATGCAGTAGTATTAATTTGTCTCTCTTTGAGTGCAAATCTTTCATGCGGCGGGATTCAATATTCTACAAACTGTTCGGACAAGCGCCCACCTTACTGTTCGATCTACTAGCGACAACTCCAGCAAATGCTGCCAATTATCGCTTTGACTCGGTGGCAGTCAAAGAACCTAAATTTGAAATTGACGGCGTATTTTTGCCCCCAGAATCGGAGGAACCGGGCATTGTCTATTTTTGTGAAGTTCAGTTTCAGAAAGACGAACAACTTTACGAAAGGTTGTTTGGCGAATCGTTTTTATATTTTTACCGCAATCGCAGTCGTTACAGCGATTGGCAAGCTGTAGTGATTTATCCATCACGCAGCGTCGAACAAAGCGATGTTTATCCTTATCGAGCTTTGCTCAACAGCAATCAAGTGCATCGGGTATGCTTGGATGAGTTAGGGGATATTCGCGCTTTGCCTTTAGGGATTGCGCTGATGGTGTTGACGACTGTCGGGGAGACTCAAGCACCAGCAGAAGCAAGATATTTGCTGAGCCGAGTGCAGCAAGAAGTTCCACCAGCAGCAGGTCGCGAGATTATAGATATAATAGCAACTATTATGTCGTACAAATTTACATCGTTGAGTCGAGCCGAGGTGGAATCGATGTTGGGAATTACATTACAGGAAACGAGATTCTATCAAGAAGCTAAGGCGGAAGGACGGCAGGAAGGACGGCAGGCAGAAGCTTGTGCCCTGATTGTCCGACAATTAACCCGTCGGTTGCGGCAAGAACTTTCTGAGGAAATGCGATCGCGCCTTGCTAATCTGCCCTTGCTAGTGCTCGAAGATTTGAGTGAGGCGCTGTTGGATTTTGCTACTATGGCGGATTTGCAGGCTTGGCTGGAGGTGCAGCAGTCAGAAAGATAAGAATTTAGCGAGTTATGAGGGCTTCAATAGCTGATGCACTTTACTCGCTAAATTAAGATATAGACGGCGGCCCAGAACGATAGACACGAATCAATTGATCTGTTAATGTTTCAAGTGAAGAAATAGCTTCATTAATGTTAGTCGCCATTCTTGCTAAGTCATCATCTGCCTTACAGACAATAATACCAGCATGGTCAGGCTGTAAGCTGTGCAGTCTGATAAAATGACGGCGATTGAGAGTTAAAACAGCTCGATTTTCACTGACTGCAAAAGCTAACACTTCTTCATCAGGAATTTTTTGGTTATCTTTTCCGGCTTCTTGCACTGTCAGAATATTGTGCCCCATCTGGCGCAGCAATTCTACAACCTCTCTGGGAAATTGTTCGTCACCATAAAGACGCGCCATTATCTCAATCCTCGTCATTCTCGCGGATAGCTATTTCAATTTCATCTGGAAAAGCTGCCGCATAAGCCCAGGCATTTGCTAAATCAGTAGCCGTTAGTGTGGGATAGTTATCTAAGAGTCGAGACTCGTTCATACCCAAACGACGAAAGCTCTCCAGCACCCAAACAGGAATGCGAGTATTTCTGATACAAGCATCACCACCGCAGACACCGGGAGTTTTGTTAATTCCTTGCCAGGTGTTAGCTAAGTTTTGGGTTAAAAATTGGATGATTTGAGCTTTCTCGATCGGCGTTAAGGCCAAAAGTTGTGCTTCTAATTCTGGGATTGTCATGGAAATCTTGGGATTTATGTATTTTCTATTGTATCTAATACAATTAAAGCTTGGCTCAATCCCACTCCTCCCTAATTTGTTTCTGGTACTCTAACGGGTCTAGAATTAGTTTAATCACACCCGCATACTTCGCTAAATTACTCTTTTCCGTCTTTTGAATTATCAGAGTCTCTAACAGTTGCTCAATTTTCTGCCAGTCCTCGTAATCAATCAGCACTGCAACTGGACGCATTGCTTCATCGGTGACAAGTTTTTTCTTAACAGGTAGCATTAAGGCTCCCTTCAGATTTAATGTTTAACTTTTTCATTATAGCTCCACAATTAAAAATCGGTATATTTAATATAAATTATTCTCACCTCTATCTTGAGAAGTATCTTTTTATTGCCGAAGCCTGGGGATCAAAATTGCCCGCTTGTTACTCAAAAATTAAGGTTGATTTAAACTTTAATTTAGATCAAGCTGGTATACAATTCAATTGTTTGCTTGTGAAATATGGAGTAAACATAAATTACGCACTCCCACCAAAGAAACCGGGTTTTCCGCGAATCTGCGGGTTGTAACCAAGTATTTTTGTAAAAAACCCGGTTTCTAGACCCCGTACTAATTTCAAAACAAAGTTTACCAAACAAAGAACTAAACACAGGATTGAATCGCGTATGATGCTAGGAACAACCGAAATCCCCCAACTAAAACCGCTTTCCGACTCAGAACTCAGCAAAATCAACGCTTACTGGCGATCGGCAAATTACCTTTCCGTCGGACAAATCTATCTCCTCGACAACCCGCTACTCAAAGAACCCCTCAAAATCGAACACGTCAAACCCAGACTCCTCGGACATTGGGGCACCACTCCAGGCCTCAACTTCATCTACGTTCACCTCAACCGCCTCATCAAAGCCCAAGACTTAAACGCTATCTACATCGCAGGCCCGGGACACGGCGGGCCGGGTTTGGTGGCCAACACCTATCTCGAAGGAACTTATACCGAATATTACTCGAACATTTCCCAAGATGAAGAGGGGATGAAACGGCTGTTCAAACAGTTTTCGTTTCCCGGCGGTATCCCCAGCCACGTCGCGCCGGAAACTCCTGGTTCGATTCACGAAGGCGGCGAACTTGGCTACGCCCTTGTGCACGCTTACGGGGCGGCCTTTGATAATCCCGATTTAATCGTGGCGGCGGTTGTCGGGGACGGGGAAGCGGAAACTGGCCCGCTGGCTGCTAGCTGGCATTCTAACAAGTTCCTCAACCCGGTTCGGGATGGGGCTGTGTTGCCGATTTTGCACCTCAACGGCTACAAAATTGCCAATCCTACCGTGTTGGCCCGCATTCCCCGCGAAGAATTGGAGAGTTTGATGGTGGGTTACGGCTACAAACCTTATTGGGTAGAGGGTTCAGATCCGGAAACGATGCACCAGTTGATGGCTGCAACGATGGATACGGCGATCGGCGAAATTAAGGCGATTCAGGAGAAAGCCCGGACTGAGGGCTATTCTCAGCGCCCGCAGTGGCCGATGATTGTACTTAAAAGTCCCAAGGGTTGGACGGGGCCGAAGGAGGTTGATGGGAAGAAAACTGAGGATTATTGGCGATCGCACCAAGTTCCATTAGCAGAAATGGCTTCTAAGCCGGGCCACGTCCAACTCCTGGAAGATTGGATGAAGAGTTACAAGCCGGAAGAACTGTTTGATGACAAGGGTAAATTGATTGCAGAATTGGCGGAACTTGCACCGAAGGGCGATCGACGGATGGGGGCAAATCCCCACGCTAACGGCGGTATCTTGCTAAAAGACTTAAAAATGCCAAAATTTGCAGACTACGCCGTAGACGTGCAAAAACCAGGCACTGTGATAGCAGAAGCAACCCGCGTCACTGGTCGCTTTCTGCGAGATGTGATGAAACTGAATCAGGAAAGCCGGAATTTCCGAGTTGTCGGGCCCGACGAGACGGCCTCAAATCGCCTCGATCCAGTGTTTGAAGTGACCGATCGGGTGTTGACGGCCCAAATTTTGCCGGAAGATGACCATATCTCCGCCGACGGGCGGGTGATGGAAGTCCTCAGCGAACATCTCTGTCAGGGATGGCTGGAAGGCTATTTGCTAACAGGAAGGCACGGTTTTTTCTCTTGCTACGAAGCGTTTATTCACATCATTGATTCGATGTTCAACCAACACGCTAAATGGTTGAAAACTACTCGCGATATTCCTTGGCGCAGACCGATCGCATCTCTCAACTATTTACTAACATCTCACGTTTGGCGACAAGACCACAACGGTTTTTCTCACCAAGATCCGGGTTTTATCGACCACGTAATTAACAAGAAAGCGGAAGTTGTGCGGATTTATTTGCCGCCGGATGCGAACACTTTGCTGTCAGTAACTGACCACTGTCTCCGCAGTCGCCATTATGTGAATGTGATTATTGCAGGGAAACAGCCGGCTTTGCAGTATTTGGATATGGATGCTGCGATCAAACACTGTACTACTGGCCTCGGTATTTGGGAGTGGGCTAGCAACGATCGAGGCGGCGAACCAGATGTGGTGATGGCTTGTGCGGGGGATGTTCCGACGCTGGAAACTTTGGCTGCTGTTGATATTTTGCGCCGAGATTATCCTGATTTAAAAGTGCGGGTGGTGAATGTGGTGGATTTGATGACGCTTCAGCCTACTAGCGAACATTCCCACGGTTTGTCCGATCGCGATTTTGATGCTTTGTTCACGAAGGATAAGCCTGTGATTTTTGCTTTTCACGGCTATCCTTGGCTGATTCACCGCTTGACTTACCGCCGGACGAATCACTCGAACATTCACGTTCGCGGTTACAAGGAAGAGGGAACGACTACGACGCCGTTTGATATGGTGGTGATGAACGATCTCGATCGCTTTCACTTAGTTGGAGATGTCCTCGATCGCGTTCCGAAACTGAGTTCTGTCGCAGCTTATGGGAAACAAGCTATCCGCGACAAGCTGATCGAACACAGGCAGTATATCACCAAACACGGTGACGATCTGCCGGAAATCCGCGATTGGAAGTGGTCGCACGGTGGCGCGGTTGAGTCGGATGCGCCGCAGGAAACTAAAGATCCGGAGGTTGGAGAACAGGGTGTGCGATCGGGTGCACCTGGATAGGGGCGGCTTCTCTTTATCTGCGTGAATCTGCGTTAATCTATTGTCATCTGCGGTTAACAAATTCTCTTTTTTTAACCGCAGAGAACACAGAGAACACAGAGAAAGATAAGAGAGAGATGAATAATTCTGATGCTAATAAGATATAATTAATCTTAGCATAAATCAATCGCGAGTCAGGATTTGTACATTCAAAAGGATCGGTAATGCTTAAAGAAATAGAAATCCAAAATTTTAGGTGCTTTGAGCAAATCAAAATTTCTGGGTTTGAAAGAGTCAATTTAATCGGCGGTAAAAACAATGCTGGCAAGACAGCCTTGCTAGAAGCACTTTGTCTTAAAATCGATCCATCTATTCGGAGTCTAGCGATACTAAAAGAGCTAAGAAGAGAGAAAGAGACATCAAGTATTCCAGCAACCATGCTATATAGAGCATGGGATAACTTATTTTACAACAAAAACAACGAGGTAAATATAGTAATTATCAGTAAAGACGACAGCGATAACACTGAGTTCGTAAAAATTAATTTAGATATTAATTCAATTTCAATTAAATCTAAAATAATTGTCGAATTGATAAAAAACGAAGATAGTTCTACTTCGCAAGCAGAACTGACTTTTATGAGCCAGTTAATAAGCACTGGCATTTCTCTTACTGAAGAAGGACCGATTGTTCCTTCATTTATCATAAGTTCGGGGAGAAAACTTACGGAAGCATTCGATCGCGCGCGCTTAGATGATAAAGATAGTGAAGTTTTAAAAGCTTTTCAAGTTATCGACCCCGCGATCGAATCTGTAGAAAGTTTTTCTATTGGCGAACCCACACTTTATTTGAGAAGAAAAGGCGAAAAACGTTTACCACTTTCATTGTTTGGAGATGCCATGAATCGAGTGGCACATATTATGATTAAAATGATAAACAGTAAATACAACATACTGCTAATTGATGAAATAGAGAATGGCATTCACCATACAAATCAGCGAGAATTTTGGAGAATTTTATTTCGGTTGGCGGTTGAACTGGATACCAAGATTTTTGCCACAACTCACAGTTTAGAGATGCTGCAAGCATTTGCTGATGTTGGTTTGGAACCAAATCAGAAATGCAGCAGCGCATATTTTGAACTAGCAAGGAAACTCAAAACAAATCAAATAATCGGAAGTCGGCTCGATTTGGAAACTTTGAATTACGCACTAGAGCATAAAGAAGGAGTGAGAGGTGAGTAATATTGTTATAGTAGAAAGTAAAAATGATAAAATTTTTATGCAGGGAATGGTTGAGAAATTAAACTGCGATATCCAGGTAGCATCACCTATTTATATAGATGATTATCAAAGTTTGGAAGGCTTGAGCGAAACAGAGTTAACCAAAGCTTTAAAAAATTTAGAAAGAAAGATTGACCGAAAAGATATCGAAAAAATTGGAATTATTATCGACATGGATAACTATGCAGAGCGAGAACGGCTAAAATTTGTAAATAGATGTATCGAACAGGTATTTGAAGCTGAAACTTTGTCAAGCACTAAACAATTTATCGATATTTACGGAGAGAGTGGAACAAGTGCTAAATTGGCTTATTACTTTACAAATGTTGGAGGTAGAGGGGAACTGGAAACGCTTTTAAAGGCAATCAAGGCTAAAGATTCTCCCTATGCTGATTGTTTGGATAGTTGGAAAACTTGCCTAGAAAGCCAGGGAAAGAAAATCAACCAGAAAGAGTTTGATAAATTCTGGATTAGCAACTATATTAGATTTGATACTTGCTCAAAGCAGGAACAGAAACAAGCAGGCGGGAAATGCAGTATGTCTAAGTTCGATTACGTGATGGAACACAAAAAAGAGATTTGGGACTGGGATAATCCCGCTCTTGATGATTTGAAGGATTTTTTTAAACTCTTTTGTTAATATGATAAAATTCACATAAGTAGGTATCGGAATTATTCATCTCTCTTCTCTCTTTCTCTGCGCCCTCTGCGCCCTCTGTGGTTAATAAAAAAAATCCTGTCCACCAAATAAGACATCTATATGAGCTTAAAAATCTACTTTGTACGACACGGTGAAACGACTTACAGCAAGACTGGCGGCTACTGCGGCGACCTCGACGCAGAATTAACACCGGAAGGTTCTATGATGGCCGAACAATTTGCCGCAACTTATGCAAAATTGCCTTGGAATGCTGTTTATGTCAGCCCCATGAAACGCACGATCGCAACTGCGAAACCTCTGTGCGATGCTGTGGGAATTGAAATGCAACTTCGCGACGGATTGAGGGAAATTAAGTACGGCAAGTGGGAGGGTAAAACAGTTGAGTTTGTTCGTGAAAAATACGCTGAAGATTATATTAACTGGCTGACTGAACCCGCTTGGAATCCACCGACTGAGGGGGAAACTTCTGTGCAAATTGCTAGCCGATCGTCCTTAGTGATTGCAGAAATTCAGGAAAAGTACAAGAATGGTAATGTTTTGGTGGTTTCCCACAAGGCGACTATTCGGATTATTCTGTGCAGTTTGTTGGGGATCGATTTGGGAAGTTATCGCCTTCGCATTGCCGCCTTAGCAGCTTCTGTGAGTGTTGTCAAGTTTGATGTGCGCGGGCCGATGCTGGAGGTTTTGGGCGATCGATCGTACATGGATGAAACTCTCCGCAATTTACCCGGTACTTGAAATGGCGGGTAAGGTGCGGGGGCGCACCGTACAGTCTGAAACTAAATTGCGCCTATGTAAGACAATCCTAAAATCGTACCTGTTCCCAGAATATGACCGAAGCAGAGACTTCCGACAAGCGCACCCAAGCTCAAACCGCCCACCAGATTGGCTGAGGGCGCGGCTGGGCCTGTGTGAGGATTTTTGATGGTTAAGCTCCCGAAAGCAATGGCTGCAACATTGCAAATAATCATAATTAAACCGATTTCGGGGCTCCACTCTACGGTTCTGGCGACAACGGTTAGTAAAATTGGTGTAAACATCGATCGACTCCTTAAAATTTACTAAATGAAAATCTGAGAAAAAGATATATCAAAAAAATGCAACTGTTAGCCACACATTGCATTAATAGTTAACATTTCGACATTTTTCTTTACGATTTCCCCATGCTCTTAAGTTTTCTTAGTCCGCGGAGGCGGACTTCGTTTATGTAGTAGCGATTTCAATCGCCGAGGTATCTAAAAACAGTTTTTGAATTATAATTTAAACCTTTACCTGAGTTGATTTGGCGATGAAAATATTGGTTTTAAATGCAGGTTCTAGCAGTCAAAAGAGCTGTGTTTACGAGTTAAACGATGTTTTGCCCGAGATCCCTTTGCAGCCCCTGTGGGAGGCGCAAATTGACTGGACTCACCAGCAGGGTATAGCAGAGTTGAAAGTCGAAACAGCAACAGGTATTCAACTTGAGGAAGAATTAGCCTCAGATTCTCGCGAAGCCGCTATTTCTCGAATGCTGGAGACTCTGTGGAAGGGGAAAACTCAAATTATTAACGATTTAAACGAGATTGATATTGTCGGTCATCGCGTCGTACACGGCGGCCAAGACTATCAGCAAAGTACCTTAATTTCACCGGAAGTAAAAAAGGCGATCGCCCGTTTAGCAGTTTTCGCCCCTGTACACAATCCCGTTAACCTCGAAGGCATTGAGGCGATCGAGAATATCCTCCCAAATGTGCCGCAAATAGCAGTTTTTGATACAGCTTTTCACGCACAATTACCCCCCGCCGCCTTTGTGTATCCCGGCCCCTACGAATGGCTGGAAAACAAGATTCGCCGCTACGGTTTTCACGGGATTAGCCATCAATATTGCGCGCGCAGGGCTGCTCAAATTCTCAACCGCGATTCTGCCGATTTGCGACTGATTACCTGTCATTTGGGCAACGGGTGTTCTCTGGCCGCTATTCGTGGTGGCGTGAGTGTGGACACGACGATGGGATTTACGCCCTTGGAAGGTTTGATGATGGGAAGTCGATCGGGTTCGATCGATCCGGGTATTATCATTCATCTGTTAAAACAATCCGATCTTACTTCTGAGAAACTTGATGATATTCTCAATCGAAATTCTGGTTTGAAAGGAATTTCTGGGGTGTCTGGCGATATCCGGCAGATTGTCGAGGCTATTACCCAAGGTAATGAGAGAGCTCAACTTGCTTTGGATATTTACATCCACCGTTTGCGATCGGGAATTGGGGCGATGCTGGCGAGTTTGGGAGGGTTGGATGCTTTAATTTTTACGGCTGGTGTTGGGGAAAATTCGACTGTTGTCCGGGCTGCTGCTTGTGAAGCTTTTGGATTTATCGGATTAAAATTGGATGGCGAAAAGAATCAACAGTTGTCAGTTGATGAAGATATTGCGGCCGTGGATTCTGCGGTGCGAGTTTTGGTAATTCATACGCAGGAGGATTGGGAAATTGCACGAGAATGCTGGGATATTTATCGCCGATAATTTGGTAGTTGAGGTAGGTTGAGACGGCAGCTAAGAAGGCACCGCCCCTACCTGTTCACTGTTTGAACAATACTGATGCAACCGGAAATGATATCAACCGCATTTATATGGCAGAAATTTATTTTTGTAGGTTGAAGATTCGGCAGTTTCAACCGCCGCCTGCAACCTAAAAACAAGATTACCACGGACTTCCAATCATCACAAAAGCCGACCAATAATAAGGATGCGACAACTTCAAATCAGCAAACCCTTGCAAAGATTGTGGCAACTCCACTCCCTCACCACGACTCGAACCCCGCAACCTGCCGCCCTCCAAACGCACATCACCCCGCAACATCGCAATTTGCGCTTCTCGCAGCGCCGCCGCCTTAATTGGCGCTGTCTTCAAATGCTGGTAAAACTCATTCATCAATCCCAAAGTACCCTCATCCGAAACATACCACAAACTACCCAAAGCTGTTTGCACCCCCGCTTGTAGCGCCAATCCCCCAAAACCCAACTCCGCACTTTCATCACCCACCGCAGTCCGACAAGCACTTAAAACAAACAAATTTACCTGCGGATTATTCAAGCTCAAATTCTGCAACTCATTCAGTCTCAGCCGACTATTCCACAACTGAATAAAAGAATTACTCGGTGCCCCCGGACGAAATTCGCCGTGAGTAGCTAAGTGAATAATTCCAAAAGGCCGGCTTTGATGCTGTTGTTTCAAATTCTCTAAAGTGAAACCCTCATTCAGAAAACTTGCTCCCGGCCACTCTCGCGAAATAGCAGCTATTTCTGCTGGCACCGCAGGTAAAGGATTCAACTCGGAAAATTGCGACGCGCCCATTGCTAAAACTTGAGATTTTCTGATGTCTACGTAGCGGCTATCTGTTAAATTAATGCTGGGCATCAAGCTGAGACTGTACTTTTCCACCAAAAATTGTTTTCCGTCGTGCAAAGCAGCAAAGGGCATTCCTCTCAAACCTCGATCGACAACAAAGGAAATAGTATCCGTTTCGCACTTTTGCAAATCGTCCTCCAAAGGCGCAACCATCCACTTATAAAGCTTTTGGGCTGATGGTAGATAACTGGTAGTAGCCCGCGCCCCAGGCTTAGTAATCTCACTCCTGAATTCAGTTACAACTTTCAGCATTTCTTTTCGGTTTGCTTGCGGCACGGTTTTGTGAACAACTGCACCGCAAGAAGTTACTAACATTAAATCTAATTTTTCTGCTCGCGAAAACACATAAATCAAGCTGGGTTTTGTCCCCGTTTCTGCACCGACGGATGCTAACTTTTTCTTGATTTCGTCTGGGGATAGCAACTCCTCGCTGCTGACGTTGATACCGAAATATTCCCGAAATTCTTGGCTGAAAGATTTGTCCAGTAGAGACAAAGCTTCCGAGATTTTGCCGCTCTCCAAATTTCTGCCGATTTCACTGCGAAATGGTTGCCCCAAAATGGGTTCTGTAGAATTTCCACCGATGAAATTTCTGATTTCTTTCGCAGATTGCATTCTTTCCGGCGGTATCCTTTCTCCGGGTTTTCCTATAATATCTCGCGATATTATGTTTTGATTCCGTTGCTGTTGGGAGTTAAGGGGTTCGTTTGGTTCTGGAAAAACCCGTTTTCTATCAGATGGAAATCTACCGCTTGGCGATGGTGGCGGTGGAGTTATTCCCGGTGGAGTTATTCCCGGTGGAGTTATTCCCGGTGGAGTTATTCCCGGTGGAGTTATTCCCGGTGGAGTTATTCCCGGTGGAGTTATTCCCGGTGGAGTTATTCCCGGTGGATTATTTGGTTGGTTGGTAGTGACGATCGCACTATTGCTCTGAGTGTAAGAATTGATGAAAGATTGCCCCTGAGCAATTGTACCCGCAGCATTGCTGGCGATCGCCCCAGCAGTCCCGTTAACCCTCGCATCTCCCACCGCAAAAGGTATCGGCGGATTGACATCCCCGCCGCCGTGGGCGATCCTGACTGTACCCGGTTGAGCGCCACCAAGCGTTGAGACACTCACAGTGCGGTTTTGGTCAAAAGTACCAGTCACTCGCACCAAACCCGGAGTTGCGATATCAACTTTAGCGCCCGGAGCATAGACCGATACAATGCTAATATCATTTTGAGCGTTAATATTGACTGCAGGATTGCGGCCGCGCCCCGAAAGATTAACATCTATTTCCCCAGTTCCGATCTGCCCTCCCGCTAAAATATCCACAATTGATGAAGCATTAATATTACCAGTAGTGACATTTCCCCTGCTGCTAACTAAATCAACTATAACTCCCTGCAAATTTCCCGAAATCACATTTTGAGCGGCTTGCAAATTAATATTTCCTCCAGCAGCGTTAACATCCCCAATTCTCACATTCCCACGGCTGTTAACATCAACTGCAAATCCCCTCAAATTTCCAGCATTGACATCGCCAGATGCTGTCAAGCTCACCCCGTTAGCTGCGGTAATATTTGCAGTTTGAAGGCTGCCAGCATTACTATTAACTGAAACATCACTTCCCTGTAAAATTCCTGAATTTATATTGCCCAAAGCTGTCAAATTCACATTGCTGGTGGCGGCGGCACTGGTAACTCCAATTGTCCCCGCACGGCTGTTAATATTAACAGCCACACCCCGCAAATTTTCTGAGTTCACATTTCCCGCACTTCTTACATTGATATTTCCAGTTGACGCAGTATTGCCGATCGCAATATTTCCCCCATCACTGTTAACATCAACTGCCGCCCCCTGCAAATTCCCAGTATTTAAGTCGCTAGAAGCTCTCAAAGCAATGCTGGCGGCGGCAGCATCAATCGATGCCACATTAATATTAGTTTGCGCGTCCAGATTGACTGTGGGAATCGCAGGATTAACTGGATTTGTGGCAGGATTAACAGCGATCGCCCCCGTGTTGATTTGTTGTCCGGCTAAAATTCTGACATCTCCCGCAGTGGCGATCGTACCCGTAGCGACACTTCCGCTGCTGCTGCTAGCCCTGAGAGTCGCAGCCGCCAGGTTCCCTACGGTTAAGTCGCCCGAAGCTGCCAAAGTGAGATTTTCGGTGGCTGTAATATTGGCGGGTGTTGTATTCGGGACAATTGTATTGGGATCGCTGACAACTCCCAGAGCACCTGAACTACTGGTAAGATTAACTTGAGAACCCTGCAAATTCCCAAAATTGACATTGCCGGAGGCTGTAAGTGCGATCGCCCCAGAATTCCCAGTGTCGATCGCACCGGTTACAATATTACCCGCAGTCGAATTCAGATTAATATTGCCGTTGATATCAGCACGAGAGATATCATTAGTTAATATAATATTGTTGAGAGCTTGAATATTAATTGTCGAACCAGACGTTAATCTGCCCCCAACTACTACTCCAGCTTCCCTGCTTTCGAGACTAATTTCTCCGCCGTTAATATCACTTGTTCCCACATCTCCCGTTGCCGACAAAATCACCGGCCCGCCTGCTACAATATTTTCCACAGCAATCAAATTTCTGCCAAAAACTGGCTCAGCAGTGAAATTTGTATCCTCACCTAAACTGTCAGGAGAAATATTCACCGGATTTGCCAAATTTGCCAATCCCGCCCGCAGAATCAAAGCCGGACTCCTGGTTAAAATCGCAATATCCGGATCGCCCAGATTCACATTTTCAGTCTGCAATGCAGTATCAGGACCAGTAATGGTAATATTCTCACCAATAATGCTCCCCCTCGCCTCGATTTTCAGGGAAACACCAGTATAATCACCAAAAAAAACATCTCCTTCGGAACTGATAATCGGGTCAAATAAACTCACAAAATTTCCCGGCATTCCCGACAGATTCCGCACCGAAAAATTGCCTCCCGAAACAAAGTGAGAATCCCCCGAAATCACGCCGTTGCTAACTAAACTCAAATTGCCGCCGCTTTGAAATTGTGGGGGAAGAGACAAGCCGCCGATCGCGTTTTGAGTGAGAATGTCGATCGCGCGATCGGCCCGCACCTCCAAATTCCCCCCAGCCCGCGCCAAAAACGGATTCTGAACGCTATCTCTCACCCGCACCGCATCCCCTGCCAGCAAACTCAAATCCCCCGCAGTTTGCAGTCTAGCGCCCGCTAACGAGAGATTTCCCGCAGCCCAGATTGTCGCGCTTCCGGCATTCAATTGATCCAACGCAGACACATTCCCAGCAGCAATAGCCACATCCCCAGAATTCACCACCAAACCAGAACCCACAAGCCGCACGCTACCGTCATCCGCAACCGCAACACCAGTCGCCTGATTTTGCCCCGTACCTGTCAGCAACTGCGGCAAAGAAACAGGATTTAAAGTTTGTTGAAAACTCCCAAAATTCCCGCCCGCTGGTATTTCCAAACTCAACAAAAGCCCCGGTTGACTAACGCGCAAAACATTCTCGGCCCCAACCGCAGCAACAATAATTTGGCCTCGCGGAGCCGACAACTGTCCCGTACTCACAACCGTACCGCCGAGCAAACTCAAATTTTGTCCCGAAGTCACAGCCAAATTGCCAGCATTAACAATACTTCCCGGTTGAACCGCACCAAAATAAAAAGCATTTGGCGTACCAACTAACGCGCTAAAATTATTTTCACCCGTCGCATTAAACCAATTAGAACCAAAACCGACATTCGTCGCAGTAGTCGCAGTGAAAGCCCCCGGCACATTCAAACTCGCGTTAGGGCCAAACACAATCCCCGCCGGATTAATCAGAAAAAGATGAGAATTGCCGCCGGTGACAGTAATTAAGCCGTTAATTAGCGAAGCGTTCCCAGAAATTCGAGCTAATATATTTTGAATAGCCGAATTAGTCAAAAAATTAGCAATTTGACCTTCATTCAAGCCAAACTGCCCAAAACTGTGAAAAAGATTTGCGCCGTCTCCCGACAAACGGCCGCCGTTGATATCGTAGCGGTTGCCGCTGCGGGTAACGGCAGTGCCAGTACCGTCAGTAGCGGGAACTATGGGCTGTGCTTGCGCGCAAGTATTAAAAATTAACAAAGAAAACGGACAAATAAATAGCGCGAGTTTTTTAATCTTTAAGTTAGTGTTTTTCATAGCAGCAAGTCAAACTATCTCAATTGCCTCAATTATCGCACCTGCAAACAAAATAATCGTAAAAAATAACAAATTAACTCGACCATGACAACTCCCACCATCAAAAGCTTGTACACAGACGGCGCTTGTTCCGGCAATCCGGGCCCCGGCGGCTGGGGTGCAGTAGTTTGCTTCGCCGACGGCAACTGTCACGAACTCGGGGGAGCAGACCCCCAAACCACCAACAACCGCATGGAAATGCAGGCTGCGGTGGCTGCGCTCGAATTTTTTGCCAATTCCGGTCAAACCGAACCAGTCACCGTTTACACCGACAGTGAATACGTTAAAAACGGCATTACCAAATGGATTCAAGGCTGGAAAAACAAAGGCTGGAAAACCTCAACGGGCAAAGAAGTCGTCAACCAAGACCTCTGGCACCTGCTAGATAAGCTGAATTCCCGACAAGTGAAGTGGGAACACGTCCGCGGCCACTCCGGCGACTTCTACAACGATAGATGCGATGAAATTGCCCGCAGCTTTTCTCACAATCTGATTCCCAAACTGCAACAGCAGAAAGCAACAGCAGACGGGGAACTGGCCCGCACGGGGGCACCGCCCCTACACTTGCAAAACCCAATTGTTTTGGAAGAAACGGACACAACTGGTAACAAAACGATAGAATCCTATGTCATAACTTCTGACCTTTCGATCTGCAACTCTACCATGATGGATTCAACTGCCGATACCCTGGAGAACTTGCCCCGCGAGGTGAGGGTTCAGGAACTCCGCAACCTGATCGAAACCTTGCACATAGCCGACGAGGTAGCCACCAAAGGCTACTTGATTACCAGTTCCGAACTGGCTGATTTGATGGATGTAAATGCCAGCGCTGTCACCAGTCGCGGAGATAATTGGGTGTGGCGAAATTGGGTAGTTTCTCGCGTGCGGCGCGAAGGCAACCAAATTCTCTGGCAATTAGAGAGAATCGACCACGTTAGTACGACTGATTAGTCATTAGTGATTAGTCATTAGTGATTAGTCATTAGTGATTAGTGATTAGTCATCAGTCATTAGTCGATTAATGACTGATGGCTAGTGAGTGTCTCAAAGCAATGTTTGTCAAAATGCCGCCGGGACACAACTTGAGTTGTGTCTTTATATCAATTCCGGTTGCATCGATATTGTTCAAATAACCAACAGCCAACAGGTAGGGGCGGTGCCAAGAGTGCCCGCCCTCAACAATTAACAATTAACAATTAACACTATGCCGCAGGGACACAACTTGAGTTGTGTCTTTATATCTTTTCCGGTTGGATCGGTTTTGTTCAAACAACCAACAGTCAAGAGTCAACAATTAACGGGAGTGCAACCGGAATTGATATTACCTGGATCTTTACCTGTATTGCAGGCAAGATAAAATTGTTGCAAAGTTGTAGGTGCGCCGCTCTTTAATCTTTGTTTGGGGCGAGAATTGTGGGTGCGGCGCACCCTACTTTTACTAATAGGTGGTAAGATCCAATGAACCGCGAAGACGCAAAGAGCGCGAAGTCAGAGAAAGAAGAAGATGTATGTCCTTCCTAACCTACCCTTGGGGAACGGCTTCGTGTTCGCGGTTTAATGATTCCGATGCTACCGGATTTGAGAGCGCCGGTAATATCATTTCCCGTCGATTACCCCCTCTGATTGTAGGGACTCCCCTCACCAAAAAGTCGCCCGGATTTTAGTCTGTGTCGGTCGATCGCGCATGATACAAGTTCTTCCCAAAATCACGGCGGCAGCAATCTAACAAAGCATCGAGTTCTCCAGCAACTTGCCAGGGATTTCGACCTTTCAAAAAAGCAGCGATCGCAGCTTCGTAGGGATTTCTGCCAGTTTTTTTGACGGCCGCGATCGCCTCTTGGTTAGAAAATCCCCGCCCGCTAACCAACCAAGCAGCCAAAACCTGTCCTGTGCGCCCAATCCCGCCACCACAGTGAACTACCACCCGATCGCCCGATCGACTTGCAGATATCAAAAACGGTAAAATGCGATCGACTAAAATGGAGCGATCGGCCAATTCAAAATCGGCGATCGGAGCCCAGCATACCCGATCGCGCCCAAAAACATTTCGATAGCTTCCCAGCAAATCACCATAGCGGACGAGTTGAGCATCAGGAAGCAAGCAACAAACTCGATCGATCGTCTGACACCGCATAAAATCAATCCACCGAGCAACTTCCTCATCGCGGTAGCCCGGTCTTGCCGCACCAAACACAATTAATTCATGCTCCGAAGCCGCCGCAAATTTGTACATAATTATATGATAATTGCTATAAAGTTATACTATTTAAATAAAAATGTATTTGCGTTGATTTGCGTCAATCTGCCTGACATCTGCGGTTGACTCAATCAAAATTTTACACGAGCAGTCTAGTCCAGTACATCAAAATTTATGAACAGCATATATTGTAGGGTGCGTCAAGCCCAAAATCTAATTATTTCCCACACAGCCTAAATCTGACGCAGCTTTTTGTAGTTGATAACTTACACAACGATCGCATATATTGTAGGGTGCGTCAAGCCCAAAATCTAATTATTTCCCACACAGCCTAAATCTGACGCACCTGGTACATCAAAATTTATGAACAGAAGATTTCGCGAGCTCGCTCTGATTTTAATCGTATCAAGCTGCATTACTGCTGTTTTAATTCAGCCATCGCAATCTGCCTTAACCGCACCAACTCCAGCGCAGCAATTCGGGTATAGAGGAGGAGATGTCGCTCAAACAATCAATTTTGGACGGCACTTTCAAGAATTAGGCGTTGAAGGCTCGATCGCCATTTACGACTTGAATAGCGATCGGCTTTACCAACACAATCCGCAGCGCAATGCAACAGATTTTTTACCCGCATCTACATTTAAAATTCTCAACTCCCTGATTTCCTTAGAAACAAACGTAATTTCCAATGAACTTGCAATTCTCACTTGGGATGGAATTCAAAGGTCAATTCCCGCCTGGAATCGAGACTTGAACATGAGAGAAGCCATCAAACTTTCCGCCGTCTGGTTTTACCAAGTTCTCGCGCGCCGAGTCGGACACGAAAAAATGCAAAAATGGGTAGCCAAAGCCGATTATGGCAACCAAAACATTGGAAAAAAAGATGATATTGATAAATTTTGGTTAGAGGGAAAACTGCGAATCACACCCAACCAGCAAATTCAATTTTTGCGCCGTCTCTACAAAAACGACTTACCTTTTTCCGAGCGATCGCTCTCTCTAGTTAAAGACATCATGATTGTCGAACAAACTCCCGATTACACAATCCGGGCAAAAACAGGCTGGGCAGGTTTTGGAGAACAAACAAAGGCTCAAATCGGCTGGTATGTCGGTTATTTAGAGCAGAATAAAAATGCTTATTTTTTTGCCACAAACATTGACATTCGCAGCAAAAACGACGCAGCCGCCAGGATAGAATTGACGCGCCGTTGCTTCAAGGATCTGGCGCTGCTTTAGGTGCGTTATCTCAAATCCTCTCTTCATCGGAATAGTAAATTGACTGTTGACAGTTAACAGTTGACAGTTAACAGTTAACAGTTAACATCATGTATGAGTGCAACCGGAATTGATATTATCTGTTCTCTAATCACAAACCTGTAAATAATTCTTCTAAAATCTTACCCTCTCACATCTTGAAAAACATCTGCGTGTATCTGTGTTAATCTGCCTCAATCTGCGGTTTCCCGATCGCTCAAAAAATCACGCCATAAGTTTACCAATTGTTAATTACGTTTTTCCCAACCTTACCAAAACTCAAAATCTTTTTAATACTTAACAATTTATTTTCCGAAATGTGGGTGACAACTGCTGTATCAAAAGGCTAAACTAGTTGCAAGCTTTGAAGCTAGGCACGAAACGCAGCAAATTTCAATCGCCTTTAAAATATGGCAAAAGAATTAGCAATAGATACTCGCGGACTCACCAAACAATTCGATCGCCATATTGCCGTTAATGACATCGACTTGCAAGTCGCCACCGGCGAAATCTGCGGGCTCATCGGCCCCAACGGTGCCGGCAAAACTACCTTGCTGCGAATGTTGGCCGCCGCTGAAGAACCGACAACAGGGGAAATTTACATTAACGGCAGCCGCTTGCTGCGCGATCGATCTGAACCCACCCTCAAACAGCGCATCGGCTTTCTTCCCGACGACTTTCCCCTGTACGGCGACTTGACTGTTTGGGATTATTTAGATTACTTTGCCCGACTCTACAACCTGCGGCAGCCGCAGCGCCGAGAACGCATCGGTACAGTTTTAGAACTCGTGCAATTAACCAACAAGCGCAACAGCTTAATTTCCACTCTTTCGCGGGGAATGAAACAGCGCTTGAGTTTGGGTAGAACTATTATCCACGAACCGCTTTTGCTGCTGTTAGACGAACCAGTTTCCGGTTTAGATCCGATCGCCCGATCGCAATTCCGTGAAATCATCAAAAGCTTGCAACAAGCTGGCATGACCGTACTCATATCATCCCACGTTCTCAGCGACTTAGCCGAACTTTGCAGTTGGGTGGGAATTATGGAACTCGGTTATCTTGTCGAAAGCGCCCCTTTGCAAGAACTTTACAAACGACTAGGAAAACAGCAAATATTCCTGTCAACTTTGGGCGATTTAGCAGCGCTAATATCGGAACTAAAAAACTTTCCTTGGGTTGAAAGCTGGGAAATAGTGCCGGAAACTCAGCAGGTTTGCGTTCAGTTTTCAGGAAGCCGGGAAGATGCAGCAAATCTATTGCGATCTCTGGTTATTGCCAACATTCCCTTAACCGAATTCCACTGCACTCAAGAAAATTTAGAAACCATTTTCCTCAAAATGGGACACCAGCAAGCATCTTGAGAGTTGACAGTTTAGGGCCACTTTTTCAATCACAACTCAAAACTATTACCTATGATTCTCAACATACTAGACCAAATCGGTAACTGGAATCCCCAGTTATTTCGCGAAATCAAAGGCCGGCTGAAAATCGGCAATATTGCCATTGCCAGCATCTTATCTATCTGCGCTCAACTGCTGCTATTCTGGACTTGCCGCACCGAGATACCAATTGCGCCTCCAGCAGGTGAGTACAATAACCCCACCTACAACAAATTTTGCTTTAGCTTGGATGCCAATAATCCAATATGCCTCAGAGATGCTGCCGGCAACTTTCAGATTAACTGGCAGTATTGGTACCTCGAACTGTTTGTTTATCTGAGTATATTTAGCGCGATCGCACTTTTAGTAGCCGGCACTTATCTGCTAGTGAGCGACCTCGATCAAGAAGAACGCCGCGGCACTCTCAACTTTATTCGCCTCAGCCCCCAATCTGCCAAAACCATTTTTCTGGGCAAAATTCTCGGCGTTCCAATTTTACTTTACCTAGCAGCAATTCTGACCGTACCCCTGCACTTGTACAGCGGGTTAACAGCTCAAATACCCCTGCATCAGATTTTATGTTTCTACGGGGCGATCGCAGCTAGCTGTGCTTTATTCTACAGCGCTGCAATGCTATTCGGCTTAACAACCAGTTGGTTGGGAGGGTTTCAACCTTGGTTGGCGGGCGCAGCAGTTTTGATTTTTACTACCACAGCTTTTAATCTGCCGTCGCCACGCAACGCTGCTGACTTAATAACATTCTTGTCTCCGGCTGCTGTTTTGAAATACTCAGTCAATGGAGTAATAGAATTCGGCAATTCAAACTTGCACTGGTTAATTAAAAATTGCGAAAACGTAAAATGGTTTAATTTGCCGATCGGCAACAGCTTTGCACTGTCTACAATTTTATCTCTGTCTATCTGCGGGGTTTTAACCTATTGGATGTGGCAGGGATGGCAGCGGCGCTTTCCCAACCCCAGCAGCACAGTTTTGAGCAAGCGCCAAAGTTACTTGCTCGTGTTCTCCTGTCAGCCAATTATTTTAGGATTTGCACTTCAATCCCCAGGCGGAACGGACAATATCACCTTTGTATTCCTCCTGAATTTGGTAGTTTTTGTAGGTTTAATTGCTGCTTTAACCCCAGAAAGGCAAGCTTTGTACGATTGGGCAAGGTATCGCCAACAAATCGTTCCCAGCAGTCATAAATTGTGGCGGCGCTACCCCATGCTCGATTTAATTTGGAGCGAAAAAAGTCCCGCTATAATTGCGATCGCCCTCAATCTCCTAATCTCGACCTTGATTTTAACACCTTTGCTGCTAGGGGAGAACAACGGCTTGTTCGGCATAATTGTTTGGCTGAATCTAATCGCGATTTACGCCACCGTTGCCCAGTTATTCCTATTTGCAAAAATCCGAAACCAGGCAGTTTGGGCGGTTTGTACAGTCGGAGGCGCGATCGTTTTGCCGCCAATCATTTTATCTATGCTTTCCCTCACCCCCGAAAAAAATCCTTTGATTTGGATGTCAACAGTTCCCTTCGTTGGGTTGGGCCTGGAAAACACGTCTGGACATATCTTTTTGCTCTCCGCGATCGGTCAGTGGACTGTCTTAGTGCTGCTGAACCTGCAATTGAGTCGGCAACTGAAAATCGCAGGCGAATCAGCCTCTAAAGCTCTGCTGAGGGCCCGATAAGCACGAGAACCAAGCCCGATCGCGACTGGGATGGGCTGACTGAGATTGTTACTCAGAATCAAAAATTGTCAGTGAAGTGAGATTCTACTAATACCAATTTCATAAACTTATGCTACATACAAAGTTTGACTCCCCCTCATAACAAGGAGGGGTTGGGGGGGGAGATATGTAGCGCTATTTTATGAAATTGGTATAAGCTGCCGCACATTTAAATTGTATGTGCAGGGCCGGCGGGACACCCCACTCATTGTTTTATTTTTTTCGTTCTAGCTTAGCAAGCCGAGTGTTTTAAATCTTTGATAACTTACGCAAAAAAACAGCTTTCTCCGAAAAATTGTGGATTATTCCCATAGATTTTGACGCAGAAACCGGGTTTTTTGACCCGCGTGCGTAAGATAAAACCCGTTGGTATCGGAATTATTCATCTCTCTTTTCTATGACTCAGCGCCCTCTGTGGCCTCTGCGGTTTAATCATTCCTAGGACTTATACCAATTTTTTATGAATCTGCATAGAATCAGATCCCCCCAGCCCCCTTAAAAAAGGGGAGTAAGAATTCAAAGTCCCCCTTTTTAAGGGGGATGCGAGGGGGATCGGGATATGTGCAATTTCAGATTAAATTGGTATTACGCACAAACCAAGTTTATGAACGAAAAATCTGGATTTTACCGGCAAAATCTGGGTCAGTGCGTAGGTTGGGTTGAGGAACTAAACCCAACATTTTCGCTACAATTTTTTTCATACCCAAGCTGATTGTACTATAATTAAGAAAGACCCACAAACCCTGAATCAAAAATGAAAAACAACAGCTCAATCACCTTAATGAACTGGCTGCAACCCAAACCAGAAACCGTTTTGCTTTGCGACTCAATTGCAGCAGCTTCCGAGATGGCATTTATGCTCAACGGTGAGTGGGACGGGTGTAATAGTTTGGTTCTGCCTAAATGCGACAAGGTAGCGATTCAAGCAGCCGCTAGTTTGCTGGAAACATCGTGGTGCTACCAAAATACTTGCGAACCGGTTTTGATTCGGCTAGAAGTAGACGAATTGCTCAGCCGTTATACAGGGGGAGACAGGTTTTTTATTAATGCTAACTTGCGATGCGCGCAATTGAGCGAACTTTGCTTGGAAAACATCGATTTGAGTTATGCTAAATTAAATTTAGCTAACCTCAGCGGCACTAATTTAAGCAAAGCAAACTTAATTGCTGCACAGATGCAATCCGCAAATTTGAGCGGCAGCAATTTGAGTAAATCGCAACTTGTGAGAGCAAATTTATCAGGAGCAAATTTATCTGATGCTAATCTTAGAGGTGCCGATCTGAGTTATGCAGATTTAAGCAATGTTTGTTTCACAGGTGCGGATTTAAGAGGTGCAAATTTAGCTCGAACAGACTTAAGAAAAACAAGCTTAGATGGGGCGATTGTTGAGTAATACCAAATCCCGCTTAAATATACCCTCTGCCTACATCCTATCAACATTTATCCGCGTCCATCCGCATAGATCCGCCACCATCAGCGGTTTACAATTCCAAAGTAATTAACTGAGCAATTTCATCGGTTTGAAAACCCAAAGCCATCGGCTTTTGCACTCCCCCAATCACCTGCACATCATACAGTTCCGTGACAATTCCTTCAAACCGCAACCAATGAACGATCGCCCCACTATTCAAATCTATCACCATCATCCCACACCGAGCCTCAGCATCCTTAGCTACCAACAACTCATCCAATTCCAAACCGCTAAAAGTATTGTCACCGCCCCTCGGTTTCGACAAGCCAACAATCGCCCAATTTTGCCAAAAAGCCAGTCCTCGGACATATCCCGGACAAAATGCGATCGCCTCAAATTTCCCCGTCTCTAAATCCACATAACCCAATTCCCCCCGCCCCGAATTCAGCAACCACAACTTATCTCGATACCAGCGAGGTGAATGCGGCATTGACAATCCCGTGACGATAATATCATTAGATGCGACATCAATCACTATACCGCCGTTTTTTCGGCGATCGCGCCAGCCATCCACCACATCCGACTGACTCGACGCTGTAACATATTTCGCCTCCCCATCCACCATCGCCAAACCGTTAAGGTGACAGCGGTCTTCATTGATGTATTGTGAGATAAAACCTGGTTTCCAGAGAGGTCTGCAACTGTGGCGATCGCTCAAAGTAGCGATACAATTAAACAACGTGCTAATAAACAGAATTTGGTTATTTTTATCGACAGCGATATCGTGAATGTCGATATCTCCCGTAGTATAGGCAATTCTTGGTATATATAGTTTATCGTAACCTTGATGTTGTCCACCCTCCGCTAGCACATTATCTAATTGCCAGAGTTGATATTTTGAGCTTAGATAAAGGCGTTCCGGCGTGCAGAAAAGTCCCATAGCGCGATCGAATATTCGCCAAAAAGCCGATATTCTGTTGGTTTCGGGTGCAGCACCGATTAACATCAACCTGCTGGTTTGATAGGTAGTGCAAGCGAGGCTGATGTGTTGTTCGGTTAACCAAGATGGCAAATCGCGATCGCCAAAAATCTCATGTTCTTCGACTGTATTCAAAATTGTGTCGTTATTCATAAAATCTATAAAATTTTAATTTCCGTAGGGGCGGTTTTACCAACAATAATTGCCTCAAATTCACAATATCATAAACCCGCCCCCAAGCAACTCGTTTGTATCGAAGTCTAGATCCCCCTCGCATCCCCCTTAAGAAGGGGGACTTTGAGACTCTTGCTGCCCCCTTTTTAAGGGGGGCTGGGGGGGATCTGTCTTATCTGAACCATAATTGCCTAAAACCCACAATCTCATAAACCCGCCCCCACCAAACCTCACAGTAACAATGGCTCAATTTTGATTTGCACCTCCTCAATCACATCTTCAGATACAGACTCAACGAATCGAACACCGCGAACTTTCCAGTCTAAACACTTGATTTGATCGGCAAGAATTACTCCCTGAACTTTCAATCCAGTCGGTAGGGAAACTTCAAAAGGATACCCTTTTTGTTGCTTTGTAATCGGCAGAAATAAAGCTAAAGAGCTTTTCTGATTGTAAGCACGAGGTGACAGCACAAAAGCAGGTCTAAGTCCTTTTTGTTCGTGTCCCTTTGTTGGGTCAAAGTCTAAATAAACGATATCACCTCGACTCGGAATGTAGGGATTCGATCGAGTCACCAAACTTCATTCCCCACAGCAACTCCACTATCAATCTCAGTATGAAGATTCTCTGGGGTAATCGCCTCAACCAACTCCTCAAGCGAATAACGCCGACGAGCGATCGGCTCGATCGTCAGTTTACCATCTATCAACACAAGCTGCACTTGGGAACCTTCAGCTAAGTTAATCTCTTTAGCTAAATGCTGTGGAATCCTCACAGCAAGACTGTTTCCCCATTTGGCGATCGTCCCAACCATAGTTTCATCCTCTAGTTAGTGATATCACTCTCAGGATTTCACCCTTTTTTTAAGGATGTATATACAGAGTGTCTACAGCATAGCAACTAAGAAAAAGGTTGACAAGTTGTAACGGGCGGGTTCACCAACCATAATTGCCTAAAACCGATGATCTCACAAACTCGCCCCGACTTCGACTTTTAATAATTTGTTTAAAATAACCACAGAAATATAAAGATTTAGTAAATGAGAAGCTAAAACACTGACTTTACGATCGCACTTTGCTAAGCTCCTAGTAATTTAAAATCTAGCGTGTCATCTGCCATTAGGTAGAATTACCGCCGATCGCAATTCAATCGATAAATTTTTGCACCTCAAAAACAAATCATTCTACCGGAAGCAAAAACAGATGAACACCATAACTCAACTTAACCCCAACTCAAAAAAAAATTTTCCCTTGGTTGGTTGTATCTAATGCAACCAACCAAGGGAAATCGTCATCCTTGACGCTACAATACCGGACAGCGATCGCATAGCCCAAGGCATCAAACCAGATACGGCTACCTACATCCTCGAAAACAAGGTAAATGCGATCGAGCAAATCACCACAATCCTCGATCGGCATCAAGGCATCGAATCGCTACACATCATCACCCACGGCGGTTCCGGCAAGATTTACTTAGGCACGACAGAACTCAACAGCAGCAACATCGCCAACTACAGCCACCAATTGCAACAGTGGCGAAGGGCCCTGAGTGCCAACGCCAGCATCATCTTGTATGGCTGTAACGTAGCAGCCGGGAAATCCGGGCACCAATTCCTGACTCAACTGAACCAACTCACAGGCGCAAACATCGCCGCTAACTCCCAACCTACAGGTAACAGCAAACTCGGTGGCACCTGGGACATCCCCCAACTCATTCCCCCATCGCCCCAAAAGCCCAAACTTGCTCTGACAGAAACCACCCTCAAAACCTACAGTGGCGTGCTCAGCTTCTCCCCCCAAGTTGAATTCCCAACTAACATTGGCCCCGAATCCGTCAGCATCGGCGACATCAACGGCGACGGGAAACTTGACTTAGCAACGGCGAACCGCGGCAGCGCCAGCGCCTCGATCTTGCTCAACACCACCGCCACCAACGCCACCACCCCTACCTTTGCCACCAAAGTAGACTTCACAACTGGCGATGGCCCCAACTCAGTCAGCATCGGCGACATCAACGGCGACGGGAAACCTGACTTAGCTGTGGCGAACGGGAACAGCAGCACCGCCTCCATCCTGCTCAATACTACCGCCACCAACGCCACCACCCCCACTTTTGCCACCAAAGTTGACTTCCCTACTGGCACTAGCCCCTGGTCTGTCAGCATCGGCGACATCAACGGCGACGGGAAACCTGACTTAGCTGTGGCGAACTTCAACAGCAAAACCGTCTCCATCCTGCTCAATACCACTGCCACCGGAGCCACCAGCCCCACTTTCGCCACCCAAGTCACCTTCGCTACTGGCGATCGTCCCGCTTTCACCAGCATCGGCGACTTCAACGGCGACGGGAAACCTGACTTAGCTGTGGCGAACGGGAACAGCAGCACCGCCTCCATCCTGCTCAACACGCCAACGCCAGTAACTCCCACGCCAACGCCAGTCACTCCCACACCAACGCCAGTAACGCCAACGAATAATAACAACCCCCCAGTTGTAAATCTTTCTGCCTTTTCGCAAAGTGGAGCACTAGGTTTTGATCAAACTGGCAATGTGTTTACCTTGGCTGCAAACACCGATACTGACCCCGATCCGGGCGACATCATTAATTATTCGATCGCCCTGGCAGATTTCAATGCGTTGAATGAGTCGGCATTTACATGGAAGATCGATCGGAGTCGCGGTTACTATCGTCAGCCTGTAAATGGGTTAAGTTTTCCTGAGATTCCTCTCCCTTCATGGTTAACTTTCAATCCCGCAACTCGCAAAATTGAGCTCGGCGCGACTCGCCCGCAGAAATTTGACTACTGGATGAAGATAATAGGAACGGATTCGTCTGGTGCCAATGTTAGCGAACTTATCCGGTTCAAAAGTTACGCTTTTGGCGGTTTTGTAATCGACGACTATATTGCCGGTGCGAATGTCTTCTTTGATGCTAACAAAAATGGCATCCTCGATCCGAACGAACCCAAAGGCACAACTGACAGTCAAGGTGCATTTGGTTTTGATATTACTTCCAGCAGTTTTGACACTAATAATAACGGCAAACTCGATCCCAGTGAAGGTAATTTAGTTGCTTTTGGCGGCACCGACATCGGTACGGGTTTACCTCTAGAAACTCCGCTCAAAGCGACACCCGATGCAGAAATAATTACTTTACTGACTAGCATTGTAGCTGAATTAGCCGATCGCGGTTTAACCGTCAACGAAGCCAATGCCAAAGTCACCAGCGCTTTCGGTATTCCCAGCGACATACCCCTGAATTATGTCGATCCGATCGCCGCTACCCAAGGCGGACAACCGGGTGCTAAAGAAGCATTAACGGCAATGCTGGCAGCCCAAAACTCGATCACTCAAACGGCGGGATTAATTGAAGGTGCGAGTAATCTAACTATGGGTGATGCTGTCAAGCAAATAGTTAGCGCGATCGCCGATCGCATCCTAACAGGAACCTTAGATTTCACCAAACCCGAACAAGTGGCGGATTTAATCGGCAAGGTGGGCGATCGGGTAAAGGCGATCGATCCTAATTTTAACGCCCAAGAGATATCAGTGGCGGCACCAGCACTAGCGCAGGTAATCGCAGCATCCAATCAAAAGATCGTTAG
The DNA here is from genome assembly GCF_015207455.1 of Microcoleus sp. LEGE 07076. Lineage (GTDB taxonomy): Bacteria > Cyanobacteriota > Cyanobacteriia > Cyanobacteriales > Microcoleaceae > Microcoleus. The sequence goes on from NZ_JADEWV010000020.1 coordinate 47,058, forward strand.
TGCGATCTTAACTAATACCGATCTGACACAACTGCAAAAACAAGTAGCAGCAGTCCAAAAAATTGCTTTAGGTGAAACAACTAAAGACTTTAAGGCATTTGGTGCCGGTCAAAAAACCCTCGATTCTCTAGTTGCAGAAAACACGGGTGCGGCGTTAGATGAACAAATTTTGACTGGTGGTAATAACCCTGTAACTCCAACACCAATACCTATAGTCACAACACCAATACCTATAGTCACAACACCAACACCCGCAGTCACAACGCCAACACCCGCAGTCACAACGCCAACACCCGCAGTCACAACACCAATACCTATAGTCACAACACCAACACCAGTCACAACTCCTACACCGACACCGACACCGACACCGACACCGACACCGGAAGTACAGATAGCAATTGCTACGCCAAAAGCATCGGTATCAACATCGAGTAACGTGCGATCTGGTTTACCAGAAAACACTCGATTGGGAGATGTTTACCTGCTAACAGATGGCAACGATACCAGCTTCCCAGCAGCAGCATTAGGTTTAAGCGTATTTGCCCTTTCCGGAAACGATTCCTTAACCGGATTAGACTTCCCAAATACCTATTTTGGGAATCAAGGAGAAGATACTTTAATAGGTGAAGGAGGTAACGATCAACTTTTTGGCGGTAAAGGTTCAGACTCGCTTGATGGCGGTATTGGCAACGATTTTCTTAGCGGGAATAATGATAACGATATCCTGCTAGGTGGAGAAGGCGATGATACCCTACGCGGTGGTAAGCAAGATGATATCTTGTCAGGCGGTGCGGGGAACGATCTCCTGAATGGAGATTCCGGTTTTGATATCCTTACGGGCGGATCGGGAAATGATATCTTTGTCTTGCAAGATACGGCGACTGAACTATCTCAATCCGATCTGATTACTGACTTAAGTTCCGATGATAAAATCAAGTTAATTGATGTCACTTTCAGTCAATTAACTTTTGAGTCAGTTAGTGTGGTTTTAGATGGTGCAAGTGCTGTATTATCAACGGCAATTAAATCGGGGAATGACTACTTGGGAGTGGTTTACGATTTGAATCCAACGGCTCTTAATAGTAGCTCGTTCTTGTAAAAAATGAAAAGTACGCGCGCACGAAGCTATCCCGTAGGGATAGCTTCGCACGCGCGCACTTCTACCAATTTTGAAATATCCAGCAAAAACTTAACGATTATTCATACTTGCGGCCGCGCCACTGAGTAGGCTGATTTAACGCAGAAATTAGAATACGCAAAAACGCCAGCGGATCGGCCAAAGGTGACAGCCAAAACAGCCATTTACCAGAAGCCCCAGTTGTATCGTAACTCGGAGCGATCGCCAAACACAAAGCCGATCGCACCGCCACCAAAAATACATTCAATCCCCACAGCCAAAACTGCGGAAACGCCCCCACAGAAGGCACAGAACCAAACAGCAAATAGCACAATACAATCGGCACCGGCAAACCTTGAACCGCGAATAACAGCCACAAATCGCCCCAAATTTGACCGCCAGAAGCAGCATCTTTCAAATCGAGCGATCGCCCCCACTCATTCCAAGTCTCGATCGCCCCCTCATACATCCGCACCTGCAACACCTTCGCCCCATCCAAAAAACCCACCTTAAAGCCCTTAGCAGCCGCATAGCGAGCCAGAGTCACATCATCGCAAAAAGAACCTTTTGCCACCTCATAGCCCCCTAACGCCACCAAAACCTCGCGCTTACAGAGGAAACACTGACCGTTTGCCATCACCCGTTCCGGCACATCCCCGCCAGTCCCCGTCGGGCCGAACCGATAAACCAAAGTCATTAACAGCGCAGGTTGCAGCCACAACTCCCCCGGATACTTGAGGATAAACTGCGGCGACAGCGAAATCAGATCGTAATTTCCAGCTTTCGCCGTTTTGAGCAAACTCGCAATCAAACCCGGATGCGGCACAGTATCGGCATCTATCCCCAAAATCCACTCGCACTTCTGGGAACTTGCCAAAAAACCCCAATTCAGCGCCCACGGCCGCCCCACCCAGCCCGCCGGTAACGGATCGTCGTTAATCAACCGAAACCGAGGGTCTTTTTCGGCCGCAGCCTTGACTAAATCTCCGGTTCCATCTACCGAATAGCTGTCAACAACTACAACCTCTCGGAGTTCGTAAC
>NZ_JADEWV010000239.1 GCF_015207455.1 Microcoleus sp. LEGE 07076
ACTGAGAGCAGGTATTCACTACTTTAAAGTGAAAATTGAAGCCGATAGTAATACTGCTAAAACAAACAATTTTGGATTGTTGCGTGTCGGTGCTTGCGAAGGTGCATTAAAGCAAGAAGTTGAACTAAGAGAGGTTTTAAGTGGCTATAAAATGATTGGAGAGCTACTGGCAAAGACTACCAAAGATTCTGTAAAGGTAGATTGGCGATCAGTTGAACATCCTCAGCCACAGGAACCGGAAGAGCCGGAAATAAACACAAATTTTGAGCAGCTAGAATCTTTGGCAAATTCAGCAGAGCCAATCTCAAATGAAGCAGAGCAAAATGACGAAAAATCTGTGCTCTCAGACGAAAATGCTACTGATGAAACTAATCCCAAACTTACGCATGGGGGCGCAGAAATTGGGGAGTTTGATGATAGTTTATTGCAGCAGCCAGCAGATTCCCTAAAAAACCTGGTGGTTGAGCCTTTAGACCCTTCGACTACGCTCCCTTCGACTACGCTCAGGGAACGGGGAGAACTAAGTGAAAACCCGGTTTCGTTAGTGGAAGTGCCTCAGTCTTGTACTGCTGATGCAACTAACGCAGCATCCGAGTATTTAGAGGAGGAATCCTACCCAGAAGAGGAAATGTGTGCAGATGAGAGCGATCGCAAACTACTACTACTAACTTCTCTCCCTGAAGACAACACAACCTTACAATCTTGGCTGGGAGAAGATAACTCCTTAGAATCTTGCTTATCCATAACCAGTCAAGTTTGTCAATTCTTTCGCTATATTCACAAGCACGGGTGGTGCTTCGTCCAAATCCTGCCCCAATTTATTGAACTAGGAACTCCCATCAAGTTTTTGGATTTAACGGGAGCTTATCCATTGAATGAAAAATTGCGATCGGGCTTGTCAGAAAACTACGCCGCTCCCGAACTCGCCTATGGCAGCCATCCCATCCAAGAAGCAATGAGCAGCTATACAGTAGGAGCCTTATTGTATCACGCCATTCACAAACAACCCCTTTCCTCCACAAACCAAATCGACCTGAAAATCAACCCCATTCCCCGAATTTACCAACTCCTAAAAATTGCTCTCTCACCCTTACCGGAAGAACGTTTTCCTTTGTCTCAACTCTTAAGTCTCTTGGTAGAAACCAGGCAATCTTTACAAGGTACTAAAATCGACTGGAATGTCGCCAGTCGATCGACTACCGGCCTATCCACCAGTCGCTTGCAAAATGAAGATAGTTATGGCATCCGCCAAATGCAGTTAAGCAATTCCGAAACCCTCATCTTAGGAGTTGTTGCTGATGGCATGGGCGGAATGTCTCAGGGCGAAGTTGCTAGTAAATTGGCAGTTCAAACAGTCCTAGAAGAACCCATTCCTGCTGAATTCAACACTATAGAACAAAAAGCTGCATGGCTGGTTTCATTAGTGCAGAAAGCCAATGAATCTGTAGCTACTCATGTGCGGGACGGCGGAACCACATTAAGTATCACTTTAGCAGTGGGAGGAGATTTGGCGATCGCCCATGTTGGAGATAGCCGCATATATCTTCTCAGACAAGGAGAAATACGCCAATTAAGCGAAGACCATTCACTGGTAGCCATGCTGGTAGCCAGCGGTCAAATCACCCCAGAAGAAAGCTTAGATCACCCAGATCGCAATGTGCTCACAAAGTCGATCGGCTCAAAACGCAGATTAAGCGATGGCTACGTCCAACAATTAAGCCGTTCAGATCAAAACCTATCCTTAGCCTTAGAAAACGGTGACATCTTGCTACTATGTTCCGACGGCGTATGGGATTTAGTATCAAATGCAGAAATAGCTCAATTTTTTACGCATAACAAAACTTTGCAAACAGCAGTTGATGAAGTCATTAATTGCGTCCTTCAGCGAGGAGCATCAGACAACGCCACACTTCTAGCCTTAGAACTTAGCAGCCATCCAGACAACCGTTACTAAATCAATCGGAGTAGATATTAGTCATGTCAATCATCTGTCCTTATTGTGCTACAGAAAATCATGAAAATGCCCTAGCTTGTATGAGTTGCGGTGCTCCTTTTTCCGTGCAAACATCTGGCTATTACTTATCTGCTGGCAGTTCCCTCCAGCAAGGAAAGTATAAAATTGAAACCTTAATTGGCGAAGGTGCATTTGGCATTACCTACAGAGGTATTGACCTAGTAAATTCTCGGACTGTCGCCATCAAAGAAAACTGGCCAGAAAAAGCTAGCCGACAGGGAACCACAGTGGTTTGGCCCCACACAGTCACTCCAAAAGATAAAGACTGGCAACTGAAGAAAGTAGCCACAGAAGCTCAATATTTATCTCAGTGTCAGCACCCAAACATTGTCAGAGTCTACGATTATTTTCAAGAAAACAGTACCGCCTATGTGGTGATGGATTTCATCACAGGTAAACCCCTTTCTAAAATCCTGGAAGAAGAGGGGCCGCTACCTATGCAACGAGTGAAACGTTACTTACTGCAACTATCAGCAGCACTCACAATCGTTCACGGGGCAAAATTGCTACATCGAGATATAAAACCAGAGAATATTCTGATAGATGGCCAAGACAGAGCAATTCTGATTGATTTTGGTGCAACAAAAGAATTCATTGCCGGACAAACTAGACAAATGAGCGTCACCCTAACGCGGGGATACGCACCCCTCGAACAATACAGCTACAAAGCCAAGCGCTATCCCGCTACAGATATCTATGCTCTCTGTGCCTCAATGTATGAATTATTAACCGGTCAACTTCCTGCAGAAGCCACAGATAGAATATCTTCAGAAACCCTAGTTCCCCCTCGTCAATTACGCCCCGACCTCAGCCCTTTAATTGAACACATCATTTTAACAGGAATGAAAATCAAGGTAGAGGAGAGATTTCAAACAGCCGATGAACTGATTAAAGTTTTGAGAGGAAGCAGTGTCACACCCAAACTAATTCCTCTCAAATCCGTTAGTTTCATCACAGAAATTTTATTAGATAAAAGCAGATTAATTATAGGGAGAAGTGAGCCAGGAGGTGAATTGCCAGATATCGATTTAGATAGTTTTCCAGATGCCAATACTGTATCACGCCCCCACGCTGGAATTTATCAAGAAGCCGGAGAGTGGAAAGTCAAAGATTTAGGTTCAGTTAATGGAACTTTCATCAAACGCGCCGGACAATCTAGGTTTGGCAACAGAATGACTGCCATTGAAATTTTAAATTCAGGGGATGAGATTGCCTTTGGTAAAATTCGCTTTCGATTTGAGAACATTTAAAAAACCAACTCCCGGCCCCTGAGCGAAGTCGAAGGGTCGAAGGCACAACCAACTCAATTTGAGAAAATTTTAAATTTGAACTGAGGTAACTAAAATGTCTATTACTTGTCCCGCTTGCATGACAGAAAACTCCGATAATGCGTCGTTTTGTACTGTCTGCGGCTTTTCTCTCACTCCTGCTGGTAGCAGCAGTTCATCTTCCTATCATTTGCCTGCTGGCGCATTACTCAAACAAGGCCGCTACAAGATCGAAAAAACCTTGGGAGAAGGCGGATTTGGAATTACTTATAAAGGTACTGATTCAACAAACTTAATGGGTATTGCCATCAAAGAACTGTGGCCTGAAAAAGCAATCAGACAGGGAAATACCATTACTTGGCCGAATTCTATTTCTCCACAAATCAAACAGCAACAACTCTCTAAATTTCAGCTTGAAGGGAATTATTTATCGAGATGCGTTCACCCGAATATTGCTAAGGTTTATGACTGGTTTGAAGAAAATAAAACTGCTTATATAGTTATGGAGTTTATTTCGGGAAAGTCATTATACCAGGTAGGAAATGAGGAAAAACCTTTATCTGAAGAGCGGGTGAAAGGATATATAATTGAAATTGCATCAGCTTTAAAAGTTGTTCACACTAATAATCTCCTCCATAGGGACATTAAACCAGATAATATTATTATTGACAATCAAGATAGGGCCGTTTTGATAGATTTCGGTGCTACTAGAGAGTTTATTGCTAATCAAACTACTAATATGACGCAGTTGTTAACCCCCGGATATGCTCCACTAGAACAGTATTCAGCAAAAGGCAAACGCTATCCTGCTACAGATATTTATGCCTTGTGTGCTTCAATGTATGAATTATTAACAGGAGAGCCACCAGCCGCCGCTACCGACAGAGTAGCATCAGAAACTCTGACTCCACCTCGAAAATTACGCCCGGATCTCAGCCCTTTAACTGAACAGGTTATTTTAACCGGCATGAGAACGAAGGTAGAGGAAAGATTTCAAACGGCTGATGAACTCATTGATGCGCTCAAAGGTAACTTTATCACACCTCTGCACAGGAAATCCCTGGATTTTGTCAAGCAAGGAAACTTAGCAGAAGCTGTTGAAGCTTACGAAAGATGTTTAACTACTGAGCCTAATAATGGTGAAGCAGCGGTAGAATTATCCCTGGTTTTGATTCACCTCAATCACTCTCAAACAGAAGTTGCTGCACAGAGAGCGATTCAAGTGAAACCGAATGATGGTAGGGGCTATGGAGTGCTGGGTTTGATTAATTGCCGCAAATCAAATTGGCAAGAAGCGGTTAGACAATTGCAGCAAGCAGCAAATCTTTTGTCTCATGAGAGTTGGGTACAAGCTAATCTAGCTTGGGCTTTGGGCAAAACTGGAAATTGGCAACAGGCAGAAAGTGCGATCGATCGCGCCATTCAAATCGAGACTAAAGGTGATTTAGATCCGAAAATTAAAATGACGCTTGCATCACCTTTTGTACTAGGATTGAAAGGGTGGATTGCTGTGAATCAAAAAGACTGGAAACTAACTATCAGTCATGCTACACCAGCTATTACTAAGTCAAAGCAGGCTAATTTTCAGGGCGATCGCGAATTGCTACGCTGGGCATATCCTTGTCTAATTATCGCCTTAGATAAAGCAGTAATTACTCAACAAGCGCGAGATATAGAGCGACGCACCCAAGAGTTTATTACTCAGGTTCCTGACAGCAGTTTTGCCTGGGGTTTTATAGGCTGGAAACAAGCTTTGCAGGGGCTATGGACTGATGCTATTCCTAATTTTGAAAAAGCGGCGCGCTATCCACAAGCCGCTGCTTGGGTATTGAAAAATTTAGGCATTGCTCGCGAACAAGTCCAAAATATTCCTGGTGCTATCCAAGCTTATGAAGCTTACAATCAGAAATTTCCACCCCATGCTTTTATCCAATTTCGTTTAGGTACATTGTTGGGGCGGCAGGGACAGTGGCGTCCAGCGCAGTCCTATTTGGAAAAAGCGGTTCAGCTACAACCGGATTATGCTGAGGCTCATCATAATTTAGCTTGGGTTTTGTTCAATCTTAAAGACCGAAAAGGTCAAATTGAGAATTTGCGTGCCATGCGCTCGGCTTATCGGACAAGTTTTGAACTCTATAGCCAACAACAAAAACTGGCTTTAGCTCAGGGAATTAAACAAGCTTTCCAAGTAATTGAAGTTGAGATTTAGTGCGCTCTTTATCATTTTAAGCTCTCCCGCATCTAAATTGTATTTTTGGGGCGGGCTAGGAGCAACAGAATTAACTGGCGTTGCTGCTTTACGGTATGAAAGACTAAATATGCCAATCATAGAAACCAGTACCCACAAAGCTTCTGGATTTTAAACTTATTTTTTTCATACCCTGATTAAGCAACGCCAATTAACTTATGGTGAGCATCACTACAAGCATTATTTTTCAGGGCGTATCTGCTTTATTGAAGTTTTGGAATTGTACATATTTTATAAGGCTATAATTCCACGGCGTATATGACATCAGTGCACTTGCAAAACTTGACTCTCACCCGATTTCCAGCGACGCGCGATCGCCATCAACAATTCAGGAATCTCCTCAGCAGAAATCTCCTTAATTGCATTCTCCACACCCGTTCCTTCCACCAGATCCCCAGCTACCAGCGAACAAAAATATTTGCGTGCTCCCGGAGCAATCTTCTGCATCGCCTCCAACAGGTTGTCGAGCATCTCGTCAGTTACACCCTTCTTTCCGTGCCTAAACTGCGACACAAGACTCTCGCTGACCCCAGCAACTCGAGCTAGGGCTTTGCCACTGATGTCATAACGTTTCAAAGTATTGTGGAAGGCTTCATAAATTAGCATTAAGATTTGTCACCTTAATTCACTGTGGGTGAATCTAGATTTACCATTGGTAAATAATTGGGGTCAAATTGGAGGTTTTTGATGGAGACTGACCTGCATCCACAGCTGCATAAAGCTTTTTGGCTGGGGAGGCAAAATTGGATGCTATTTAACTTTAGCAAAATTAGGAGGTTTGCCAACACAGATTGCCAAATTTTTAGCAAAAACTTCTCGGTAACCCTCGCAGGGACTTGGAAGATGTCAAAACAGGCATCGCCCAATTCCTCTCATATCGCTTGGAGGTGCACCGATGAGCGACATTAATCAGGCTCCCCAGACGATCGCCCAGACAATCGACTGGCTCCACAATTGCTTGGGCAGACCTGCGCTGCCGGAATGTCCCAAGGAATGCGAAAGGGACTGCAACGTTCCCGGAGGCAAAGCGCCTGCTTGGATAAACCAGAAAGGAAAAGCAGTCAAAGTCAGTTGGAAACCCTATCAAAAGCAATTGCCAACTCAGGCAAACTTAGCGAAGTGGTTCGCCCACACCACTGGCATCGGCACTCTCGGCGGCGGACCTAATATACATGGTCACTACATCGCCTTTGTCGATCTAGATCGCAAAGAAAAAGTCTTCTCCTCGCCACAAGCTTTTGAGGCGCGCCTAGAACAGTGGTTCAACGACTACCCCCTTCTGAATGTCGCCCCTCGATTTCGCACCCCTTCGGGCGGATACCGAGTCATCCTCGCCTTCACAGAAGAACCAGATTGGACAGCCTTCAGCCTAGATCGAGACAGGTCCCGAATGGGCGAACTGCTTGCCCGAAACGGCGGTCACACCCTGCTGCCCCCTACTGTCGGCGCGAACGGCATCCCATACCGCTGGGAATATTTTGTTGCATATCCGCCTACAGTTGCCAAACCGGAAGATGTTGGTATTTACCCAACACGGCAACAGCACCCGTCTATTCCTGCCAACACCTCGCCCCGTTCTGTAGGAAGTTACGTCCCCGGCGCAATTCGCCTAGAAGACCTCATCTCCCCCCGCACCCTTGAAATTCTGACAGGTGGTGCCAAAACAGGCGATCGCTCCGACGCCCTGACCGCTCTCGCCTCCGAATGTTACGGCTGGGAAGAGTTCTGCCACCGCTACAGTATCTCCTACTCCGGCACCACTGAAATCTTAGCCGAGTACGCCTGGGGGCAAATGGAAGACAGCAGCCGAGATCCCTACAAATGGCAGCGCATCCTCAAAACCATTAGCCCCTCCGCTTGCCAAACCGCCGCCGAATATCACAGCGGAGACTCTGAAAATTGCTGGAAAAAGATTTACCGGCTGGATCGAGAAACCTTCCAGGCTTCATGCCCCCCTCACATTAGAGACAGGATTTTAGGAGAATGGGGTATCGACAAGCGCCCCAGGGCATCACCGACAGCGAGCCAGCAGCAGCTCAACTCTCAAAAGTTACAAGCAGATCATGTAGCGTCAGAGAGCATCCTGCCAAACAACGGTCAGGTTACAGATAATTTTTACCCGCCGGATTCTGACAGCAAACAGAAAGAAAACCAGCTCCTCAAATATATCGATCGGCTCCTCGAACGGGGCAACATTCCCCTGTCAGAAAGAAGATCCGAGTGTGCCCAAATCGCTCAAGCTTTGGAACTCGACCCCAAATACGTCGAACAAATCGTTTTAACCCGACTGCAAGAATGGCAGTTCGCAGAAGTCGAAAGCGAAAAAACCCTTATTGAAGATTTAGTTAGCAAGCGCAAGCAGAGTCTCGACTTGCACCAAATTTTACCGCCTGAAATTGCCTGCATCCTGGCACAAATCGCTGCTGCAATGCCCACCAGCGCCGAACACCTGATGACAGTAGGTTGGTCAACCTTCGGCTGCGCGATCGGCACGGCCGCTGAAGTTGTTGCTTGGTCTGGATTCAAACAAAAGTCCTGCGTGCTGTGGACAATCAGCACCGCCCGGTCGGGGAAGCTCAAAAGTCAAACTCAAGAAGTTATGGTCAATCCCATCCGGCTCTTGCAGCAGGATGCCAACAGCGAATACTGCATTGCCCTCAAAAGCTACAAAGAAGCACAAAAAGCCTCCCAGCAAAATCGAGACCCCATCGGGCCGCCAGAAGAACTCCCGCCCCCACCCGTTCCCCGCGAGTATTGGGTCGAACACATCACCGTAGAAGCCCTGATCCGCACCATCAAC
>NZ_JADEWV010000240.1 GCF_015207455.1 Microcoleus sp. LEGE 07076
GGTGGGAGGTTTGGGATTTTTGGTTTGGCAGCGGGCGATCGCTCCGAAGCCGGAAAAACCGAGCCGTCGCGGTGGTAAAATGCAAATAACTCGGGTTGTGGTGGCGACGGCGACTAAAAAAACTGTGCCGATTCAGTTACAGGCGATCGGCAATATGCAGTCTGGTGCTACTGTTTCGGTGACAGCACAGACTAGCGGGCGGGTGACGGGGGTTTATTTTAAGAAAGGGCAAGAAGTTAAGAAAGGACAGTTGCTTTTTTCGATCGACGATCGCTCTCAAAATGCTTCGATCCAACAAGCTCAGGGTATCGTAGCAAAAGACCGCGCCCAGGTGCAACAAGAGAGGGCTAATCTTGCTAAAGATCAAGGAATTGTCGAACAAGCTAGGGCGACTTTGGATAAAGATAGAGGAATTGTCGAACAAGCTAGGGCGATTCTGCAAAAAGATTTGGGTGTTGTCGAACAAGCGAAAATGACTCTGGCGAAAGATAAGGGAGTTGTTGAACAGTCGAAAATGACTTTGGAAAAAGACTTAGGTGCGGTTAAGCAGGCGATGGCAACTTTGAGCAAAGATCGAGCGCAAGCCGAGTATGCCGAAGCCCAAAGTCAACGTTACGCAGAGCTCTACAAACAAGGAGTAATTAGTCAAGATCAGGCGCAACAATACGCTACTAGCAGTCGAGCTGCGGCGGCAACGGTGGAGCTTGACAAACAGGCGATCGCCAATGCAGAAACGGCGGTAAAGAGCGATCGCATTGGCATCACAAATGCGGAGTCTGTCGTCCAAGGTGACTCCGTGGCGATCGCAAATGCTGAAACTGCGGTGAAGAGCGATTTGGTGGGAATTGAGAACGCTCAGACGGCGGTGAAGAGCGATTTAGTGGGGATTGACAATGCTCGGGCTGTTGTTGATGGCGATCGATCGGCGATCGAGGGTTTTCAAGCAGGGGTGAGTGCAGACGGCGGTAGCTTGAAAAATGCTCAGGTGCAATCATCCTATACCAAGGTCTATGCGCCGATCGACAGACGCGCCGGCAATATTCTAGTCACAGAAGGCAATGTAGTGCAACCAAGCACAGACAAACCCTTAGTCACAATCTCGAAAATCAATCCTATTCAAGTTGCCTTTTCTGTTCCCGAATCCAACCTCCCAGACATCCAAAAATATGCAGACAACGGCAAGCTAAAAGTTGATGTCACCTTTGCCGGAAACAATCGCCCAATATCAGGAATTTTATCATTTATCAACAATACGGTTGATAATTCTACAGGCTCAATTCAACTAATTGGCGAATTCAATAAGGCCGATAGTAAACTGTTTCCCGGTCAATTTGTCAATACTACATTAACACTATCTCAACAACCAAATGCAATTGTAGTTCCCTCCCAAGCAGTACAAACCGGGCCGAACGGACAATTTGTATTTGTCGCCCAAGACGACGATACAGTAGACAATGTGCCTGTAGTTGTCGGGAATACGATCGGCGGATTAAGTGTCATCCAAAAAGGTGTGGATGCGGGTGATGAAGTTGTGACAGACGGACAAGCTAATCTGGTTGATGGTAGCAAGATTCGGATTAAAGAAGCAGAGGGCGAGCGAGATAATTCTGATTCAACAAAGGGCGATTATTCAGACACATCAGGGAATAAAAAATCTGGCACCGACTCCCATTCGTCGGGAAATAAGTCAGGTAAATCGCGAAATAATCCGTAGATGAGACGGCGGTTGAAACCGCGTCTACACAAACAATGTCCGCCTCCGCGGACTCAAGAAAGAAAGATGAGACGGCGGTTGAAACCACGTCTACACAAACAAGATGACACGGCGGTTGAAACCACGTCTACAGAAACAAGATGACACGGCGGTTGAAACCGCGTCTACACAAACAATGTCCGCCTCCGCGGACTCAAGATGACACGGCGGTTAAAACCACGTCTACACAAACAATGTCCGCCTCCGCGGACTCAAGAAAATAACATAATTTTACCGCGCATTCTTCAACCCGCGTCGGCGGGTTTTGTCTGTGTAGACGCGGTTTCAACCGCCGGGTATTTTACGATTCTATTCTTATCTTAAAATGGTGTAACTAAATGAATCTTTCAGAACCATTTATTCGCCGTCCAATTATGACCACCTTGGTGATGGCGGCAATTATAATCTTTGGTTGGATGAGTTATCTATTGCTGCCGATTAGCGATTTGCCAAACGTGGATTATCCCACAATTCAAGTTAGCGCTTCCCGTCCCGGTGCCAGCCCGGAAACAATGGCGGCATCGGTAGCGCGCCCCCTAGAAAAGCAATTTTCCAGCATTGCGGGACTCGATACGCTAACATCAACGAGTACCAGCGGTCAAACTCAAATTACCCTTCAATTCAATCTCAGCCACAATATTGATGATGCGGCGCAAGATGTGGAATCGGCAATTTCTTCGGCATCTGGCCAAATGCCGAATGATTTGCCAAATCCGCCGAATTACAGCAAAGTTAACCCGGCCGACGGGCCAATTCTTTACCTTTATCTCACTTCGCCAACGCTGCCGCTTTCTGAAGTTGATAAATACGCGCAAACTTATCTAGCGCAAAAGCTTTCGACAATCAACGGTGTAGCGCAAGTGCAGATTTACGGTTCTCAAAAATATGCTGCTCGAATTCAACTCGATCCGCAACAGTTAGCGGCGCGGCAAATTGGTATCGATCAAGTGCAAACTGCCATCCAACAAGGCAATGTTAATTTACCCACAGGAAGTCTTTCGGGAAGTCATAAAAACTTTACGGTGCAAGCTAACGGACAACTTAAAGATGCTGCTGCATTCCGCCGTTTGATTGTGACTTATAAAAATGGACAGCCTGTTTATCTCGAACAATTAGGGCGAGTGATTGACAGCGTAGAAAATACTCGAGTTGCTAGTTGGTACAACAACGATCGCGCAATTATCCTCACGATTCAGAGACAGCCGGGCACGAATACTGTAGAAGTTGTAGATACGATTCAAAAATTGCTGCCCAATTTGAAAACCCAGATTCCAAGTTCGATCGCGCTTGGGGTGATGTACGATGCGTCTCAATCGATTCGCGAGTCGGTGGATGATGTGCGGTTTACACTGGTTTTGGCGATCGTCCTAGTAATTTTAGTAATTTTCGTATTTTTACGCAATCTTTCTGCCACAGTCATTCCCAGTTTAGCGCTGCCGGTTTCGCTGATCGGAACCTTCGCCGTCATGCACTTGTTCGACTACTCCCTCGACAACTTGTCAATGATGGCCCTGACACTATCTGTGGGCTTTGTAGTCGATGATGCGATCGTCATGCTCGAAAACATCGTCCGCCACATCGAAGCCGGAGACAGCCCCCGAGAAGCCGCGCTAAACGGCTCTAGCGAAATCGGTTTTACGATTTTATCGATGACGCTTTCCTTGGTGGCGGTGTTTATTCCGATGTTATTTATGAGCGAGTTGTTGGGGCGCTTGTTTCATGAATTTGCCGTCACAATTGCGGTTTCAATTTTAGTCTCCGGTTTTGTATCTTTGAGCCTGACACCGATGTTGTGCAGCCGTTTTCTCCGCGAAGCAAATCACGCCAATCCAAGCAGATTTTATCAAGCTTCCGAGTACGTGTTCGATGTGTTTTTGAGCTGGTACGATTGGAGCCTAAAAAAAGCTTTAAAATATCACCGCACCACCATGATTTTATCATTGGCAATGGTATTTGCCACAGTTGGATTGTTCGTGGCAGTTCCCAAAGGCTTTATTCCCAGCCAAGATACGGGACAAATTACGGGCATTACTCAAGCTGCACGGGATGCCTCTTTTGATGAATTAGCACGGCACCAGCAAGCCGTTGTCAAGATGATTCGGGAAGATCCGAACATTACTACTAACTTAAATGGTTATCAGGCAAGTAATTAACTTTGATTCAATTAGTTGGGTGCAACAAGTAGGGTGGATAGTGCCACCCTACTTACTTGGGACATAAAACCCGCAAAAAATGGTTTCGTCTGTGTAGTTCAGATTTCAACTGCCACCCCACAAACTTACTCCATAATCTAACTGAAAAAGTCGATCGTCTCTTTCAACGCTTTCACAAACACATCAATCTCCTCATAGGTATTGTAAAAATACAAACTCGCCCGTGCAGTAGATGAAATATCAAGATAGCGGTGCAAAGCTTGCGTGCAGTGATGCCCGGAACGAATCGCGACTCCCTCCTCATCCAACATGGTAGACAAGTCTTGAGGGTGAATTTCTCCGGCGCTAAACGAGGCTAACGCCGCCCTACCTTCGCCGTTGCTGTCCGGTTGCGGCCCGTAAATTTTAATCTCTGGAATTTGCCGCAATTGCTGGAACAGATAAGCCGTCAACTCGGCTTCGCAGGCGTGAATCTTATCCATGCCAATGTTATTAAGATAATCGATTGCGGCACCAAGGGCGATCGCCTCCCCAATTGCCGGAGTCCCCGCCTCAAACTTGTGCGGCAAATCAGCATAGGTAGAATATTCGAGAAAAACATCAGCAATCATCTCGCCCCCGCCAAAAAACGGAGGCATTTCTCTCAATAAATCCAGCTTTCCGTACAAAAAACCGATGCCAGTGGGAGCGCACATTTTGTGCCCGGAAGCAACCAACCAATCGCAATCCATTGCCTGCACATCTATTACCATATGTGGCACACTTTGGCAAGCATCAATTAAAACTTTTGCGCCATAAGTGTGAGCAATTTCGCAGATTTCTTTAACTGGATTTATGCAGCCCAAAGTATTAGAAACATGAACTACAGACACCAACTTAGTTTTATTTGAAATCAGCGTTTTGAACTGTGCTAAATCAAACTCCTGAGTCTCCGTCAACTCAACAAACTTCAGCACAGCGCCAGTTTTTTGAGCAATCATTTGCCAAGGCACCAAATTGCTGTGGTGTTCCATTACTGACAGGATAATCTCATCTCCCGCTTGCAGATTGTTCAAACCCCAAGAGTAAGCAACTAAATTAATCGCTTCGGTAGCATTGCGAGTGTAAACAATTTCTTGGCGGGAAGCTGCATTGATAAAAGCAGCCACTTTATCTCTAGCACCTTCGTAAGCATCTGTGGCTTTTCCACTAAGAGTATGGGCACCGCGGTGAACATTAGAATTGTATTTTTCATAATATTCTCGCCAAGCATTGAGGACAGCTAAGGGTTTTTGAGAAGTAGCTGCATTGTCGAGATACACTAGCGGTTTACCGTTGACTTTTTCATTCAGAATTGGGAAGTCACCGCGCACTTTTGAGGCTAAGGTTTTTTCTTGAATAAGTGTCATATTTTTTGAAGTTAGTATTGTTTTGAAACTCGCTTCTAGGGTTTATTTTTGAACCAGGAGATCCCCCCTAACCCCCTTTTAATAAGGGGGGGACAAGAGTATTCTCAAAGTTCCTCTTATCGAGGGAGGGACAAGAGTATTCTCAAAGTTCCTCTTATCCAGGGGGGGGGACAAGAGTATTCTCAAAGTCCCCCTTCTTAAGGGGGATGCGAGGGGGATCTCCGGCTTGGCAATAAAACACCCCCCAGTCTGTTGCTGATTCCTTTATCCTTGGACAGCCACGCAGGTAGAAAGCATTTTTGCTACCCCAAGAATTGGCAATTTATCCAGAATTTCCGCCGCAAAAGCATCGATTAGCAAATAGCGACTTCTCTCTAAATCCAAGCCGCGACTTTGCAAGTAGAAAAGTTCATCGTCTTCTAATTGGCTGACTGTTGCACCGTGGGAACATTTCACGTTGTCGGCCACAATTTCCAACTGCGGTTTAGTGTCTACACGAGCTCTTGATGACAGCAACAAATTCCGGCTCAACTGTCCCGCATCTGTTAATTGGGCGGCTTTGGAAACGAAAACTTTGCCGTTAAATACAGCACGAGCTTTGTTACCGATGATGCACTTATGCAGTTGGCGGCTTGTACCGTGGGGATGATTGAAACTAATCAAGCTGTGAGTGTCGGATAACTGTTCGCCAAAGGCTACGGTTAAACCGTTGAGAGTTGTTTCAGTCGCTTCGCCGTGCTGAAAGACTTCTAAATTGTGCCGGGATATTTTGCCACCCAAGCTGATAGCATGACAAGTATAACGGCTGTTGCGAGATTGGGCGATCGAACTTTTGCCCACATGAACCACATCCAAACCTTCGCGCTGAAGCCGAACATGGTTCACAGTGGCGTTTTCACCGACAACAACATCCGTGACAGCATTCGTAAAAGCGGGTACATTGCCGATAGTTGCGTAATCCTCCACGACAGTGACTTTGCTGCCAGCCTCAGCTACAATTAAGCAGTGCGGCTGACACATCGTCGGAGATGCACCTGGTGCAGTCAGGAAGAGCAAGTGAATCGGAAGGTCGATCGACATATTAGCCGGCACGAACACCACCGCAGAATCGACCAAACCCGCGATATTTAAAGCAGTAAATACTTCAGTTTGTTGTCTGTGCTGGCCCAAAACATCGGCGATGCGCGCCTGATATTTTTCCGGTACATTGGATAGATTACCTACATAAAAGTCCGGCAAATTCACCGCTGACAAATCCGGCGCATAAACACCGTTGACAAATACCAATCTTAAAGGTAAATCATCCTTGTTTTTCACAGGCATAGTAATATCAGACAACTTAATTGCTGACTGATTACTCTGGGGCACATTAAACTGAATTTGCAACAGCGACGACAAATCAGTAAACCGCCATTCTTCATCCCTCACAGTCGGAAAACTAGCTGCAAGAACGTATTCCGCCGCAATTTCGCGTAAATCATCGAGCCCGTAAGCAGAATTTTTGCCATTAGCTTTACCCAACTTTTCGCACTGATTCACCAAACCAGCCAAAAACATTTCTCTAGTAGCAACCTGAGTATTTATCATCGCGCGCCAACTCCTGCTGCTTCTTCTTCCACAACCCAATCATAACCGCGTTCTTCCAATTCCAGCGCCAACTCTTTCGGGCCAGTCAAGATAATTCTACCAGCTTCCATGACGTGAATAAAATCAGGAATAATGTAATTCAACAACCGCTGATAGTGAGTAATCACCAACATACAATTTTCGGCAGTTGACAATTGATTCACACCGCCAGCGACAATCTTGAGAGCATCGATATCCAAACCAGAATCTGTCTCATCCAAAATCGCTAATTTCGGTTCTAAAAGCGCCATTTGCAAAATCTCGTTGCGCTTCTTCTCGCCACCGGAAAAACCCTCATTCACGCTGCGGTTCAAGAAAGAGTCATTCATCTTGACAATATCCAGCTTCTCCTCGATTAAATCTTGGAAATCAAAAGCATCTAATTCTTCCAATCCGCGATGTTTCAGGTGAGCGTTGTAAGCCACGCGCAAGAAGTCCAGATTGCTGACACCCGGAATTTCTAAAGGATATTGGAAAGCGAGAAATATGCCAGCCAGAGAGCGTTCTTCGGGTGCTAATTCTAGTAAGTTTTGCCCTAAAAACGTAACCTCTCCACCTGTTACTGTATAAGCAGGATGGCCGGCTAAGATTTTGGATAAGGTGCTTTTTCCTGAACCGTTCGGGCCCATGATGGCATGAATTTCGCCGGATTTAATTTCTAGGTTCAAACCTTTTAGGATTTGGGTACCTTCGACATTCGCAGTTAAATTGCGGACTGACAATACCACTTGACTATTTTCAACAATCATCTATTTTTTTCCTTTGCCTCAATGCGTTTTACAGTTGTTTTCTTCTCGTTCCTAGGCTCTGCCTATGAATGCTTTTCGCGAGGCTCTTCCTCGCCAGAAACGCGAGAGAGAAAAGCGAGGCAGAGCCTCTAGATATGCGTTACCAGGCAGAACCCATTGGTGACAATTTAAGACTAAAACCCTTGATAAATCTCGTTTATATGCCGAGCCTAGATCCCCCTCGCATCCCCCTTAAGAAGGGGGACTTTGAGAAGACTCCGGTTCCCCCCTTCTTAAGGGGGGCTAGGGGGGATCTAAGTTTAATAGTTAAGCAGCAGTCTGTGGATGGGTTTGAACTTAAGTTGTCACCAATGGACAGAGCCTGGAAGGGTTTCTCGCCCACAAAAATTATCCGACACTTCCTTCTAGCTTCAGGCTCAACAACTTATCAGCTTCCGCTGCAAATTCCATTGGTAACTGATTGAAAACATCTTTGCAGAAACCGCTAATCATCATTGAAATAGCATTTTCTGCGGAAATTCCTCGCTGGGCGAAGAAGAACAATTGCTCTTCGCCTATTTTAGAAGTCGATGCTTCGTGTTCCACTTTAGCAGTGTGGTTCTGCAC
>NZ_JADEWV010000241.1 GCF_015207455.1 Microcoleus sp. LEGE 07076
TCCTTCTTCCTTCGTTAAAGATATCGATCGACAATAGCAGCAGTTTCCCGGCCTGTCTTTTCCCAGCTAAATTGTTTTGCTCTGGCCAAACCGAGTTGCCGCAAGTGCGATCGAGCTTTCGCATCGGTTGCAAGCTCTTGCATAGCAGAGGCAATTTCCTGGATGCTGTAGGGATTGACTAACCGCGCGCCGTCCCCCGCGACTTCTGGCATCGAAGACAGGTTAGAGGTGATAACAGGGGTGCCGCAGGCCATTGCTTCGAGTACCGGGAGGCCGAATCCTTCCCAAAGACTGGGGAATACCAGGGCGATCGCCCGGTTGATGACTTTGGGCAAGTCAGCCGCCGGGAGGTAATCTAGAAATTTTACTCGATCGACCAATCCCAATTCTTGCACCTGCGCCTTCAGCAGCGGCGTATAGCGCTGATCTTCAGAACCTGTTATCCACAATTCGTACTCGGAATTCTTGGGTAAAGCTGCAAAGGCTGCTACAACTCGCTGCACGTTTTTATGGGGATTGTGGCGGCCCATATAAAGAAAATAATTGCTTGTTGGCAAGTCGAGAAACTTAAAAAAACTCGCATCGTAGCCGGGGAAAATTCGCGATATTAAAGAACTTGGAATCTGACAAAAATTAGTGATATCGTTGGCAGTTGAGTCTGAATCGCAGATAATATGTTCTGCCTGCCGCAAAACCTGCGGAATGTAGTAGCGGTGATAAGGTGTCAGCGGATCCAAGCGGCGGGGAAATCGCAGCGCTATTAAGTCATGTACTGTAATTATATAGCGACAGCCTGCAAATAAAGGAGCTTCGGGAATTGGCGAAAATAACAGGTTAGATTTGAGCTTTTTATAGATTTTGGGAATTTGGGTTTGTGTCCACAGCAATCGGTTGATGTGTCCTTTTGTTCCTTGTTCTGGTGTTAAGTTGGCTGGAATTTCGTAGCAGTTGTTATTGGGAAATTTTTCGGCGGTGAGTAAGGTTGGGTTGAGGGTTTTTAGGTGGGGAAATAGGTTTTTGGCGTAGATGGCTAAGCCTGTTGGTTGGGGAATTAGGAAGGAAAGGTTGATTAGCAGGTTGGATTGGGGATGGGACATGGGATAATATTTAGATTGCGGTTTTGTGGTGGGATTTTTTTTATTTAACCGCAGAGGGCGCAGAGGGCGCAGAGAGGGAGGTTTTAAAGGTATTGTTGTAAGATTTTGGCGGTTGCTTCTCCGGTTTTATGCCAGCTAAATTGATTTGCTCGTGCTAAGCTAGCTTTTTTTAAGTTCGATCGCACTTTTGAATCTGTGGCTACTGTTTGCATGGCGGTGGCTATTTCTGGGATGCTGTAAGGATTGACTAATAATGCTGCATCTCCGGCTACTTCCGGCATTGATGACAGGTTGGAAGTGATGACGGGTGTACCGCAAGCCATTGCTTCCAAAATTGGCAAGCCGAATCCTTCCCAAAGTGTGGGGAAAACTAGGGCGATCGCCTGATTCATCAGTACGGGTAATTGAGAATAGGCAACGTAACCGAGAAACTTTACTGATGATTGTAAGCCCAATTGTTCAACTTGGGCGATCGACTGCGCTGTGTAGGCGTTGGGAGGCCCGGCTAGCCACAATTCATAGTTTGTGCGATCGGCTAAACTCGCAAATGCAGCAATCAATCTTTCTAAGTTTTTGTAAGGATCGTGTCTCCCTGTATAAAGAAAATAATTTTGGGCTGGCAAGTCGAGATATCTAAAATTAATATTATCGCAAGCTAGGGGAATTGCGCTCAGTTTTTGACGCGGAATTTGGTAAAAATTAGCAACATCCGCCGCCGTTGCTTCAGAATCGCAAATAATGTGTTCCGCTTGCCGCAAAACCTGCGGTATGTAGTAGCGGAAATAAGCAGTCAACCGAGAGAACTTTTGGGGGAATCGCAAAGGAATTAAATCGTGAACCGTAACTATGTAGCGACATTTAGAGTACAAAGGTGCTTCGGGAATCGGCGAAAATATTAAATTTGAATACAATTTATTGTAAATTTTTGGCAACTCAAATTGAGTCCACAGCAGCCTGTTAATTTGTCCTTTCGGCCCTCCCTCCGGCGTCAGAGTTTTGGGAATTTGATAGCAAGTATAATTATCAACTTGCTGGGAAGCTAGCAATGTTGGTTCTAGCTGTTGCAATTGCGGAAAAAGATTGGTGGCATAAGTTCCGATTCCCGTTGGTTCGGGAGTCAAAAAAGATAAATTGATTAACAGTGAATTAGACATGATTTTAGGAAAGATATCCGGCGACTGGAAGTCGCGACTACACATACAAAGTCCGCAGCACAGGGGGACTAAAAAAAACGGTACTAAAATCGACTTTGATATTAGTTTTATGCAATAGGACTTGAGCTTTGAGTCAGGAATTAAAAACCCCTAGCGGATTTTTTAATTAGCCTTTAAGGTCGATCGAGCATTTGAGCAATCTCGCCTGGATTTGGCAGCCGAATTGTAGCATACTCTTGGTGAATAAGCTCAAAAAAAGTCTTGACTTTTAGCTCGAAACCTGCAACTCTAAAATTCTGACTGCGCTGCTGTGCACCAGCTTGAAGTTCCGCTAACAAATCGGGATTAACAATTAGTTTGTGTGAATGCTGACAAAGTTCCTCAACGGTATTGAACAAAAAGCCCGATCGCCCGTGCTCGACAATTTCCGGTTGGCCCCCAGCCCCAAAGACTATCGGAACACAACTGTTTTGCATCGCTTCCACAGTCGCCATCCCGAAATGTTCAAATCTTTGAGGATTCACTTCACCCAAACCGCAGCCGTGCCAAAAAATGCTCGCTTTAGCATAAAGCAATTTTACCTCATCTAAAGAAGCATTAACTTTTAGCTCTATCGCCCTGTAATCTTGCTTCAATAAGTTCCTAACCGTCTTTAAATAAGGGTTTTTCGGAATGCTGCTACCAGCTAAAATCAGTCGCCATCCTTGAAGCTCATCGGGATAATCTACTAGCAAATTGCGGAAAGCTTTAATTAGTTCAATTTGCTTTTTTGTTCCCCCAAATTCCCACTGTCCCACTGCCAAGATTATTTTTTCTTTTGGCACTTTCACTGTTGCCATTTCCACGGGCGGATAAAGCAAAAAAGTTGGCTGCAAGTTCCACCTTTTTTCCAGCCACTTGACAGTAAATTGACTGTTTGCCACAATAAAAGTGTAGTCGTCCACAGCAAAGTGACGGTTACGAAAAGTATTGGGAAAATGGCAGAAAAATACTGATATCGGCGACAGCGGTTTAACTTTTTCTAGTTGATTCGCATTGATAAAAATATCGTAATTTTTGCTTTCTCTGGCAATTTCATCAAAAGGATTTTCCATATCCTCCACGATGATGCTAGAATCAATACACTGCATTCCGCGTTTGTCGTAAAACGCCAAGGGAATAATTTTAAGTTTGCATCCAGAAAGGTTGAGTCCGTACCACGATTCTAAGTTGGAAACAGCAACCGGCTTGTTGGCGATGAAGGTAATATCAAATTCATTTTGCAGCAGCGAGGCGATGGTAGCCACGTATTTTTGACCGCCGCCAATAAAATGCAGTCCGTGATCGTAAATGGCGATCGACATTTTGCGATCGCCCCGAATCACCTGCAATCGAGGTAAAATGCGATCGACCTTCATTCTACTGTAAATCACCGCCAACTTTTCCGTCAACTGCGGCAGTACCGCTGCCACGATTTCCGGCTTCTGATAATCCAGCAGCTTCTTAATCGCCACAAACAAACTCTCGAACAACAAATCATACTGCTTGTTACTAAAAAAATCAGACGTGTGAATCGCCTTAACTAACTGCAAAGGTTCGTGTTTTGCCAAATACAAAAATCGATTTCGGTTGCAGAAATACTCGGTCAGTTTGCTACCTTTACTCGAACCCCGATACTCGTGATGGGCGATAGCAGCAGGATTGTAAAGCATTTTCCAACCGAGTTTGTGACAGCGTTTAGCAAACTCTACATCTTCAAAATACATCACAAAATCTTCATCTATCCGCCCGACATCTTTCAGACATTCCCTGCGAAAAAGCACCGCAGCCCAACAAAGTCCCTCCACTTCCCTTTCTGTATCGTACTGTCCCACATCTTTCTCGCCAAACCCGACATCTTGCCAATAAAAATTAGGTAATTGCTGAATACCCGCGCTGTTAATTCGCCCGTCTTTAAACAGCAATTTGCCGCTAGCAGCACCTACTTTTTCATTTGTTTGTAATACCTTCACTAAGGTTTCGAGCCATTTGCTCTCAAGGGTAGCATCGTTATTTAAAAAACCGATATATTCCCCTTTCGCTTCACTGATACCGAGGTTGAGAGCTTTAGCAAAGTTATTGACGGAGTTGACAAAAATGCGAACTTTTGGAAACTGTTCGCGCAGGGAATTAACCGAATCGTCTTGAGAACAATTATCAATTACAATTAAATCGAGTTGCTGTTCGGGATACGCAAGTTTTTGTAGAGATTTTAAGCAATCCTTCGTGTGGCGCAAACCGTTATAGTTAACTATAATTAACGAGCATATGGGCAGTGTGGTCATCTTTGATGCTTTATTTTTGTCGATCGAGCAATTGAGCGGTAATCTTCTCTAAAATAGCAGTATGTTCCTGCTGCACTGCTTTAATTTGCTCTACTTCTGAAGTAAAATCTGCGATCGCCTTTTGTTGAGTCTCAAGCTGTGCTTTAACTTCGGGACATCCGCTGCTGAGTTCCCCTTGAATTTTTCTCTCTAGATTTTGTTGATCTTCTTGCAATTTTTGCAACTGTCTGCTCAATGTTTGCACCACGCGGGTATTAGCAAAATTGTAAATTACTTGACGTTCGAGTACCGGCCTGAGCAATTTTCTGACGATTTTCCTAACGGCTATGACTGCGGAACCCAGTTGCCTTTGGTAAGAAGTAATGGGGACGTTATAAATGTCGAAACCAGTCTTTAAAAGCGCGATATCTTCGTCATCCTCATCTCGGGCGATCGCACTATTTTCTATTCCCGACAGCCGCGAATCAGCAATGCCAATTTGCGGCTCCAAACTTTGTCGCAATTTATCTATGATTTGTTGAGTTGGTATTTCTTCGTACTGCAAACTTTATTCTCCTTTAGATAACTTAGTATGACTTATTACGGAACAGGCATTTTGGCTGCTTCTTGAATAATAATTTTAACTAATTGTGGAACAGGCATCTTGCCCGTTCGAGGGCGGGCAGGATGCCCACCCCACAAGAAAATTCATCTCTTGTTAAATACTGTTCGGCGGGCAGGATGCCCAACCCCTACTCCCCACAAGAAAATTTATCTCTTGTTAAATCAGGATTATTGCTGCCGATGTTGGCATCATCTCAACTTAAGCTATAGCGGTTCGATCGCATCGTGAGGTATGACCTATGACCTATGCCCAGCCGCACCTGAGATGAGAGATCGAAATGCTACTATAACTCAATTTGACTGTCATCACCGATCATAAACCGCAAAGCCTTTGGACGCGCCGGCGCATTGGTGAGTTGAGCTCGCTGCCCGATCACGCTATCAACAATTCGCTGATGAATGGCAACTATTTTCGCCCCTTGCAATATGACACTGTGTTCGATATCAGCATCAATCATCGTCACGCGATCGCCAATACTACTGTAAGGGCCGACAAAGCAATTTTCGAGGCGACAATTTTCCCCAATTACCACCGGCCCGCGAACTGTAGAATTAATGATTTCCGTTCCTTCGCCTACTTGCACGCGCCCGATAATTTGACTTTTGCCCTCGACTTTTATTTCAGTTGAAGCTACGATACAGCTATCTAAAATGATTTGGTTGGCACTCAGCAAATCATCTTTTTTACCCGTATCCAGCCACCAACCCTCTAAATTGCAGGCTTCTACGTGTTTTTGCTGATTGATGAGCTGTTGAATGGCATCGGTGATTTCCAGTTCGCCGCGGGGCGAAGGTTGAATTTGATCGATCGCCTCATGGATACTAGGAGCAAAAAAGTAAATTCCCACCAGTGCTAAATTGGACGGCGGAACTTTCGGCTTTTCTACTAACTGCAAAACTCGCCCCTTTTCATCAACTTTTGCCACACCAAAAGCAGAGGGATTGGTAACTGGACGCAGCAAAATTAGAGCGTCTAGTTTTTGCTTGTTAAAAATCTCTAAAAACGGATCTAACTGATTTTGAATTAAGTTATCTCCCAAATACATAATAAACGGAGAATCCCCTAAAAACGGTCTGGCAATTTTCACCGCGTGAGCGAGCCCCGCCGGTTCTGATTGCAAGATATAAGTAATTTTTGCACCGAAGCGAGATCCATCTCCTGTTTTCGCCTTCACCTCTTCCCCGGTTTCGGGACTAATAACAATCCCAATATCCGTAATCCCAGCCGCCACAATTCCTTCAATTCCATACCACAGTATCGGCTTATTTGCCACAGGAACCAACTGCTTAGCACCCGTATAGGTGAGGGGACGCAAGCGTGTTCCTTTGCCGCCAGAGAGGATGAGTGCTTTCATTGGGTGAACTTTGAGTTATCCTTTAGGGTTTGCGGTGCCTGCTCGATTTGCCTGCACTTGTTCGCTCTTGTTAATTTTAAAGCACCGCTACCCCGCTGGCAATAGCCTCCGCCCCATAGTGATAGAAATGATTTATGCCGATCGAACTTTTATACTCCTGAACCCACAGAGTGTCTGAAACCGGGTTTCTTGCCGCAGGCACCGCCTAAAAGCTGATGTTTTTTGTCAACAAACCCGGTTGCTTTTTTGGTTTCTAAACGCTGCGAGTGCGTTAGTCAAGATTGAATTACGCACCCTTTCAATAGCGGCCGTATCGAGCAATAACTTGATTGCAAGCACTGTTTTGATTTGTCAGCCAAGCCCACATCTGATCCCCCAGGCAAAAATGCCACCACTCATTAGGATGCTGCTGAAAACCAGCAGCTACCATCACATCTTTTAATATTTGCCTGTACAAGTGATATTCCTGTTTGTGCGGTTCCTTGCTATTGGCAAAAAAATCTGGATAAGAACGTTCTGATATTTCATCAATCGGAGAACCCATATCTATTAGTCGATTGTTTGCATCCACTAAAGTGATATCTAAAGCTGCGCCTGTACTGTGAGGGGGAGGCGTAGCGCGATCGAGGCTCGGTGCTGCCCAAAATTGATATACCTGTTCTAGAATTAGTTGGCGTTGGTCTTCAGGAACCGGAAATTCGCAGCCTTGATCTAGGGCAATTTGAGCAAAAGTATAATCAACCATAAATTTCTGAACTTCCACTGGTCTATAAGCATCAAATATCAGAATTTGCCAATTTTGATGATTTTGCTGCAGTTGCGTTTTAGCTGCCATCAAACTCTCTACAACTCCTTGCCGCAAATAGTAAGGCGAATCGGCTTTGCTATTCTGATATGGAGCACCTAAGTTTTGATAGGGGTGCGGCGTTTCAAAGGCAAAATGTTCTGTGGGAATGCCAATCAAAGGCTCGCCGCATTCATCGATTGCTATTTCTTGATATGGTTTCATGTCAAATTTTTATCCTAGTTTATTGTTGCTAAATTTGGGTAATTAGAACTTTTTTTCTCACTTTTTTAGGACTAAAGTCCTCACTACAAACACTAGAGCCGATAAGATATCCTCTTGTTATGAATTCAAAATTATTGATTATAATTAATCTATTGTTAATGCCAAAATTGACCAATTAAATAATTAAACATAGCGGTTATTGGTGACAGTATTTAAACTAAAAAAGCGGTAATAACCAATAGTTGATTGCCGAAGTGGTAAGTTGAGTTCTGGTTAGCTACTAGCTCTGACTTCTGACCAAGAATTTCTTGATTGTACAAGGCCCCGAATCTGCTTGGTCTATGGCCAGCGCTACCTCATATGAGAGTTTGAAAGGCTATACTATCCTCTTTTAAATGCCGAACAGCTTAATAACTTTATTTTTCATTTTTTTGAGGACTAAAGTCCGAACGATCAAACACTAGAGCAGTTAGAATATTCTCTTGTTCTAAATCCTCAAAATCATTGATTATAATTTGTCGATCGTTCATGCCAAAAATTACTCATTAAAAAATTCACTGTAGCGGTTATCAGTAACATGAGCTACCCACGAGCGAGCGGTAATAGGTAATTGCAGGATTGGTGATTTTAGTTCGGGTTAGCTACCAGCTATGACTTCTGACATATTACCGATTACGAGAGTGTACCTCACCTAACTGAGACTCGGCTATATAGCGGTTCTCAGTTAGGTGAGGTATGCCCCATGCCCGGAGC
>NZ_JADEWV010000242.1 GCF_015207455.1 Microcoleus sp. LEGE 07076
CCCTTCTGCCCTCCAAAACTGGCTGGTTGGGTGTCCACCTGCGGATGACCGGACAACTGCTGTGGGTGAATCAATCCGAACCCGTCCCCAAACACGCCCGAGTGCGGTTGTTCCTTGAGGGAAATCAAGAATTGCGGTTTGTAGACCAGCGCACCTTCGGGCAAATGTGGTACGTGCCCCGGGAAACCGAAGTTTCTAGCGTTATCACCGGCCTCAAACTGTTAGGCCCGGAACCGTTTTCAGCAGAATTTTCGATCGCATATTTCGCCCAAAAGCTGCACCGGCGGGTGCGACCGATTAAAACAGCATTGCTAGACCAGTCACTGGTAGCGGGTTTGGGCAATATTTACGCAGACGAAACTTTGTTCTTGTCGGGAGTTTTGCCCACTACTCTGTGTGCCGATTTGACAGCGCCACAAATTGGGCGCCTCCATTCAGCTATTATTCAAGTTTTAGAGAAAGCGATCGCCTCCGGTGGCACCACTTTCAGCAATTTTCTCAACGTCCAAGGCGTCAACGGCAACTACGGCGGTGTCGCGTGGGTGTACAACCGCAAAGGCCAACCCTGCCGCACCTGCTCTACACCGATCGAACGGATAAAATTAGCAGGGCGATCGACTCATTATTGCCCCGCGTGTCAGAAATAAGCAGAAGGAAGGCACGACGCGAATTTTGACAGGGATACACGGATGAATGATTGAGCATTCGTCAGAATTCAGAAGTCACCATTGCGTTAACAGTCAGAAGGAAAAAGGAAAAGTACCGTTAACGGCAAATCAGTATTAAAATTTGTATAGTTTTTTAAACTAAACAGAGCAAGTCATGGCAATCAAAAAAGGTAGCATAGTCCGCGCCGTGCGCGAAAAATTGGAAAATAGTTTGGAATCCAAAGCCAGCGATGGGCGCTTTTCCTCCTATATATTTGAAACAAAAGGTGAAGTGCTCGATGTTCGCGGCGACTATGCTTTCGTCAAATTTGGCAAAGTGCCCACTCCGAATATTTGGCTGCGGGTAGACCAACTCGAAGATTTTAACTAACATTAACTGGTTCCCAGGCTCTGCCTGGAAACCCCTGTCCAGAGGCTCTGCCTCGCCAAAGGAAATTGGAGGCTCTGCCTCCGGATCTGCGTTCCCAGGCAGAGGCTGGGAACGAGTTAGAGTTAATCTAAAATCTAAAATCGCATGAATTCTCCCATCCCATCTCTAAATTCTCCATCAACCCGCGTTTCAATTATTGGTGCAGGCAAAGTTGGCAGTACCTTAGCCCAACGAATTGCCGAGAAAAATCTGGCAGATGTAGTATTGCTAGATATTGTTGAGGGTTGGCCGCAGGGCGTTGCTTTGGATTTGATGCAAGCCCGGGGTGTCGAACGCCACGATCGCCAAATTGTCGGTACAAACAATTATACAGATACTGCTAACTCAAACATTATAGTAATTACCGCCGGAGTCCCGCGCAAGCCCGGTATCAATCGCGAAGATTTAATTAAAATCAATGCTGCAATTGTTACCGAAGCGGCAAAAAGCGCGATCGCCCATTCCCCCGAAGCAATCTTAATCGCAGTCACAAATCCCCTAGATATCATGACTTATTTAGCGTGGGAAGCTACCGGTTTACCAAAACACCGAGTCATGGGGATGGCGGGAATTCTCGACTCCGCCCGCTTTCAAACTTTTATTGCCATGGAATTGGGCGTTTCAATTGCTGAAGTCAATGCAACTGTCCTCGGTTCTCACGGCGATTTAATGGTTCCTTTGCCCCGCTATTCTACTGTTAACGGTATTCCCATTAGTCAGCTTATGGATGCTGTGGCGATCGATCGCATCGTACATCGGACTCGCCACGGGGGCGCAGAAATTGTCGGACTAATGAAGACAGGTAGTGCCTATTTTGCACCCGCATCTGCTGCCTGTTTGATGGTAGAATCTATTTTATTAAATCAGTCTAGACTCTTACCTTGCTCGGTTTATTTGCACGGTCAATACGGCGTGCAAGATATTTTTTTAGGAGTCCCCTGCCGCTTGGGATATCGAGGAATCGAACAAATACTAGAACTCGAACTCACTGATGCCGAAAAAGCAGCTTTTATTGATTCGGGAAAACGGGTTTTGCAAAGTATTGAGGAAGCTAGAAAAATCCTAAAAACTGCTCCGGCAAGCAAATAATAGCAAATCAACAGAAAGTACAAAAAAATAACGCCTAAGTAAGTATGGCTTGCTGAAAAAGTCTTTTTGTTAAGACCAGGAGTCAGAAGTCAGAATTGGAGGAGGTAAGAATAGTCAGTAATCAAAGTTGAAAGTGATTGACTTTTGATGGTTTCAAAGCTGATTTTTGGGGAGCATCTGCGGTGTCCAAGAGCGATCGAACTTTAATCTAACTTTGTCTGGCATATTGTAATCAATTTAACAAATAAAACCGATAATATAAAACAACTAAAGTGCCAGCAAAATTATCGAAAAGCTCGGATTGCCCCCAAAAGCGTATAAAAGATCACTGATAATAGATAAATCGAGTATAACCCAAAACTAGAGAAAAGCCGATCGGCTACATTAGAAACAAATTTTAACAGAGGCGCTCCAGACAGGATATTCGATGACAAAACCCAGGAAACCATCGCTCGAATTTGCAGTCATAATAAAAGGGTGACAATTAGAACAGAAGGCAATCTGAAAAAAATGTGACAATTAGTTAAGACGTTGCCAGCCCTCGGGCGATCGAACCCCGTTTCAGGTTGCCACGTGCAGAACTTCCCGTGAGGCGATCGGGTTGAGCAGCCGGGTTTATACGTAAGTTTTGTGAGTATCATTCTCAATAATTGACAATTTATGCAGTAGCAAATCATCGATCGCCCGCTTTCTCAGTAAATATACCGAAGTTAAGATGCTGGCTCGAAGACCTCCCAATCTAGAAAAAATACGGAAATGCAGCGTCAGTGGCTGCTAAGTGCTAGGAGAAACAGGAAAATTTGTCGTTTGCCCTTGTGATTTACCAAGCTCAACTTGCAGAGCGATATAGGGATGCAATCAACCTCGACACCAAACCGCAAAACAACTAAAAAAATAGCATTATGTTTCATCAATACCTGTATCAAGAAGTAACCAACCTGCGCGAAAAGCTAGCTCACCTAGAAAGAGAAATGCAGTCTCAAACCTGGTTCAAAAAGCTGCAAGCACTGATGGGAGTCATTAGCAAAATTCGCGAATCCCTAGACTTAGACACAATATTCAAAATCACAGCCACCGAAGTCCGCCAACTCCTAAATGCCGATCGAGTCGCCGTCTACCGCTTCATTCCCGAATCCCAATGGAACGACGGCGAAGTCGTATCAGAAGACGTACTTCCCCAATACAGCCCATCCCTAGGAACAAAAGTCCACGACCACTGCTTCGGCGAACAATTTGCAGCAAACTACGCCAAAGGATACGTTCAAGCAGTCACCGACATCTACAAAGCCCGGTTGAGCCCCTGCCACCTCAAAATCCTCAAGCGATTTCAAATCAGAGCCAACTTAGTCGTACCCCTACTGCAAGGACAACATTTGTGGGGATTGCTGTGCATTCACTCCTGCGGCCAACCCCGCGATTGGCAGGAAGACGAAATTGAATTTGCCAGACAAGTAGGCGACCATTTAGCAGTTGCAATTTATCAGGCCGAACTGCACTTGCAAACCCAGAGACAAATAGCAGAAATCGAATTGGCCCAGCAGAAACTCCGCGACAGCGAGCAAAAATATCACCAAATCCTCGACTCGATCGGCGATATGGTATTAGTCAAAGGCCCCCAATCAAAAATCGTCTGGGCAAATCAAGCATTCCGC
Source organism: Microcoleus sp. LEGE 07076 (assembly GCF_015207455.1). Classification (GTDB taxonomy): domain Bacteria; phylum Cyanobacteriota; class Cyanobacteriia; order Cyanobacteriales; family Microcoleaceae; genus Microcoleus. The sequence goes on from NZ_JADEWV010000242.1 coordinate 3,819, forward strand.
AATTATTACGGCATGAGCGAACAGGAACTTGAAGGCATCACAGACGCACCTTTCGCCGATCCCGACCATAGCCTCCAGTACATCAAAGATGACACCTTCGTATTTGAAACCGGACAAACTCTGCAAATTCCCGAAGAACCCGTGGTGCGACACGACGGAGAAGTGCGGCTGTTTAGTACAGTCAAAACACCCATCCGCAATCAAGACGGCCAAGTCACAATGACTGTCGGCGTCTCCCGGGACATGACGGAACGCAAAGCAGCAGAAGAAGCCGTCAAAGCCAGCGAAACCAAATACCGCACCCTGGTAGAAACCTCCCAAGACATGATTTGGTCTGTGGATGGAACTGGGCGCTACAGCTTCGTCAACCCAGCAGTTAAATACATCTACGGTTACGAACCAGAAGAAATGATCGGTAGATTATTCTCCGACTTTGTGACACCAGAACAAGGCCAGAAAGATTTAGCAGTTTTCGCCCGCCTGCTTCGGGGAGAATCAGTTTTTCAGCACGAAACCACCCAAATCGCCAAAGACGGCAGCATCAAACATTTGATGTTCAACGCGATCGCCCTGCACGACGACAGCGGAAACGTCCTCGGCACCACCGGTACAGCCACCGACATTACCGATCGCAAACGGGCAGAAGCAGCGTTGCAACACGCCAACGCCGAACTAGAACGCAGAGTTGAAGCCCGCACCGCCGAACTGCGCCAGACTTTTGCCGCCCTCACCGCCAGCGAAGCCAAGTTCCGAACCATCGCGGCCACCATCCCCGGAACTCTGTTTCAATTTTGCAGCCGCGATGGAGTGTGGAGAGTGGACTACATGAGCGATGGCATCGAAAATATCGCCGGCGTCACAGCAGCAGAAATCATGGGAGACATCAATACATTCATTTCCCGCGTCCACCCCGAAGACTTGGAAAGCTTCATCGCTTGCGTCAACGAAGCCGTCGAAAATGTCTCTCCCTGGCACTACGAAGCGCGGTTAGTCAAGCCAAACGGCGAAATTCGCTGGTGGCAGGGCGACTCCACGCCCACCCGCAGCGAAACCGGCGAAATTGTATTTTGCGGCGTATTGCTCGACATTACCGATCGCAAAGTTGCCGAAACCGCCATCCGCGAAAGCCAGCGGCAGCTCAAAGAAGCCCAGAGACTCGCCCACGTCGGCAATTGGGAACTCGACACAGCCACCGAAACCATCACTTGGTCTGAAGAACTCTTCCGCATCTTCGGACTCGAACCGACTTCCACAGCACCCACTAGAGCAGAACAAGTCGCTCTGATCCATCCAGAAGATTTGGAATTGTGGAGGACGGAAGTGCAGCGAGGGCTTGACTTCGGTATTCCCTTTGATTTTGACTACCGCTTTTACCGTCCCGACGGCACGCCGCGGCATCTCAATGCCTTGGGCCGCGCCGAAACCGATGCCAGCGGCAAGGTGCTAAAATTGTTCGGCACGGCGATCGACATTACCGATCGCAAAGCCGCCGAAGCAGCCCTGCGGCAAGCAGCAGCCGAGTTAGAAGACAGAGTGAGCGATCGCACGGCAGAACTTTCCCAAGCAGTCGCTCAGTTAGAACAAGAAATCGGCGATCGCAAACAAGCAGAAGCAGCGCTGCAAGTTTCCGAGCAAAACCTGCGAACCATCTTTAATAATGTCTACGACGCTATCTTAATTCACGATTTAGACGGCAACATTATCGATGTCAACAATCGAATGTTAGAAATGTACGGAGTGACCCAGGAACAAGCAACAAAGTTATCAATTAAAAACGACTATTCTACCGACGGCAATTCTCTCGAACAAATGGCAAAACTTTGGCAAAGAGTATTGGTCGGCGAAACAGGTCGCGTGGAATGGAAAGCCAAGCGTCCCAACGACGGTTCAACCTTTGATGCAGAAATTGCTCTGTCCAAAATCCATCTCAACGGCAATGTTAACATCATTGCCAACGTCCGAGATATTAGCGATCGCAAACAGGCAGAAGCCGAACTGCAACGCACTCAAAACTTTATGGAATCAGTGCTCAAAACCATACCCGTAGCAGTGGTTGCCAAGGAAGCCGAAGAACTGCGATTTGTACTGTGGAACCCAGTCGCCGAAGAGTTGCTCGGTTTCACTGCACCAGAAGTTATAGGCAAAAATGATTTCGACCTTTTCCCAACAGAACAAGCTAATGTTTTCAGCGCCAAAGACCGAGAAGTTCTTGACAACGGTCAAACTGTAGAAATAAGCGAACAAGAGATTGAAACCGGTAAAGGAGAATCGCGGATATTTCACACAAAAAAAACATCAATACTTGATGCTGGTGGCAAACCGCAATATCTATTAGCTGTTACCGAAGACATTACCGATCGCAAGCTAGCAGAAATTAGCTTGAGGCGATCGTCAGCCAAACTCAAGCAGCAGGCAGAGCGAGAAAAATTGCTCAACATTCTCACCGCTCAAATCCGCAACTCCCTCGACTTCGACAGCATTATTACAGTCGCAGTTGAGGAAATTCGCGCTTTCCTGAAGATCGATCGCTGCAATTTTGCCTGGTACCGCGACGGCGGAGAACAGCCTTGCTGGGAGATAATTAAAGAATCTCGCCTCCGGGAACTTCCTGATTTCACAGGTGGCTATCAAGCTTCAGATTTCGGTATTGTTGGATCACAAATCTTGCGGATGGAAATGCTGCGGGTGGATGATGTCGAAACAGTCGCCGATCCTGTGTGGAAACAAACAGTTGGAGCAATGGGCTACCAATCTGTATTAGTCATCCCCATGCAGGCGCTTTCCGGGGTAATAAGTGCAATTAGCTGCTGCAACAGCAGTTCTGTGCGGCCTTGGAGCGACAGCGAAGTTGAATTGTTGCAAGCGATTACAGTTCAATTGGCGATCGCCCTCAATCAAGCCGATCTTTACACCCAAACTTGCAATAAAGCTCGCGAACTAGAGCAAACATTGGAGCAATTAACCAGCGCTCAATCGCAGTTAGTTCAAAGCGAAAAAATGTCATCTCTCGGTCAACTCGTCGCAGGAGTAGCCCACGAAATAAACAACCCAGTTAACTTTATTTACGGCAATCTCAGCCACGCTAATGAATATACTCAAGACTTGCTGCACCTGATCGAACTTTACCAAATGCACTATCCAGATCCAGTCCCGGAAATTACAGAGGAAGTAGAAACTATTGAACTCGATTTTCTGATGGAAGACTTACCAAAACTGCTTTCCTCAATGAAAGTCGGTGCAGACAGAATTCAGCAAATTGTAGCATCTCTGCGAACCTTCTCCCGCATGGACGAAGCAGAAATGAAAGCAGTTAACATTCACGACGGCATAGATAGCACTCTGATGATTTTGCAGCACCGGATCAAAGCCAAACACAATCAGCCAGAAATTGAGGTGATTAAAGAGTACGGTAAGTTGCCCTTAGTAGAATGTTATGCCGGACAGCTAAATCAAGTATTTATGAATGTTCTGAGCAATGCTTTAGATGCTTTGGAAGAAAGGGATATGCGGCGTAATGCTGACGAGATGCGGCAAAATCCTAGTATGATTTCTATCAAAACTGAAATGTCCAAACCCGATCGAGTGACGATTCGGATTGCTGACAACGGGCCGGGAATACCAGAGACTGTAGGCACTCGGCTTTTTAACCCATTTTTTACTACTAAACCTGTGGGAAAAGGCACTGGGATGGGCTTGTCAATTAGCTATCAAATTGTTACCGACAGACATAAAGGCTCGCTGAAATGTACTTCTTCGCCCGGACAAGGTGCAGAATTTGCGATCGAGATTCCGCTGAAAGCTAGCTGTTAATTTGTTAGTTGTTAGTTGTTAGTTGTTATTGGTTAGTTGTTATTGGTTAGTTGTTATTGGTTAGTTGTTATTGGTTAGTTGTTATTGGTTAGTTGTTATTGGTTATTGGTTACTTGCTGCGAATTCCCAATTTCTAATTCTCAATTCCCAATAACAACTAACAACTAACAGTTAACAGTCAACAGTCAACAGTCAACAGTCAACAGTCAACCAAAATAAATCTAATTCATCCGCGTTAATCTGTGTTAATCTGCCCTCATCTGCGGTAAAGAAAAAGATAATTCCTTAACCGCAGATGACAAGGGATTAACGCAGATTAACGCAGATTAGTCAGTTGTTATTGGTTAGTTGTTATTGGTTAGTTGTTAGTTGTTATTGGTTATTGGTTAGTTGTTATTGGTTATTGGTTATTGGTTATTGGTTATTGGTTATTGGTTACTTGCTGCGAATTCCCAATTTCTAATTCTCAATTCCCAATAACAACTAACAACTAACAGTTAACAGTCAACAGCCAACAGTCAACAGTCAACCAAAATAAATCTAATTCATCCGCGTTAATCTGTGTTAATCTGCCCTCATCTGCGGTAAAAAAAAGATAATTCCTTAACCGCAGATGACAAGGGATTAACGCAGATTAA
>NZ_JADEWV010000243.1 GCF_015207455.1 Microcoleus sp. LEGE 07076
ATTCCCACCGGACAAACCACAGGAACAGTCACATTTACGGTTGTCGATGATGTTTTAATTGAAGGCAGCGAAACAGCAACTTTAACTATCAGCAATCCTTCGGCGGGGATAGTGTTGGGAACAAACATCACTCAAAATATTGCGATTACCGATAACGACTTCCCGAACGTCAACCTCTCAGTTAGCAGTAACGCAGGCACCGAAGCCGGAACCACCGCCATCACCGTCACCGCTACCGCATCCCAAGCAGTTACAGGCCCTCAAACCGTTGACCTTGGCGTCACAGGAACAAATATCACCGCCGGCGACTACAACCTCAGCGGTACAACCATCACCATTCCCACCGGACAAACCACAGGAACAGTCACATTTACGGTTGTCGATGATGTTTTAATTGAAGGCAACGAAACCGCAACTTTAGCTATCAGCAATCCTTCGGCTGGGATAGTGTTGGGAACAAACACCACTCAAAGTATTGCGATTACCGACAACGACTTCCCCAACGTCAACCTCTCAGTTACCCCGACTATCGGCACCGAAGCCGGAACAACCAGCATCACCATCACCGCTACTACCAACGCACCCGTAGCCGGCAACCAAACCGTTAACCTCGCCTTAGCAGGAACAGCGACTGCCGCGGATTTCACCGGCACCATTCCCACCCAAATTACCATCGCCAATGGCACAAACAGCGGACAAGTCACCTTCACCATTGCCGATGACCAAATCGCCGAAATTACCGAAACCGCCAACCTCACGATTAGCAATCCATCGGCAGGCATCGTATTAGGAACCACCACCGCAGGTAGTTTCACTATCACCGACAACGACACCGCCGGATTTGACATTCTCCCGATTAGTGGCAATACCAGCGAAACGGGTACCCAAGCCACTTTTGACATCCGCTTAACCAGCCAACCAACAGCAGGTGTCACTATCGGCTTAACCAGCAGCAACACCGCAGAAGGCACAGTTTTACCCGCTAGCCTCACCTTTAATTCAACCAATTGGAACGCTTACCAAACTGTCACCGTTACCGGAGTAGATGATTTAGTAGCTGACGGCGATATTAACTACCAAATTATCACCGCCGCCGACACCACTACCGCTGACACGAACTACAACAATCTCAACCCAGCCGATGTCTCTGTTACCAACACAGACAACGACTCTCCGGGCGTTACCGTCACTCAATCTGTCGGCAGTACGGAAGTAACAGAAGGCGGGAATACGGATACTTATACTGTACAATTGAACACCCTTCCCACAAGCAACGTTCAAATTACCGTAACGGCAGATGCTCAAGCAGAGGTTAGCTTGGATGGAACGACTTTTGCCGCGGCGCAAACTTTAACCTTCACCAATGTTAACGGCATCACTCCGCAAACAGTCACCGTCCGCGCTGTTGATGACACAGTATTGGAAGGTCCCCATACCAGTGTATTAACTCACGCGATTACCAACAGTACAGATCCCAATTATCCAACAACTTTGGCGATCGGGCCTGTGAATGCCCAGATTACGGATAACGAGATTACTTACAGCGTTGTCGGCAGTACCGCTAGCATCACTGAGGGAAATAGTGGCACTCAAACGGTAAGTTTCACCGTTACTCGCACCGGAGAAATCAACCAAAGTAGCAGCATCGATTTTAGCTTTGGGGGAACCGCAACCAACGGTGCAGATTACAACAACACCAATGTTACCGGAACAGGAGTCACGGCTACTGGCAGTACGATTAGTTTTGCGGCCAATGCTAGCATAGCGACTATTGCGGTGGATATTGCGGGCGATCGTATTGTCGAACCTAACGAAACTTTAGCACTAACTCTAAGCAACGCCACAGCGACCGGATCTGCTAATATTATCGGTTCTCCAGTCAGCACTACGATTCAAAATGATGATACTGCGGGAATTTCGGTCAGTCCGACTGCCGGATTAACAACTACCGAAGCGGGTGGAAATGCTACTTTTACGGTAGTTCTAAACAGCCAGCCTACAGCAGATGTGACTGTTGGGATGACTTCCGATAAAACTACTGAAGGGACAATAGATAAACCGAGTTTAACTTTCACACCCGCTAACTGGGATACTCCCCAAACAGTCACGGTTACGGGAGTAGATGACTTAGTAGTAGATGGGACTGTTGCTTACAACATTGTCACTGCTGCTGCTACCAGTACGGATACCAATTACGGCGGTGTTAATGCGGATGATGTCGCAGTTACCAACACTGATAACGACACCAAAGGCATCACCGTCACTCCCACCAGCGGTTTAACCACAACCGAAGCGGGCGGAACAGCTAATTTCACGGTAGTTCTCAATAGCCAGCCTACAGCAGATGTGTCGATCGGATTAACTAGCAGCAACACTGCTGAAGGGACAATAGATAAACCGAGTTTAACTTTCACCTCTGCTAACTGGAATACTCCCCAAACAGTCACCGTCACCGGAGTAGATGACTTAGTAGTAGATGGCAATGTTGCTTACAATATTGTCACTGCTGCTGCTACCAGTACGGATACCAATTACAGCGGTGTTAATGCGGATGATGTCGCAGTTACTAATACTGACAATGACACTGCACCCGTACCCACGCCAACTCCTGCACCCGTACCCACGCCTGCACCCGCACCGACGCCTGCACCCGCACCGACGCCTGCGCCTGCACCCGCACCGACGCCTGCGCCTGCACCCGCACCCACGCCAACTCCTGCACCGACGCCAACTCCTGCACCCGCACCCACGCCAACTCCTGCACCTGCACCGACGCCAACTCCTGCACCCCTACCCACGCCAACGCCTGCACCCCTACCAATACCAATACCTACTCCTGCACCGACACCTACTCCTGCACCCGCACCTGCGCCTGCACCCGTACCCGCACCTGCGCCTGCACCCGCACCGACGCCTGCGCCAAATGACGAGTGCATCTGCGACACAATTGCCTATCCCAACTTAAACCAACCCAATGCAGTTGAAAACACCATACTCGGTATACCAGGCCTTCAAATAGGTACTGCCAAAAATGATGAATTTCTCGGCAGCAACAACGGCAACATATTCGATGCCAAATCTGGCAATGATAACTTATACGGCGGCAACACTCGCGACATATTCAACGGCAATCAAGGCAACGACTTCATCAGCGGCGGTACAGGTGATGACATCTTATTTGGAGATCAAAATAATGACATTATTCTTGGCGACTTGGGCAATGATTTAATCTTTGGAGGTAAAGGCAATGACTCCATAAATGGCCGCGAAGGTGATGATATCGTTTACGGAAATCGAAATGATGATTTCATTGATGGTGGGAAGGGTAATGACACTTTATATGGGGGCAAAGGTGATGACATCATCCTTGGTAGTGACGGAGATGATTACTTGTTGGGAAATCAGGGCTCAGATACCATCTGCGGCGGCGAAGGTAACGATTTTATTAGCGGTAACGAAGGCGCAGATATCTTGGGAGGCTGTGAAGGAAATGATACTCTTTACGGCGGGGAAGATAACGATACTCTCCTGGGCGGAAAAGGTGATGATATTCTTTACGGAGAATTGGGGAATGATAGTTTGATTGGCGGTAGCGGCAATGATATCTTTGTACTAAAATCTGGTCAAGGATTTGATATTATTGCTGATTTTACTGTGGGTCAAGATTCGATCGCACTAAGCGGTGGTTTGAGTTTTGGTCAGTTGGAAATCACTCAAAACGATCGGGGGACAATTATCAAAAATGTCTTGACAGGAGAGGAGTTGGGCATTATGATTGGAGTGAGTGCCAATTCGATTGCACCGGCTAATTTTCTGCTGGTTTAGGGAAGGAAAGGTGAGGCAGGTTTATTTATGCCTTGGCTAGCTTCCAATATTTTTGGTGAAACCCGCCCCTTGTATTTAGAAAGAGGTAGATTGTGATTTAGTGTTGGGTGGGGGCGGGCTTAGGAGATTGTGGGTTTTTGGCAGATATTGTTGGTGAAACCCGCCCCTACAGCTTCAAAAACACTGGCATAACTGATGTTAGATACCGGACTTGTTTGAGTGATTTACTGTTAGGTGAGGGCGGGTTTAGGAGATTGTGGGTTTTTGGCAAACATTGTTGGTAAACCCGCCGCTACAGCTTCAAAAATACTTGCACAACCTAAGTTTGCTGCCCGACTTTTTCAAGAAGTCGGGGAGTTGGGTGTTAGATTTTTTATGGGAATGATTAATTATATAAGAAGTATGTTTGCCGCGCACAATTTTACGGCGATTTAACTTCAGTCTCCTGACTTCTAACTACTGGCGGCGGTAAGAGAGTCTCAGGTTCTGCCACATTCAACTGGCCGCCGCAGCAGCTCAATTCGTAAAGTTTGGCATTAATTTGATACTCGTATTGACTCAATAGCCTTGCATAAATATACCCAGCTTTTCCATCCAAAAAGCCTAATTGAATGAAGTAAAATAAAATAAATCTGAGCATTGGTTTAAAAGGCAGCCTCACCCAAACTTTTTTGAGAAATCGCTTCCGCTGTACGGCATCTCCAAATAAGTTTGCGCCGATAGTACCGCTGTCGCCTTGACCGAGAAGAATATTGTAATAAACGCGAGCTTCCCAATTAGAATAGCGGTTGTGACGCTCGATCCAGTGAAATAAATTTCGGTAATCCTCGTGGATCATATCGTGTTTTAAGTAGCCGACTTGACCGGATAAAATAACGTGTTCGTGAACTTCGTTGTCACCTGTATTGGGGACTGATTCGGTGCCGAGATTTTCGTAACGGCCTTTTTGATGCTTGAACAAACGCAAATTCCAGTCTGGATATCGACCGCCGTAACGCAGCCATTGACCTAAAAAGAAGACTTTGCGGTTGAGGTAGTAGCCTTCAAAATTGGGGTCTTCGATCGCCCTGGCGATTTCGTCCCAAAGTTCCGGGGGAATGCGCTCGTCGCAATCGACAATTAAGACCCATTCGTTGCGAAAGGGCAGGTTGTCCAAAGACCAATTTTTCTTTTTGGGCCAGCGGTTGTTGAAGTAGAATTGCACTATTTTTGCACCGCTGCTGATGGCAATTTCTACCGTGCGATCGCTGCTTTGGGAATCAACCATGAAAACTTCATCCGCCCTGGCAATGCTGGCCAGACACGCGGGTAGATTAAGTTCTTCGTCTTTTGCCGGAATGAGAACTGAAACCGGAATCTTTGATGAACTAGATGTCATAATCGAGTGGTTAAACCTGAATGCGGTCGAGTTGTTGTGGATGAATTGCGATCGGCACGGTGGTAGGGCCGACAAGTTGAGCGGTGAGGGATATTGCTTATAGCCTAATGCCTGCTGGTGGATTTCGGCAGAAAAATCAGGCCGCGGAGGGCTGCACTCAAATAACCGATTTGACCCCAGGCAAAAACGAAATTTTCAAAGCGCACTCCTGGATCTCTAATGTATTTAAAAGACTTCCAGACACCTCTCAATATTCTTTCAGCCCCGCGCCCAAGCTGAGCAATACCGGCTCGATCGGACAATTGTTCCCGATAACACTCGCTGATGCCTTGCCACCACCCGCGCTCTAGAAACCAAGCTTTGTTAAGCCGTTCTGGGGCGACATTGTGCAGCACTAGGGCAGAGGGCAGATAAACCACTTGCCAACCTAACTCTAATGCTAATTCTGTGGCGCGCAATTCTTCATTTGACAGCAACTTTTTACCTACTCTACCGAGTTTGACATCGAAGCCGCCAATTTGTTCGAGAAAAGCGCGCCGGATCGAGTAGTTTACACCCCTGGGAGTCAAACCCGCAGCAGTCACGTACTGGCAAGTATCGCCTAAATCGTATTCTCCCAAGTTTTGGGCCAATCCTGGTGACAGCCATGCGGGTGGGCTGACTCCAGAAGGCCACAGCAAGTTAACTTTGCCACCGGCTACGGCTAGTTTTTGGTTGCTTTGATAAGCGCTGTGCAGTTCCCTGAGCCAATTTGACTCAGCAACAGCGTCGTCGTCGAGATAAGCTAATATTTCGCTGCGAGCTTGCTGGGCGCCGGTGTTCCGGGCGATTGACAGACCGACTTCGGGTTCCCAGACGTACTTGAGGCGCCGATCGCCCAGTCGGGCTTCTACTACCTCGCGGGTGCGCGAAGTCGGGCTTTCGGGACTGGCATAATCGCTAGAAGCGTTATCCACTACTACTACTTCAAAATTGTCGGGAAAATCCTGTAGCAGCAAGCTGTCGATCGCCCCTGCTAAATAGGCCGCGCGATTATGGGTGCAAATTATTGCTGATATCTGAGGACGATCTGGCATAAATATAGCCTTTCGAGCGTAACATGAGGTGCTAGGAGTGGGCATAGGGCTCCTTGGGCATAGGGCATAGGCAGGAGTGGAAGTATCCGGCATACCTCACAAAGCTTGAGAACCGCTATAACAGCTTTGGAAATATTGGGGTGATCGATCGACAGATTCGGATCTTGTCTCATCAATGGTATTATCGCTTAAAAAGCATTTAGCCCTTGGCAGTTTAAATCATAATCGGTAATTGCTAATCGGTAATTGCTAATCGGTAATTGCTAATTGTGTTTAATCCTTTGTGTGTGACCGAGCCCAAAAACGGATAGAACTAATCTATGGTGTGTCAGAAGCATAAAATTTTTGTGACTTTCCTCAGAATCTCAAAACTGACCAATAATTTCTTGATGGTACCCGCCACGTGATTTATCTGTCGAATCAATCCTTGCATCCCAAATCTCAAATAGAATGACGCACGCCCGGAATAGATCCGGCCCCTAAATGAGACTTTTGGCGATCGCCCGCGAATGACTAAACTGAGGCACCCTACTGTTGACTGACGGATGGCCTCGGACTGCTGACTAATAACTAATGACTCACTCAGAACCAAGGGCATTGAGACAATTAATTTTAGTAACTGGGCCGGCCCGAAGCGGCAAAAGTGAATGGGCTGAAACTCGAGCTGCAGGTTCGGGAAAACAAGTAATCTATGTGGCTACAGGCCTGGTTGATGAAACAGATTTGGAGTGGATGCGCCGCCTCGAACAGCACCGAAATCGCCGTCTAGTTGATTGGGAAACTCTCGAAGTGCCGATCGAATTACCGGCCGTTGTGCGAAAGGCATCGCCCTCTGATTGCTTGTTAATTGATTCGGTGGGAACTTGGACGGCGAATCTTTTGGAACAAGAAGCGCAGGTTTGGGCTAATGTCCAGCAAGATTTGCTTGGCGCTTTGAAGTCAACCGCAGCCGATGTAATTTTAGTAGGAGAAGAAACCGGATGGGGCGTTGTGCCTGCTTATCCGGCGGGGCGGCTGTTTCGCGATCGCCTCGGCACTCTTGTCCGCCAAATCGGGGCGATCGCCAATTCTGTTTATCTCATCACCGGAGGTTACGCCTTAAATCTGAGCGCCTTGGGTACGCCGCTGCCGCCAGCAAACAATTAACAGCCCGATCGCCCGATCAAAAAAATCAAAAAATCCCCTTTGCCTGTGGCAAATTATAGCTTATTTTCAGCTATAATTTTAACTGATATTGCAAACTCAACAACAAAAATCACCTACAGCTTTGAACGTAGTCCATCAACCAACCCGCACAACAATCAGATACGCGAAACAGCCAACATTTGAAGGCAGAATCGGCGCTCGAACTTCTACAGTGCGAACTCTTCAATAGGATGCCTTGTGCAAGCGCGTGGGAGCGAGTACAGCACTAAAAAAAATGCTTTTTACCAAGCCCCAGATGCTCCCATTTGAAAAAATGTCAAATATAAAATGTTTAAAGAGACAAGAGTACAAAATTCAATTTTCCAGCCTAAAATTATCAATTAGTCGCAGGATAGACTAAAACTTATGGCATCAAATAGTGAAGTAAGAAAATATATTGCTTACTGGTTTCAGCTAGGCAAAAAAGTATTAATTCGCAAAGGTTCCGAAGCGCTGCTGCCCAAATCGGTAATTGCGGGCGATCGCTACAGTAACGAATTTGAAGAGTGCTGGCAAAAAATCATCTCCCCCGACAGCGGAGACTGCTACCTACAAGGCACAAACGAAACAATTGCCCAACTGCTGACACCAGCATGGGAAATCAGTCCCTGCGCCCGCTGCGCCATGCCCGTAGTGTTCGCCAAAAATGCCATGCCACCCGAGTCGTGTCCCTGTAACGACTTACCGAACTGGCCCGATACCGAAATGCCCCAACCTCGATCGCCCGTCAGCACAAAAGTGCAACTTTCAGGCATTCGCGATCGGCTGCTGAGAACTGGCGGGGAGTAAAGAG